>NZ_PIQX01000001.1:0-300000 GCF_003049085.1 Campylobacter concisus
TTAGGAAGTGGGTGGTTAAGAGAGTTTCGATCTTGCCACCAAGTGGGCAGGCTTTGGGTGAGTCAGAGTGGATCTTGAAAAGTTTTTCTTTATCATTTACTGCGTTAAAAATTTGAAGGAGGGTTAGATCTTTTGGCTCTTTCGCAAGACTCACTCCACCAACTCCAGCTACGATATTCACGAGTCCTGCAGCCTTTAGAGTACCGAGCAGGCGCCTAACTATGACTGGATTCGTGTTTATACTACCTGCTATAAATTCGCTCGTGACTTTTTCTTCTTTGAAAAAACAAGCTGCTAAAACTACATGGATCGCGGTTGAAAACTTAATCCCTACTTGCATGATCGTCCTTGAAATTTTTTCTGATTATACTTTAAATTTTTACTAAAAGCAGTTTATTTTTTAGTTTAGATTTGACAAGCCGGCTTTTTATGCCAGCTATGTCAAATCTATAATTTCATGCTCGCTCACTAACTGCTGTGAAGCGTTTTTGTATAAATTTTTTGTTTTTTAGCTCGTCTATGATCGCAAGCGCAAGGTCTGCATAGCTTATATAGCTCTCATTTTTTGAGTTTAAGATGAGATTATCTCCACCAAGCACGTATTTACCAGTACGAGCACCATTTGCGTCGTAGTCGCCTGCTGGGCTTACGTATGTCCAAAGCAAATCGCTCCTACCTTTTAGCTCAAAATAAGACTCCGCAGTCGCCTTTGCCACACCCATATATGCAGCCGGGAAGTCTGGTGTATCCATTAGCATAGTGTCTTTGCTATCAACAAATAACGTACCAGCGCCGCCAACTACGATGAGCCTTGTACTAGTGCCTTCTAGTAAATTTATAAGGTGAGTGGCCACTTTTTTGTGAAGCGCAAAGGTATCTGGCGTCCACGCTGCAAATGCACTGATCACTGCGTCAAAGCCAGCCAGATCAGTCTTTGTAAGCTCGAAAATATCTTTATAAACGACCTTTACGCTTTTGTTTTTATACTCTTTATTTCTAACGATCGCTGTGACATCGTAGCCTTGTTTTAAAGCCTCGTTCACCAAATTTACACCGCTTTTGCCGTTTGCACCTATGATTGCTATTTTCATTGTTTCTCCTTTAAATTTTACAGCCAGCTTGGCTTTACGTCATCAACTATCACGCCGTCGCTCATTGTGTATTGCTCTAGGCTACCGCGTTTTGTCTGGATGCAGATCATTTTGATGCCGTTTTTGCCAGCTTTAAAGCACCTTTTGCCATCTGGATCTATGCGCACCGCATCTCCTTTGCTTACTTTTAGCACCTCACCGTCGATGAAAAGCTCACCCTCACCCTCTAGGATGATGTAAAGCTCCTCGTTTTGCTTGTGCGCATGGACAAATGGCACGCTCACATTTGCTGGAAGCTCGTTTATAGATACCTCACAGCCGCTTAAATTTAAAGCCTCTTTTAGCTCGACTCTTGGCTCGTTTACGATCTTTGCAACCTGAAAATTTTTCATTTTGTTCTCCTTGTCTTTGTGTTGTAATATTTTTATTTACAACCGATGAGCGAAGTATAATAATTTTTAGTTGTAATGTCAATAGTTACAACAAAAATTTTTCAAAATTTATAAATTTTGGCTAGAATTCGCGAAAATTTTAGGATTAAATTTGCAAAATAACGCCTTTAAAACGCTAAAGAGCATAGCGACCGAGCACAACAAAAAGCTCATTTTGACCTTTGCTTTGGTGTTAGCAGAGAATGGACTTTTTCTGGCATACCCGATATTTGCGGGCTTTGCGATCAACGCAATCATGCAAGGAAACACGTTAAATGCCCTCATTTACGCACTTTTTGTGCTCATAGCGTGGCTTGTAGGAGCCATTAGGCGCCGCGTGGATACGCAAGTTTTTGCAAATATCTACGCAAAGCTTGCTGTAAATGTCATCATGAATGAAAAACAAAATGCCAAAGACGACTCCGCCATCATTGCTAGAGTAGCGCTCTCGCGAGAGTTTGTAAATTTCTTTGAGACGCATTTTCCTATGTTTTTTACATCGGTTATTTCGATCATCGGCTCAGCGTTTATGCTCATTTTTGTCGAGTCAAAGGTCGCTGTGGCGTGCTTTGTCGTGATGATCGTTTTTCTTATATTTTTACCAAGATATATCAAGAAAAATGACGACCTTTATCTTCGTTTAAATGACCGCCTAGAAAAAGAGGCAAAGGTGATAGGTGTTTTTAACAAAAGCACGCTAAATAGGCACTACGACGTCGTTTCTAAATTTCGTATAGCGATCTCAAACAGGGAGGCGATGAGCTATTTTATCATCGGCATTAGCGCTTCGCTGCTCTTTTTGGTGGCGATAATAGTGCTAAGCTCGCAGCAGACAAATGCCGGCCACATCTACTCTGTGATGACCTATATATGGAATTTCGTCATCAGTCTTGACGACTCGCCAAAGCTCATCGAGGAATTTTCAAATTTAAAAGATATTGGCAAGAGGATCGACGCCCAAAAGAAGGATAATGATGCACAACAAGAGCGTTCTTAGAAATTCGTTTTTTCTAATTTTCACGTTTATGGTGGTTGAAGCCGTTTTTGGCTTCGTTTCAAACTCGCTTGCGCTCATTAGCGACGCATTTCACATGCTCTCAGACGCTGCCGCGCTATTTTTGTCGCTAATAGCGTTTAAAATTTCAGAAAAAAGGGCAAATTTACAAAAGACTTTTGGCTACAAAAGGGTCGAGATCATCGCCGCTTTCATAAACGCCATCGCTCTTATCGCACTTGCTGTTTTTGTCGTAGTTGAAGCTATCATCAGGCTTTTTAACGAGCCAGAGATAGAGGCTGAAACGATGCTTTTTGTTAGTATTTTAGGGCTTGTGGTAAATTTGGTCGTGGCTATTTATATGCATAAAAGTGCTGATACAAAAGAAAATTTAAATATGAAAGGTGCTTATTTGCACGTGCTTGGCGATACGCTTGGCTCAGTTGGCGCCATCATTGCGGCGCTTCTTGTGATGAAATTTAACTTCACGCAGGCTGACAGCATCGCAAGTATCTTTGTCTCGCTACTCATCATAAAAAGTGGCGCTAGCTTGCTAAAAGATAGCTTTAATATCCTGATCGAAGCCGTGCCGCTTAAGCTTGATACGGATGAAATTTTAGGCGTTATAAAGAGCGTAGATGGCGTTAAAATCGTGCATGACTTGCATATATGGGCGATAAATGCTGGCACAAACGCGCTCATAGCCCACGTGGTGGTGGATGATGCGCTAAACGTGGCTGAAATTTCAAAGATGATAAAGCGCATCGAGCACGAGCTTTCTCACGTTGGCATCGGCCATGTCACGCTTCAGTTTGAGAGCGAGAACCTTGGACATAAAGACGATCTCATCTGCGAGCTAAAAAGCGCGCATAAAGACGAGCACTTTGGGCATCATCACTAAAATTTGACGGAAAAGGCTTAAATTTAATGTTTCGTGTAAGAAATGAATATCTAGTAGTCGTGGCTATGGGGTTGCTTTGTGTTTTTATTGATATAACCCATCTTATCGCAGTAAATTTTGTAGTAGCCTTGATTTGCGCTCTATTTTGTATGAAAAAGGATTATATATTTATTTTGTTGCTGGCGTTAAATTTTGCTCTGTATTTTAATGTCATAGATGCTCCGTTTGAACAACCAGAGCTTTGGACTTATCATGTGCCAGCGCTGGCAACTGCGACATACGGGCTTAGTACTTTAGTTTATGCTTCAGCTTTTTTAGCTTTTTTACCGCTTTTTGCTTATCTTTATTTTTTATATTCACTTTGCGTTGTGCTCTGCGCTTTGCGTAAAAGTTTAAGAGCTAAATTTGAGCTTTAAATTTAAGCCTTGCTAGCCTAGCAAACTCATTTTTACTCAACTTTAACGATTTTTTTTATAAAATCGCCTAAAATTTAACTAGGGATTTTATGAAAAACATTAGAAACTTTAGCATCATCGCTCACATCGACCACGGCAAAAGCACGCTTGCTGATCGCCTCATTCAGGAGTGTGGCGCTGTAAGCGACCGTGAGATGAGCTCGCAAATCATGGACACGATGGACATCGAAAAAGAGCGTGGCATCACGATCAAAGCCCAGTCTGTCCGCCTAAACTACGCACTAAATGGCGAAAATTTTGTTCTAAATTTGATAGACACCCCAGGACACGTTGATTTTAGCTATGAGGTGAGCCGTAGCCTAGCTAGCTGCGAGGGCGCACTGCTTGTCGTGGATGCTAGCCAGGGCGTGGAGGCGCAAACCATCGCAAACGTCTATATCGCACTTGAAAATAACCTAGAGATCATCCCAGTCATCAACAAGATCGACCTACCAGCGGCTGACCCTGCTAGGGTAAAAGACGAGATAGAGCATATCATCGGCCTTGACTGCTCAGGAGCGATCGAAGTGAGCGCAAAAACAGGCGTTGGCATAAAGGAGCTGCTTGAAGCGATCATCACGAGGATCCCAGCGCCAAATGGCGACGTAAGCAAGCCTACAAAGGCGCTAATCTACGATAGTTGGTTTGACAACTACCTCGGCGCACTTGCTCTTGTGCGTGTTTATGATGGTGAAATTTCAAAAAATGATGAAATTTTGGTCATGGGTACAGGCAAAAAACACATCGTGCTAGACCTCATGTATCCAAATCCTATAGCTCCGATCAAGACCAAAACGCTTAGCGCTGGCGAGGTTGGCATCGTGGTTTTGGGGCTTAAAAACGTTAGCGACGTGCAAGTTGGAGATACGATAACGCAGTCAAGAAATCCTCTAAAAGAGCCAGTTGGCGGCTTTGAGAGGGCTAAGCCGTTTGTTTTTGCGGGACTTTATCCAATAGAAACTGATAAATTTGAAGATCTGCGTGACGCGCTGGATAAGCTAAAGCTAAATGACAGCTCCATTAGCTACGAGCCAGAGACCTCGGTCGCACTTGGATTTGGCTTTAGGGTTGGCTTTTTAGGTCTTCTTCATATGGAGGTTGTCAAAGAGAGGCTGGAGCGTGAATTTGATCTTGATCTCATCGCCACAGCGCCAACTGTGACTTATGAAGTCATCCAAACTGATGGGTTAAATTTAAAAATTCAAAACCCAAGCCAGTTGCCGCCTGTAAATAAAATAGACTCAATCCTTGAACCATACGTGAAAGCGACTATAATCACGCCAAGCGAGTTTTTGGGCAACATCATCACGCTTTTAAACAATCGCCGCGGCATACAAACGAAGATGGACTACATCACGACTGACCGCGTTTTACTCGAGTATGATATACCGATGAATGAGATCGTGATGGACTTTTACGACAAGCTAAAGTCAAGCACTAAAGGCTACGCGAGCTTTGACTACGAGCCAAGCGACTACCGCGTGGGCGATCTAGTGAAGCTTGATGTCAAAGTAGCCGGCGAGACGGTCGATGCGCTCTCTATCATCGTGCCTGAGAGCAAGGCTCAGACAAAGGGCAGGGACTTCGTAAAGGCGATGAAAGAGATCGTGCCACGTCAACTCTTTGAAGTGGCGATACAAGCTAGCATCGGTAATAAAATAATCGCCCGAGAAACCGTAAAATCAATGGGTAAAAACGTCACAGCCAAGTGCTACGGCGGCGATATCACGCGTAAGAGGAAGTTGCTTGAAAAGCAAAAAGAGGGTAAGAAGAGGATGAAGGCCATTGGTAAGGTGAATTTGCCGCAGGAGGCGTTTTTATCCGTCCTAAAAATAGACTAATGTGTTGTCTCGCTTTGTCATACTTCGTTGTGTCTAAAATTTACTCGGTCATTACCTGCCATGGTAACTCCCGTCGTAAATTTTATCCACGCCTTGTCTGACTTTGCGATACTGCCGCATTTGGGAGCTTGTTTGGTGGATAGGTTTTGATTAAAATTTAAGTGCTAAATTTACAAAAAGGAGTGCTATGCCGTTTGTGAAAATTTGCGTGACAAAAGAGGGTGATAGCCCAAGTGTGGAGCAAAAAGAGAAGATGATAAGCGGAGTTACAAAGCTAATAAGCGAAATTTTAGGTAGAAGCGCTCAAAATACCGTTGTCATTATCGATGAGGTCGATACAAACAACTACGGCATCGCTGGCGAGAGTGTGAAAAATCTCCGCAAAAAACAAAAAGAGCAAAAGGAAGTGAAATGCTAAGAGCGACATTATTAGCAGTTTTTGCAGCCGTCTTTCTAACTGGCTGCGTGGCAAAAGCTAGCCTTTGTCTATCGTGCGAGGGCATAGACGGCGTGCAAAGTGCAAGCATAAGTAGCGAAGATAAGACCTATTTTGAAGAGGTTATGAGGATCCCAGCTGACTGCAGCGCTTGTAGGGGCAGGGGCGATGGCGTCTTTATAAATGGCGTCAAGTATAGAAGCGACGTGGCGATAAACTGCTGCTTAGAAAAAAATATGATCGATATAAACGTTGGGCTAAAGAAGGTCTATTTTCATAGGATCGTGGATGCTAGAAGCAGCGCAAGGTCGATTTACTACACAAGAGAAGATGGTAGTGGCGTAGTCTTTAACTCAAATCCACGCCTTGAAGTGCTCTTTTATATGTTTTTAAAACGTGAGCTAAATTCGCGTGGCATCGTTGTCGTGGATACGCAAACATCGCCTTATACATATAGGCTTGATTTTAGATTTGACGAGCTTAGAGGCACTTACTCTAGAAGCTCTGAAATTTTAAACGGACATCTATACGGCGAGCTTGTGCTTTCAGATATAAATTTCAAAAAACGAATTCCTATCTCGACTAGACACCACGTGGAGGAGCTTGAGGCGTCAAAAAGCGGTCAGTTTGACTTCTTTATCGCGCTTTTAGTCAAGCAAGCCGCCATAAAAGTGGCTGATGAGATCACTAAACTTTGAAAGGAAAAATATGAGTAAATTTAAATTTCTAGCTATCTTTGGACTTTTTGTCCTATTTTTGAGCGGTTGTGCGCCTACTCAGACGGTGCTTGCGTTTGATCCTTATAAGGCTATCGTTTCAAATCAACAAAGCAGTGGTTTTGAGGTTTATATAAGTGCAGTGCATGACAGTCGCAAAAACAAAAGCACTATAGCAACTATAACAGATGGCAAGGGCACTGTGGATGAATACGTCGTGCTTCAAAATGACCTTGCGACCTATTTTGGTGACTCTCTTAAAAAAGAGCTTATAGCTCATGGCGCAAATGTAAATGGTATGGGTGGCGTCGTGGTTGAAGTTTTCATAAACGAATTTGAAGCAAATATGAGCGGATATAACAGCGACAACACAAAGGGCAAGATAAAGATCACTCTTAAAATCCAAAAAGGTGATCAAAGCATCATCAAAAATATCTCAAACAACCAAACCAAATTTGAGCTAGTTCGCACTGGCGGAGCATTTAAATCATTTTTAACTGAGATCATAAATGATGCTATCAAACGCACTGCAATTGCTATTTTAAATAGCTAATGTTTTGTGCGTTTTGCAAGAGCTTTACGCTAAATACGTTTTGTAAAATTTGCTCACAAATTTTAAGCGAGCCAAGCCCGATAGTAAGAGAACTAGAGGGCTTTAAAATTTATAGCTTTTACGGCTACTCTGAAATAAAAGAACTCATCCACTCCAAGCACCAAATGCACGGATATTTTATATATAAAAACTTAGCTAAATTTGCATTTAATCAATTTGCTAAAAGCTTTAGCTTACTGGAGAAAGTCTATGCTCTGCCGATAGATGATAGAGTGCATTACGGCTATTCGCATACGGCTATTTTGGCAAATGCACTAAGGGCTAAAAATCTAAAGCCCATATTTCACGCACTGCAGGCAACCAGCAATATTAGCTATAGTGGCAAGGATTTGCAATTTAGACAAAATAACCCAAGAAATTTTAAAATCCTAAAAAAGATCACTGCGCCAGTTATTTTGGTAGATGATATCGTAACCACTGGCACAACGATACTTGAGGCTAAAAACACTCTAGAAAAAGCTGGCGTAAAAGTACTTTTTGCTCTAGTTTTGGCTGACGCTAAATATTAGATTTTTAATTTTTTGCTCAAGCCTTTTTAGTAAAAATTTATCAACCTCCAGCAGCAGAGGCAAATCAGGTAAAAGCGATAAAATTACAAATAAAGCATTGTTCCAAGGCGAATCATATTTGAGCCACATTTTATCGCTAGCTCGAAGTCACTACTCATGCCCATCGAGCAGATAGTTGCACCTTTTGGCTTTAGGCTCTCATAAATTTTATAAGTTAGTTCAAAGCTCTTTTGAATCTCTTTTGGCTCATCCACATGCGCTCCAATACTCATCACGCCTTTTAGATTGATATTTTTGCACTCGCTTTGGATACGCTCATAAATTTCTGCCGCATTTGCTACGCTTACACCTTGCTTTGTATCCTCATCAGCCGAGTTTATCTGAAGCAAGGTATCAAGCTTGTAGCTGAGTCTTTTATCGACCTCTATGGCTCTTTCAAAGCTATCGCAACTTTGCCAAAGTGTGGGTTTTAGGCTTATCATTTGATTTATTTTGTTATTTTGCAATCGGCCGATCATATGCCATTTTATATCAGCAAAATTTTGCAGTTCTAGCTTTTTTTTGGCTAACTCTTGGACTCTATTTTCACCAAAATTTCTTTGCCCTTGTGCGTAAAGCTCTCTTACTTCAGCGCTTGTGACATTTTTACTAACGGCGATTAGTGTCACATCTTTGCTTAAATTTTCTATCTTTTCTAACAGCTCTTTTAAAACTATCATCATAAACCTCCGCTTAATCTCATAATATCATTAAAGGTTGCAAGCATCATTATACCAAGCAGTAGCGCCCAGCCGCAGTAAGTAAGCGTTGTAAGTACTCGCTCATTTACCTCGCGTCTAAAAATTAGCTCATATAGGTTAAAAAGTATGTGCCCGCCATCAAGTGCAGGGATTGGGAATAAATTTAAAACGCCTAAATTTACTGAGATTAAAGCGACGATCGTCAAAAGTACGCCAAGACTTATTTTTGCGGCTTTTGAAGTGACATCAGCGATCTGTACGATGCCACCGACCTCTTTTAGCGGCACAGCTCCACTTACTAGTTTGGTAAAGCTTTTAAAGATTAGTTTTGATGCCTCGATCGTCTCACTAAAGGCAAAATTTATGCCTGCAAGACCAGTGTGGTAAATTTTTATCACTTCGCCATTTGGAGAGATCCCGATTAATGGGCGCTGTACCTTTTCATTAAATAGATTTATCGTCTCGCCTATCTTTGGTGTTAAATTTATAGTCATTTGCGAGCCGTTGCGATCTATCAAAATGGTGCTTGGCTCAAGCTTTACATTTTTACTGATCTCGTCCCACTCACTTATTTTTACTCCATTTATTGCTAAAATTTTATCATTTTTAGCTAGTCCAGCGCTCGCAGCTGCCGAGCCTTCAGCTATGTGTCCAACGCTTGGCGCAAGTCTCTCAACACCGATAAATCCAAGCAAAATGTAGATAAAAAAGGCCAAGATAAAGTTAAAAAATGGTCCTGCAAAAAGGATATAAATTCGCTTTAGTGGGCTTAGCACGTTGTAGCTATCACGGTCGTAGTTTTTGGCCTTTGGGTCGGTGTCGTCTTGACCTTTTAGCTGCACGTATCCACCAAGTGGGATCGCGCTTAGGCAGTAGTCGGTGCCGCCAACGTTTTTGGTGTAAATTTTCTCGCCAAAGCCGATGCTAAAGGTGTTTATCTTTACGCCAAGCGTTCTTGCTACCAAAAAGTGGCCAAGCTCGTGAAAAAATATGAGAAAACTTATGGCTAAAACAGTCACTAAAAAATAAAACGAATACGCATAAAGCCCAAGGCAAAGTAGGGCTAGCGTGAAGAGAATACCTTTCAAAACTTACCTTTTTTTGAAAAATTGATGAGATTTTAGCCAAAATTTATAAATTTACTCTCAAACGGCATTAAGTTAAAAATTTCTTTTAGCTAGGAGAAATTTTTTACTTGATTTTACTTATTTTGAAAATGAAGATTTGATTATTTATATAAATTTTTGCAAGTAAAAACTTTGGGTCTTACGAGCGAAAGAAATTTTAGCTCTTTTTCATCGCCTTTATATAGGCAAAGATATACTCAAATCCAGAATAAAGTGTAAGCGCAACAGCTATCCATAGCAAAAGTCCTCCGCCAGGCCAGCTCATCAGTAAAAATCCAACCGCAAACATCTGCGAGACTGTTTTTACCTTGCCAGCCATTGATGCAGCGACTTCGACACCGTCACTTGCCATCACGACACGAAAGCCAGTTATAAAAAATTCCCTCACCAAGATGAGATAAACAGCCCAAGCGCTCGCTCTGCCAAGCATCATGAGACCTAAAAATGCAGCAAGAATTAGCATCTTGTCTGCTAACGGATCAAGGATCGCTCCAAGTTTGGTTTTTTGATCCCAGCTTCTGGCGATGTAGCCGTCAAAAAAGTCAGTCACAGAGGCGATCACAAAAATAAGAGCTGCGAAGTAGTTTATCCAACTTATGTGAATTTGTGTAAAAATTTCTGGCGCATTTACGAGCATAAAAAACATAAGCGGAGCCAGAAGTATCCTAAAAAATGCCAATGCGTTTGGTAAATTTAAACTCACAAATATGCCTTTATGCTTAAAATTTCAATCTTCTCATTTAAAAGTCGTGCCACCATCTATTATGAATGTATGTCCAGTCACCCAGCTAGCCTTAGATGAGCACAAAAATAGACATGCTCCGGCTAGATCAGTCGGCTGTCCCATGCGGTTTAGTGGGCTAAGCTTTGCTGTCATATCACGCACCTCTTCGTAGTTGGTAAAGGCTCTTAGTGCGTCTGTTTCGATAGGGCCGCCACTTACGACATTTACGCGGATATTTTTCTCGCCAAGCTCAGTCGCAGCGTATCTTGCCATGGCTTCAACGGCTGCTTTTGCTGTGCCGTGACCTGCGTAGTTTTCGATATAGACTAAATTTCCAGTTGATGATAGGCTGATGATGCTGCCGCCACCCACTTTTTCCATGCGTTTAGCAGCTTCTTGAGTGCCTACAACAAAGGCATTTACGGTTGCTGTGAAGATATTGTTTATGCCTCTTGGTTTTAGCTTCATAAATTTAGTGTATCCACCAGCTACTGCGCGACCTGAGATGATAGCATTTGAGATGAAAAAATCAATCCTATCAAAATCCTCGTCTATCTTTAAAAATAGCTCTTTGTAAGTCTCTGGTTCGAGAATATTTAGCGCGTAAGCTCTGGCTTTTATCTTATAAGTAGCCTCAAGTTCTTTTGCCTGCTCTTTTGCAAGCTCTTCGTTTGAGTTATAGGTAAATGCTATATTTACACCAGCTTTTGCAAATTCTTCGACTATGGCTCTGCCGATGCCTCTAGTGCCGCCACTGATGACTAGTGTTTTACCTTTAAATTCGTTTAGTGTGTCCTTCATTAAAATCCCTTTATTTCGTAATTTTTAATAACTTCTTCTATCTTTTTAAAATTTTCTTTACTTGGTTTGCAAAGCGGTAAGCGATACTCTAAAGAGTCGATGAGTCCAGCTAGATACATCGCTGCTTTGATCGGTATCGGATTGCTTTCGCAAAAGAGTGTTTTATTTATCGTGTATAGATTATCGTTTATTAGTTTTGCTTTTTTGTACTCTTCGTTCATTGCAAGGTGCGTAAGCTCTGAAATTTGATCTGGTAAGAGGTTTGCAGTAACTGAGATAACGCCTTTGCCGCCATTTGATATGATAGGATAGTTGATCGCATCTTCACCGCTGATGACTACTAAATTTGGCTCGTGAGCCAGTAGATCGACGCATCTATCGATGCTGCCTGTTGCTTCTTTGATACCGTAGATATTTTTACACTCTTTAAAGAGTCTAAAAACAGTCGCTGGCAAGATATCCACGCCAACTCTGCCAGGAACATTGTAAAGAAGCACAGGGATTTCAATGCTATTTGCAATGGCTTTGTAATGCTCATAAAGCCCTTCTTGTGTTGGTTTGTTGTAATAAGGTGCAACAGAGAGGATGCCATCAGCACCATGAGCTTGGGCAAATTTAGCGATACCAATAGCCTCGTGAGTCGCGTTGCTGCCAGCTCCAGCTAGTACTTTTACATTTGTGCCTTTACACGCATCTACGGCTATTTCGATACAAATTCTATGCTCATCATGCGTTAGTGTTGCACTCTCACCAGTAGTTCCAACTGGCACAACGACATCTATGCCGTGTTTTATCTGTCTTTTTATTAGTTTTTCAAAACTGACTTCATCTACTTTTTGATTTTTAAATGGCGTAATGAGTGCGGTCATCGCACCTTGAAGCGAATTTTCCACGTTTATTCCTTTTTTAATATTATTGTTGTGCTGGTTTTTTCATTAAAATATCTATTTGCTATCTCTTTTAAAAGCTTGGCATCTATCTTATCGATATTTTTTTCAAGCTCGTAAAGTGGCTTTATGTCGCCTCTAGCAAGGTATGAGCCATATAAATTTGCAACCTTGCTTGCACTCTCAAATGAGTAAATAAAATCAGTTTTTATCAAATTCTTAACTCTTAAAACATCATCTTTATCGATTGGCTTATTTTTTAAATCATCTATGATCTTTAAAATTTCAGCCTCAACCACGTTTGCTTCGACATCTGGGTTGCAAACTGCTAAAAATATAAATAAATTTTCATCAACACAGCTCATGTTGTAAGCATAAATTTGATTTACAAGCATGAGCTCATCGACTAGGCGCTGCTGTAAGATAGAGCTTTTGCCAGTGGTTAAATATTCGCTTATCGCATTTAGCCCCACTTGATCAGCGTGTCTGAAGTCTGGGATCTTATAAGCGATAGCTAGCATTTGTGTTTGGCTATCTTTATAGATGATAGCTCTTTTTGCGCCGTCTTGCTCAGGCTCTTTGCAGTGTAGTTTTGGTATAGCTCTTTTGTTTTTTATGCTGCTAAAGTTTTTTTTAGCTAGCTTAAATGCCTCATCCTTGCCGATGTCGCCACTTATCATTAAAATGGCATTTTTGGGCTGATAAAAAGTGGCATGAAATTCTTTTATGTCGGAGATATTCCAGTTTTCGATATCTTTTATAAAGCCTATCGGAGTCCAGTGATATGGGTGGTAGATAAATGCGTGGTTGTAGAGCCTAAAGTAGAGGTATCCCATAGGGTTGTTGTCTGTTCGCCATCTGCGCTCTTCATGCACCACGTCTCGCTCTGGCTGAAATTCTTTGTCTTTCAGGCTTAAATTTTTCATAAGCTCAGCAAAAAGACCAAGCGTTTTGTCTAAATTTTCATTTGAGGCTTTTATGAAGTAGTGAGTGTAGTCAAAGCCTGTACTTGCGTTATTTACGCCACCAAAGCCTTTTACTATTTCGTCAAATTCACCAGCTCGTAAATTTTTGGTTGATTTGAAATTTAGATGCTCTAACATGTGAGCGATGCCGCTTTTGCCCATCACTTCGTTTCTTGATCCAACTTTATAAAAGACATCGACGCTTATCACTTTTGAGCCCGGATTTACTGGTACGTGATAAATTTCTAGTCCGTTTTCTAGTTTTGCTTTATTAAATTTTATCAATCTTTTGCCTTTTATTTTTTAACATCTATGCCGACCGCTTCGCTAATAGAGGCAAAGCCATCTCTTTTTAAAAGTTCTAAAATTTCTAAATTTATATCTCTTGCGATCATTGGCCCTTTAAAGATAAAGCTTGTAAAAATTTGCACTAAATTTGCTCCCATTTTTATGCGCTCATATGCCTCTGCACCACTATCTATGCCGCCGCATGCGATAAGTGTCGTCTTACCATAAAGCTCGTCTGCAACGGCTTTAAAGATCTCTTTTGACTTTTTAGCGATCACCTTACCACTTAGTCCGCCAAAATCCTTTAAATTTGATGAGTGAGAGAGCGAGTAATCAACGCTTGTATTTGAAACAAGCACGCCACTAGCACCGTTTTCTACCGCACAGCTGCAAAGCTTGATCGCATCTTCGTGACTCATATCAGGAGCGATTTTAAAGATGATTGGTTTTTTAGTAAGTGGCAAAATGACGCTAAAAAGCTCTTTTATAAAGCTCTCATCTTGCAATGCTCTTAAATTTGGCGTGTTTGGCGATGAGACATTTATGACAAAGGTGTCGCAAATTTCGATAAATTCTCTTACTAAAATTTCATAGTCTTTTATTGCATCTTCGTTTGGTGTGACCTTGTTTTTACCGATATTTGCCCAGATAGGTAAAGTATAAGGATAAAGTTTTTTGACTCTATTTTTAATAGCCTCGCAACCATCGTTGTTAAAGCCCATCGCATTTTGGATGCTCTCTTCGTCTACGAGCCTAAAAAGCCTTGGTTTGTCGTTGCCAGGTTGAGGTTTTGGAGTAAATGTGCCAAATTCTAAATACCCAAATCCAAGAGCTGTGAGAGCTTCAAACATTGTGGCATTTTTATCAAAGCCACCAGCTATGCCAACTGGATTGTGATAAGTGCTTGAGAATAAATTTTGTTTTAGCGCATTGTCATCGACCACGCACTTATTTGCTACAAAGCTTAATGATCCTGGAAAAATTTTATTTGCTCCGATCATTGCAAGTTCTGCGATTTTATGGGCAGTTTCAGGATCGAATTTAAAAAATATAGATTTTAAAGTTTCGTAGTTTAAGCTCATTTTAACCTCTTTAAAATGCCTAAAAATTTGTGCAAATCTTAGCAAAAATCGCCTTAAACTAAGGCTTTGCCTTTAAGTTTTGCATAAATTTCATTTCTCTTGCTAAGCTCTTCATCGCTTCCAATATCAACTATCTTTCCACCACTTAAAACCGCGATCTTATCAGCACTCTCAACCGTGCTTAGACGGTGAGCGATGACAAAGATGATTTTCTTGCTTCTTAGATTGTTTATAGCCTTTGTGATCTCTTTTTCACTCTCGTTATCAAGCGCTGAAGTGGCTTCGTCAAAGATAAGAATTTGTGGGTTTTGATAAAGCGCTCTTGCTATTGCTATGCGTTGTCTTTGACCGCCTGAAAGGTTTGTGCCAAATTCATTTAAGATAGAGTGGATACCATCATCTAGTTTGCTCACAAACTCATAGGCATTTGCCATTTTTAGTGCATTTATCACGGCTTCTTCGTCAAATTCTCTGCCGTAAGCCACGTTTTTAGCGATTGTATCGTTAAAGATATAGACACGCTGTGTGACAAGACCGATGTTTTGGCGAAGTGAGTGGATTTTGATATCTTTTAAATTTGTCTCATTTATTAAAATTTCTCCGCTATTTACGTCGTAAAATCTCATAAGTAGATTCATGAGCGATGTTTTTCCGCCACCACTTGAGCCAACAAGGGCTATAAATTCTGACTTATTTGCCTCTAAATTTATCCCTCTTAAAACTTCTTTTTCACCGTAGTTTAGACATACGTTGTTAAATTTGATAAGTTTTATCTCTTCGCTTATCTCTTTTTCGCCATCTTTTATCTCGCTTACTTTATCCATCAAGAAAAAGGTTCTCTCGCTTGCGGCGATCGCATCTTGCATCTTGTTATAAATATTTACTATGCGTTTTAGCGGAGTATAGAGCATAAAAAGTGCAGTTAAAAACGAAAAGAAAGCACCCATGTTTATGTTGCCATCGATGACATCTTTGCCACCCACGATGATAACGGCTGCAACTCCGATAGAGCCTATCGTCTCCATTAGCGGACTTACTAGTTGCTCAATTTTTACGGTTTTGAGATTTAGTTTAAAAAATTTATTATTTTCATCAACAAAGCGTGAATGCTCGTATTTTTGGGCATTGTTTGCCTTTATTATCTCGATATTTGTAAAAATTTCACTCAAAGCTGAAGTGATATCGGATGTCTTTTCTTGCGACTGCTTTGAAATTTTTTTCATCTTTTTTGCAAGACGAGAAATCGGATAAATCGCTATTGGCATAACTACAAGTGCAAAAAATGCTAGCTTTGGGCTTTGATATATGACTACACAAAGTAGGCCAATGATCGTTATAAATTCCCTTGCAAATTCAGGTATCATACTCGAAACTATCGATCTTATGCGGTCGATGTCGTTTGTGGTTCTACTTATTAGCTCGCCTGTTCGAAAATCATTAAAAAATTTCATATCCAAAGTTAGTAAATTTTCGACCATCTTCTCACGAAATCTTCTAATTGTATCTTGCCCGATATATGCCGTAAAATAGGCCTGCATAAAAGTTCCAACATTTTTTAACACATAAATAGCAATGATCGCACATGGTAACAAATAAAGCAGTGTTTCGTTTTTTTCAACGAAAATTTTATTAAGTACAGGCTCCACTAGATACGCACTGACTGCTGTTCCGCCACTTGCGAGAGCCATGCTGATGAAGGCTAGGATAAAGTATGGAATGTAGTCTTTAAAATATGGACCAAAGCGTTTTAGCACATCTTTTAAGCCAAAGTTATTCATTATTTTTCTCCCAAACTGCGCCATTTGGCGTATCCATGATAGAGATATTTAGGCTGGAAAGCTCATCTCTTATCTCATCAGCTCTTGCAAAATTTTTCTCTTTTTTAGCTACCGCGCGCTCATCAAGTAGTCTTTTTATCTGCTCTTTTTGCTCGTCGCTTACACCAAACTGAAAATACTCAACATAATTTGTGCTAGCAATGCCTAAAATTTCGCCCATCAGCTCTAGAGTTGCCACTACTTCGGCCTTATATGCTTTATCTTTTGGGTTATTATCAAGTCTTTCATTTGCCGTTTTTACAAACTCATCAACGCTTGCAAGTGCTTTTGAAGCATTTAGATCGTCGCTTAGTGCTTCAAGTAGCTCATTTTTAAAGCTCTCATTTGCTGTCCCTGCTTGCACACCGTCAACTCTTTTTTTAAGGCGATAAATTTTATCAAGTCTCTTTTTTGAAGCCACTAAATCTTCATCTGAATAATTAAAATGAGCCCTGTAATGGCTTGTAAGTAGATAAAATCTAAGCACTTCACCATGAACGTTTTTTAGGGCGTCCTTTACGAAAAAGCTGTTATTTAGGCTCTTGCTCATCTTTTCGTTATTTACTTTTATAAAGCCATTGTGCATCCAGTATTTGCTCAAATTTTTATGATAAGCGCATCTGCACTGGCTTGCTTCATTTTCGTGGTGCGGAAAGAGTAGGTCGATGCCTCCAGCGTGGATATCGATCTCAAATTTATCATTTTCTTTGTCGCTTAAAAACTCCCTTATCATCGCCACGCACTCGGTGTGCCAGCCAGGGCGACCCTTGCCAAATGGGCTTTCATACCATTTTTCATCAAATTTCCAAAGCACGAAGTCTTTTTCATCTCTTTTCTCGCCAAAACTTGCCACGCGCGCGATTAGATCAGTGTTATTGTCCTTGCCGCTAATGCTAAAATAGCCACTATCCTTGCTCGTATCAAAGTAAATTCCATCGCTCGTCTTATACGCCACACCTCTATCCATAAGCACTTTGATGTAGCTAATGATCGCCTCCAAACACTGCGTAGCCTTTGGCTTAAAGTCTGGATCAAGCACGTTTAAAGCGTTCATATCGCTCTCATAATGCGCTATATATTTGTTTGTGATCTCCTCTAGGCTTTGGCCAGTTTGCGCCATTTTATTTAAAATTTTATCGTCGATATCGGTGTAGTTTCTTGCAAATTTGACCTTGTAGCCAAGCGCTTTTAAGACCCTTCTTAAAAGATCAAAGCTAACGGCTGATTTTGCATGTCCCAAATGCGCATCGTCATAGACCGTTGGTCCGCACAGATAGATGCTAACTTCACCATCTTTAATAGGGCTAAACTCAACCTTTTCTCTTTTGGAAGTATCAAAAATTCGCATTAAATATATCCTTTAAAAATGTTAAACCAAAATAGAGCAAAACCGCAAAGAGTGCGATAGCGGCTATAAATTTAGGCTCGATTATAGCTAAAAATCGCTTAGCTCCAAAGGCTCTAACGTATAAAATAAGCTGTAAAAATCCTCCAAGCGAGCTTGCAAATGCAAGGCCAGCAGCTCCAAATTTCTGCATCAAAATGACTGCTAGGATCAAATTTATCACAAGGCAGATGATAGAAATTTTAGCTGCCTCTTTTTGCTTCATATTTGCATAGAGCCAAAGTGAGAAAATTTTAGCCAGACCAAATGGCGTAAGCCCCACCAAATAGGCACTTAGCACCTTGGCGCACTCAATGGTGTTGGCCCTTACGAAATTTCCTCTCTCAAACAAGAGCCAAATGATAAATTCGCTCATCACTACGCCTGTGATCGTGGCTGCTAGCAGGGCGCAAAGAAGCAAGTAAAAGCTCTTTTTCGTCCAAACTAGGGCGTTTGCCTCGTCTTTTTGCTTTAAAAGTCTAGTGATCTTTGGAAATAGTGCTTGAGAGAGCGCGATCGCAAAGAT
Organism: Campylobacter concisus; assembly: GCF_003049085.1. Classification (NCBI taxonomy): domain Bacteria; kingdom Pseudomonadati; phylum Campylobacterota; class Epsilonproteobacteria; order Campylobacterales; family Campylobacteraceae; genus Campylobacter; species Campylobacter concisus. Next base: position 18,329 of record NZ_PIQX01000001.1, read on the forward strand.
AGCAAGCGGAAGCTGAAAAATTCTATTTGCATAAAAGAGATAGCTTATCGAGCCGCTTACCAAAAAGCTAGCTAGCCAAGTGTCCATAAATGCGCTTATCTGCATAGCACTTGAGCCAAGTAAGCCGTGGTAGAAATTTATAAAAAAGCCTTTGCTGCTAGCTTTTTTGCCTTTAAAATATCCGCTTAGACCGCCCCAGAAAATTTTATTTAAGGCGTTAAATTTCATAGCGATTAGATGCACCAAAACTTGCAATATACCGCCTGCAACGACGCCAAAGCTAAGATAAAGTGCGACCACACTCTCACTCTTGCCAAGAGCCAAAAGTAGCGATGCGATCATGGCTAAATTTAGCAGTGCTGTAGAAAACGCTGTTGTCGCAAAGTGCCCTTTATACTGAAGTAGCGCGCCCATGAAAGTGACGATATAAACAAGAGCTAGATAGTAGAAATTTATACGCACAAGTGGCACTGCATCGGTTATGTTTTGCTCGCTTAAACCGCTTGCGATGATCTTTATAAAGTAGGGCGTAAATAAATTTACAAGAAGCGTTAATGCGCCTATGAAAAGTAAAAATTTGATGAAAATTTCAGCCTGAAAGATCGCTTTTTTCTTGCTATTTGCAAAATTTGGCAAAAATGCCTGAGTAAAGGCGCCCTCGCCAAAGATGCGGCGAAATAAATTTGGTATCTTAAATGCTATAAAAAAGAGGTCGCTAAATATGCCAGCACCAAGGATAGAAGCCGTTAAAAGATCTCTTATAAGCCCTAAAATCCTTGAAGTCATGATACCAACTGAGTTTGAAAAAAAACCTTTTATAAACATCGTTCACCTAAATTAAATTTGAAAACGCAATAGTAACAAAAGATGCTTTAAAGCTTACATAACCCAAATTTAATAAAATTTTGGCGATAATAAGAGCCAAATTTTATGTGAAATGGATCAATTTTGAGCGAGAACGTGCAAGAAAACGAGAGATTTTTACCGCCAACGCAAATTCAAACTTCAACACCTTATATATCGCTTAAAGAACTAAGCAAACAACACAGCGTACCGGTAGAATTTATAGATTTTAAAATTTTAGACATTTTGACTTATTATAAAAATAAAGATAATGAAGAGTCAGTTTTTGTCCCTGAAGAAAATTTAAACTTTTTTGATGATAATGCTTTTTATCTTGACGAGACACTAGAGATCGAGCAGGTCTATGACGTGGAATTTTTTGATGTTAGGCTAAATGCTGTGCCAAAGCTTCCAAAGATAGAAATCGGTGTAAATTCAACAGTTACAAAAGTAGTCGCAAAGGTAAAAGCCACAAAAGATTGTGAATACGAACAGCATTACGAAGATAAACTTTTTGAATATATCGCCAAACAGCTTATGAAAGCTCAAATTTTAATAGGTATAAGGATCGGCAAACTAAAAGATGAGTTAAAACAAATCGCCTCAGTTGTGCATGTAAAGGGCGAACTTGATAAAGACTACATACTAAACATAACACAAGGTATAAATCCAAAAAAAGCTACCGATGCAAAGATACTTTACTACTACAAAGATAAACTTGATGCAATAAAAGAGGAAGATAAGATTGATTACGCTGATAGAGGTTTTGTTTTTGGTGTAGCACAAGATGAAGTGATAATGGAAGAGAAAAAGTCTCACGAGGGACAAAATGGCCGTGATGCGAGAGGTAAATTATTAGCAGTAGAAAAGCCAAAAGAAGATACTGGCAAAGAGATAAGTATAAGCGAAAATATAGAGAGAGTAGAAAATGACGATAGCATAATATACATCGCTAAAAAATCAGGATATGTAGTTGAGAAAAATGGTTCATTTGACATTGAAGAGCGTATAGAGATAAATGAAGCAAATTTTAAAACAACTGGCTCTATTCAAGCAGGCACTGATACAAATGTGACTTTGGTGGTTAGAGAAACTGATACTATAAAAGACGCCATCGGCACTGGCATCATCGTGGAGGCTGACGAGATCGAGGTAAAAGGAAACGTCGGTGCAAATGCGATGGTTAAAGCAAATGAAGTAATAATCGGCGGTCAAACACACCAAAAGGCTAAAATTTATGCAAAGAATGCAAAAATTTCTATCCATATCGGTAAGGTTGAAGCTGAAAATGTCGAGATAGATAGGCTAGAAGGCGGAAATGTCGTAGCAAAAAGAGTTAAGATAAATAGCGTCGTTGGTGGATCTATAACCGCTCAAAATATCCAAATAAATACGCTTGGCTCAAACTGCACTATCACAGCTTCACACTTAATAGACGTAAGATATTTAAGAGGCACTGACAATAAATTTATAATCGATACCAGTAAAATGCCTGAGAGTGCTGAGGCTACGCAAGAGCAATTAAATAAGATCGAATATACAAAAGCAGAGCTTGCCTCTCTTCTAAAAAATATTGAAACAAAGAAAAATGTCATAAATGAAAATAAAGACTCGATTTATACCATAAAAGCAAAGGTAGAAGAGCTCTCAAAAGCTAAAGTGATACCGCCAGTTACCTTTATGAAAAAGCTAAAAGAGTATCAAGGTCTAGTCAATGAATACAACACTTTGCTAAAAATTTTTAAAGATAAAAAAGAGTTGCTAGCTACTCTAAAGGATGAGCTTGAGATCATGCAAAATGGAATATTTTCTGCAAAAGTGATAAATAGAGGCAACTGGGTTGAATTAAATGAGATTAGATTTGTTATCGTTGATCCTCCACAAAATGTCACTTATATCTCAAAGCAAAATGAAACCGCACATGCTATTACTTTGGAGAAGATCGGCGATGGCGATGAGGCTGAGTATAAGATCAAAAAGTCAAATAAATTAGAAGACTACACAGATACAAATTTTTAAGAATAAAAGGTTAAATGATGATAAAAGCGATCGAAGGTGTCGTCAGCAAAAAAGATCCCGCATTTGTGATACTTAAAACAAATAGCGGCGTAAGCTATGGAATTTTTATCTCGCTTTTTTGCTCAGCCAAGCTTAGCAAGGGCGAAAAAGTCGAGCTTACCATAACACAGATCATAAGAGAGGACGCAAATTTACTCTATGGCTTTTTGGATGCAAATGAGCAAAAGATGTTTGAGATGCTTATTAAATTAAATGGTATCGGAGCTAGCACGGCTATGGCAGTTTGCTCAAGTCTTAGCTCACAGGCATTTACAAATGCCATAATAAGCGGCGATGCAGATACCTTTAAAAGTGTGCCAGGTATCGGACCAAAGACTGCTAGACGCATCATAGCTGAGCTAAGCGACGCAAAACTAATAAGTGATGAGAGCGTGCCAAGCTACCAAAACGAAGCGCTTTTGGCACTTGAAGCGCTTGGCTTTAAACGTGAGAAGATAGTGAAAATTTTGCCTGAGTGTAAGAGTGAAAATACAAGTGATCTTATAAAAGAAGCATTAAAGAAATTAGGATAAGGATTAGAAAGATGAATTTAGGTGTGATATTTGGAGCAAAGAGCTATGAACATGAGATAAGCATAGTTAGTGCGATAGTTTTAAAAAATGTCCTAAAACAAGAGCTAAAATTTATATTTTGCGACGCAAATAGAGACTTTTATCTTATCGAGCAAAAAGATATGAGAGCAAATTTCTTTAGCTCTGGTAAATACAAAAACTCAAAGAAGCTATCTTTGGCAAAGGGCGGCTTTTACGTGCACTCTCTTTTTGGCGATAAAAAAGTAGAGTGTGATGTCATTATAAATTTGATCCATGGCATGGACGGCGAAGATGGCAAGATAGCAGCACTTTTTGACTTTTACGGCATAAAATATATAGGTCCAAGGCTTGAAGTAAGCGCGCTTAGCTACAACAAAGAGCTTACTAAATTTCTAGCACAAAAAGCTGGTGTAAAGGCGCTTGACTATGAGATACTAACTCGTGAGAGCCAGCCAAAATTTCACTATCCTATTATCTTAAAGCCAGCAAGACTTGGAAGTAGCATCGGCGTAAATATAGTGCATGACGCCAGCGAGCTAACTTATGCAAAAGACGTGGCATTTGAGTTTGATAAAGATGTGCTTGTCGAGCCTTTTATAAAAGGAGTAAAAGAGTACAACCTTGCAGGCTGTAAGATAGATGGAAAGATAAAATTTTCTATCATAGAAGAGCCAAAAAAGAAAGAATTTCTTGACTACGAGCAAAAGTATCTTAGCTTTTCAAATGAAAACAAGGTAAAAGAGGCTGAAATTTCTGAGGAGCTAAAACAAAAGCTTAAATTTAACTTTTCAAAAATTTATGATTGCGGTTTTGACGGAGCGATCATTAGATGCGACTTCTTTGTGATAGATGATGAGGTCTATCTAAATGAGATAAATCCAAATCCAGGAAGCCTTGCAAACTATCTATTTGAGGATTTTGAGAGCACTTTAAATGCTCTTGCAAACTCACTTCCAAGAGAGCGTAATATAAAGATCGATTATAGCTTCATAAACTCGATCACTTCAGTAAAAGGTCGCGGAAAAATTTAGGCCATTTAGTAGATTATAAAGTAGTTTGTGATATTTTACGTAAAATTTTACACAAAGAGCGACAATGGTAACTTTTACAAAAGATGAAATTTATACAGCAACTGAAGTGGTTAGAAATTTTAGTTCAGTGCTCTCTCGTGTGGGAGCTAATGAATTAAAAAGAGCGGTCATTGTTAAAAATAATAAATTTGAAGCAGTGCTTTTAAATATGGAAGAGTATGAGCGCCTTTGCGAAGCAGTGAGCGTGCTTGAGAGCATTTACGCTGCTAAAAAGAGAGAAAACGATGGCGAGTAGGGCGGTAAAGTACGGCTCAGACGAGTATGAGATCAGCTACGAAGTAGTAAATCCAAAATGCAAAAAAATAGTGCTTTTCTTGCACGGCTGGGGTGCTAATAAAGAGATAATGAAAAAGGCTTTTGGGCACTATCTAAACGAGCTTTGCCATGTCTATATCGACATGCCAGGCTTTGGTAAAAGCTCCATTACTGATCCATTAAAAACAAGTGATTACGCAAAAATCGTTGAAAATTTCTGTGATGAGCTTGGCATAAAGCCAGATATTATCGTAGGTCATAGCTTTGGTGGCAAGATCGCAACGCTTCTAAAGCCGCCATATCTTGTGCTTTTAAGCTCAGCTGGCATAATTGTCAAAAAGCCATTTATCGTGCGCGCAAAGATCACTATTTTTAAAATTTTTAAGCTTTTTGGATTTGGAAAATTTTATAAACTCTTTGCCACAAAAGATGTGAGCGGCATGAGCAGAGTGATGTATGAAACCCTAAAAAACGTAGTTGATGAGGATTTTACGAAGCATTTTGCCAACTTTAGTGGTAAGGCTTTAATATTTTGGGGAGAAAATGACAAGGCAACGCCTATAACAAGTGGAGAGAGCATACATAAGCTCATAAAAAATAGTTCATTTTTCCCGCTTAGGGGCGATCACTTTTTCTTTTTGCTTCACGCTAAATTTATAAGTGACGAGATAGAAAAAGGGATAAATTTTGAGCCAAATGAAGCAAAAAATGTCGTGCTTGACGATGAGAGCGGTATCGAGGAGATAAGATGAGTATATTTTTAAGCATAAGCACAGTTTTATTTATCTTTGCGCTCGCTTTTTATGTGATTACTTGCTTTCAGTGGTTTTCATATAGGCCTGAGCGCGTACTCTTTCACTTCACAAAGCCCGCTTGGCACGTCTTTTTCTTTATTGTGCCGTTGGTGCTTTTTTACACGACTGGCAAGTGGTTTTTTATCTATTTTTACTTTGCTCTTTTGCCAGCTCTTTATCTTTGGCACAAAAAACTTGATAAAAAGCTAGTCTTTACCGCCAGGATCAAGCACTTTTTTGTGATCCTTGCTTGCGCTATCATCTTAAACTACGCTTTAAATTTTATCATCCACAAGGCGTTTTTGGCTCCGATGCCACTTTTTGTCTTGGTTGTGAGCCTATTTTTTAGTGAAATTTTAGAAAAGATAAAATTTCAAGGATTTAAAAACAAGGCGCTTAAAAAACTCGGCGCAAACAAAGAGCTAAAGATAATCCTAATCACCGCAAGCTACGGCAAAACTAGCATCAAAAATTTCCTCTTTGAAATTTTAAAAGATAGCTTCGTCTGCTACAAGACGCCTCGCAGCGTAAATACAATGGCTGGCATAATTAAAGACATCAATGAAAACTTAAGCGAGCAAACGCAAATTTACATCGCTGAGGCAGGTGCTAGGCTAAAGGGCGACATTTTAGAAATCACAAAAATTCTAAACCCGCAAATCGTCATCGTAGGTGAGATCGGCGCGCAACACATTGAGTATTTTAAAACGCTTGATAATATCCGCTCTACCAAGCTTGAAGCACTTCAAAGCACTCGTTTGCAGATGGCATTTTTACATAGTTCGACAAAAAAAGAGCCAAGCCAAAATATAGAAATTTATGATGAAAGTCTAAAAGATATCAATGCAAATTTAGATGGAATTTCGTTTACGCTTGGTGACAAGAGTTACGCCTCGCCGCTACTTGGCAAATTTAACGCTACAAATTTAGCCGTTTGCATCAAGGTGGCAAAATACCTAAAAATGGGCGATGAGGCGGTAGATAGAGCGCTATCTAAGATGAAAAACGTAGAGCACCGCCTAAGCAAGATCGAGGCTGGTGGCAAGCTGATAATTGATGATAGCTTTAATGGAAATTTCTCAGGCATGAGTGCAAGCTACGAGCTTGTAAGCACCTACGCTGGCAGAAAAGTGCTGCTAACACCTGGTATCGTCGAGAGCGATGCAGAGCAAAATGCAAATTTAGCCAAGGTGATAAATGAAATTTTTGACCTTGTTATCATCACAAGCTCGCTAAACGCCGAAGTTTTACTAAAGTACATCGTAAAGCCAAAGATCATCATCTTAAAGGATAAAAATAAAATGCAAGAAATTCTAGCTCAAAATACGCGTGCTGGCGATCTTATACTATTTTCAAACGATGCACCGAGCTTTATATGAAAAAGATAGTTTTTTTAATCCTAGCTTTAAATTTAGCATTTGGCTTTGACATCGATGATTATGACAGAGGTATTGAGGCGCTAAATGCTGGAGATTACGCAACTGCGTATGAAATTTTTTATGATGGCTGTGAGCAAAAAGATGTGCTTTCGTGCGAGGCTTTGGGCGATATGTTTGTAAATGAAGAGATAAATGAGCAAATGGATAGTGATCTAAAAAAGCACTCAAATATCGAGCTTGGCGTGAGTTATTATATGAAAAGCTGCGACCTTGGCTACCAAAATGCTTGTGATGACGTGATGAGCTTAAGGGACGATTTAAACATAAGCCTACCAGCTGGTGTTTATGAAAATGCCAAAGCAAGGTACGATGAGATAAGGCAAGAAGACGAAAAAGAAGAAGCCTTAAGCGAGCAAAATGCAACTTTGCAAAAATAAATTCTCTAGTTTTAGACTAAATTTACTTTTAGCGTATGCTCTTTTAGGCTTGCTGGAATTTTGCCATTTTCAAGCTCGACCAGTTCGCTAACTCTTAAAATATAAAAATCCTGCAAGCTTCTGTTTGCAAATTTTTCAAGCTTTTTTGAAAGCGTGTCAAACATATAAAACTCAGCCTCATTGCTAGCTAGTAAAAAATCAGCCCCGCTATCAAACGCATTAAAAATAATCTTACTTGCAAGTGCAAATGCAAGCTTTTCGTTTGCTTTTAAAAGTTCAAATCCACAAGGAAATTTATTGTTTAGATTTATAAAATTTGCTCTAAATTTATCTAAAATTTCAGGGATTTTATTGCTTACGGCTATTTTGAATTCTTTAAATTTATCCAAGCTCTTTATTTTTTCAAGCTCATTTTTTGAGGTTTCATCCTCTTTTATCCCTAAAATTTCTTTAAAAAACCTAATCGCTTCGGTATAAATTTCGCTTCCGCTAAAGATAAAATCATCAATCTTGCAAGCTATTAAAATACCATTTTCATTGTTGATAAGCCTCATGATCTCATCATTTTTTTCTTTTTTATAAAGATGATGAGCTAGTATGATGGCCGCTGCACCTATAAAATTTGGCTCGTATTCTCTCACAAAATCAGCATAAAAATATGGCTTTAAGCTTGCATAAAATTCTTTGTCTGCTTGATCACAAAATTTCTCAAATGGTTTAAATTTCTTCCAAAAGTCATCATCATTTATCTCAAGATCTAAAACCGCTCGTTTTTCATCAAGTGGCGAAATCACAAGCTCGTCTGCAAATTTCTCATATAAATTCTCTAATGGTTCAGCAGTGCTCACTACGACATCATTTACTTTCACAAAGCCAGTTGTTGGCTGAAAATACGGATCAATCTTTTTAATATGCAAAAATAGCTCGTCAAGGTTTGCGTAATCTAAAATTTCTAAAAAATATGGTTTAAAATACGACAAAATATCCTTTTTTGCATTAAATCTAAAAATTTCTATTTTTTGCATTTGGCTCCTTTTTTGGCTTATTTTATCCTAAAATTAAAAGGAGTTTCATTATAATGGCCCGATGGATAAAGAAAATTTTACGATTGAATGCTTTGGTAACGCTTATATTGGCGATGATGCGGCTGTGCTTGGCAAGCAGGTCTTTAGCAAGGATATTTTTGCTGAAAACTCGCACTTTAAGCATGGCTGGCTAAGCCTTGAAGAGATCGGCTACAAGGCGATGATCGTAAATTTTTCAGATACGATCGTGATGAATGCTAGGCCAAAATTTGCGCTTCTTGGACTTAGCTTGCCAAAGAATTTTTCGCCGCAGCAAATCAAAGAGCTAAGTAGTGGCATAAACAGAGCTTGCGAGGAGTTTGGTGTAAAGATAATCGGTGGCGACACGATAAGTAGTAAAATTTTAAATATAAGCGTTAGTGTAATTGGCGAGCTAAATGGCAAAGCTGTGCTTAGAAAAAATGCAAAATACGGAGATCTGGTGGCTTTTACTGGTGAGCTTGGAGGTAGCAAAAATGGGCTAAATTCGCTTCTGAGGCTAGCTAAAATTTCAAAAAACTCACGATTTAAAAAGCCTATTTTAAGAGATAAATTTTTCTACAAGGCAGCTCATCTTATAAACTCCGCTATGGATATCTCAGATGGGCTAAATGCTGATCTTGCCAAGCTTTTAAAGGCTAGCAAAAAGGGTGCTAAATTTACAAAAGAGCTAAGTAAATTTGAGCTTAGTAGCGGCGAAGAGTATGAAATTTTATTTACTTTTAGTCCTAAAAATTTAAACGCCATCAAAAGGATCGCCACAAAAACACGGACAAAGATTAGCGTCTTTGCAAAAATTTCAAACAAAAGGTTAAAACAAAATGCAAGAAACCACCACTTTTAAGCCACTTTATGCACTCACTCATGCACCTATCGAGGCATATTTTTCTAAAAATTCAGATGATTTTGTCGTACGCGAGATACCGCTTTATGAATTTAGTGGCGATGGCGAGCACATGATCGTTGAAATTTCTAAAAAAGATATGACGACGCAGGAGGCTTTGCATGTCTTAAGCGAGGTTACAGGGGCTAAGATGCGCGACTTTGGCTACGCTGGGCTAAAGGATAAGCAGGGCATGACGACGCAGTTTATCTCGATGCCACGTAAATTTGAGAGCAATCTAGCAAACTTTAGCCACGAAAAGATGAAAATTTTAAGCCTAAATGTGCATAAAAATAAGCTTCGTATCGGACATCTAAAGGGAAATAGCTTTTTTATCCGCTTAAAAAAAGTACTACCAAGTAATGCCAAAAAGCTAGAGCAAGCATTTGTTAGCATTGATAAAATGGGCTATGCAAACTACTTTGGCTATCAGCGTTTTGGTAAATTTGGCGACAATGCCGAAACTGGGCTTGAGCTTCTTAAAAATGGGACGATAAACGGCAAAAAGAGTAAAAATGTAAAGCTAAACGACTTTTTGATCTCAGCATATCAAAGCGATCTTTTTAACCGCTGGCTTAGCAAACGCGTGGAGATTTCGAGGTTTGCGCAGGACTTTAGCCTTTCTGAGCTAGCTCAAATTTACCCGTATCTTGACGGCGCGATTTTGAAAAATTTAAAATCGCAAAAGAGATTTTTTAAGCTGATAGAGGGCGAAGTTTTGGGTCACTACCCGCACGGAAAGTGCTTTTTGTGCGAGGATTTGGACGCAGAGGGCGCGCGCTTTGACGCTAGAGATATCACTAGCTGCGGGCTGATCGCGGGCGCAAAGGCGTATGAGGCGCAGGGCGCGGCTAGGGCAGCCGAGGATCAAATTTTTGCGCAGGCAAATGAATATAAAGCTAAAATGACGGGATCTAGGCGCTTTGCGTGGTGTTATTTGGAGGATGCAAGCTATAAATACAACGAGGAAAAAGCACACTTTACGATAAATTTCACACTGCAAAAAGGCAGCTACGCGACTGTTGTGCTAGAAGAAATCTTGCATAAAAACATCTTTGAGTAGGGCAGCGGCTCGTCTTGCGAGTACTTTTAAATGATTTTTGCGTCTATGCCGGTAACTGCAAGTAGAGTATAAATTTCGCTCCGTGATAGGCTGTATTCCTTATTTTTGGACGAAATTTACTTCTTTTGTTTAGCTACGAGCATAGTGACACAGAAAACACTTAAAACCATCTCGCAAAACTTTGCCTTAACTTTTAAGTTTAAATTTCACAAATCAAAATTCACCTCGCCTGACGCTCTTTAAAAGCTGTGAGCCAAGCGGTACAAAAATACTTTACTTTATTGTTTTAAATTTAAATTTGTGGCTAAATTTATCAAATTTTTGCACCAAGATCCTTATCCTAAAATCGCTAAATTTTACCCGTAAAGCAAGATGCGCTGGCGACGCGAAACACAAGTGTTTCTAAGCTCGTTTGGATATAATGGGTTTGCAAATTTATATTTTAAAAGGATTAAAAATGGCAAATATTTTTCTTTGCTCTTACTTTGCGGAGGTTGCGAGCAAGATTAATGAAGTGGTAAATTTTCAAGGCAAAGATATTGTTTTTATAGATACTGCGGCCAAATTTGAAGAGGTAAATTTCTACGTCGGCGAAGCGGTGGAAATTTTAGAAAATTTTGGTGCGAAGCTAAGACGCCTTGACGTCTCTTGCGCCAAGAATTCGGCGGCACTAGTATCTAGCCAAGATGAGCTATCTTGTGAAGATGAAATTTTATCTGCCATTAGTCAGTGTGATATCATTTACGTTAGCGGTGGAAATACATTTTATCTTCTTAGTGAGTTACGAAAGTCGCATGCTGCACAAGCCATCAAAGATGCAGTTCAAGCAGGGAAAATTTATATTGGCGAGTCAGCAGGTGCGGTCGTAGCGGCACCAGATACGAGATATGCTACGCTTATGGATGAAAATAGCGTAAACGTGAGTGATTTTACAGGCTTAAATTTGGTGGATTTTTTCATAGTGCCACACTTTGGTTGCGAACCTTTTACGCAGGCCACGCACGAGATAATGCAGAAATTTGGGAACTTGTACGATTTACGACCTATAAATAATGCTGAATTTATTGCGCTTTGAGATAATTTTATATGCTTTTTAACAAAACATACGCTAAATATTTACTCAAAGCACTATATCTGCCTGCGAATCTACCTTGTAAATAAAACATAAAGTTAAAAGCCTAAAGCTTTTAAAGCTAGAAATTTAAGCCAAAGCCGCTATAATTTCGCTCTGGCACGGTAAGCGATCGCTTTTGTTTTTACAAAAGAGGAAAGTCCGAGCTGCGATAAGACAAGGTTCCATCTAACGGATGGCTAGGGAAACCTAAGGGATAGTGTAACAGAAAGTAGACTTCCGCTTCGGCGGTAAAGGTGAAACGGCGGAGTAAGAGCCCACCGGCACGCTTGGTAACTTGCGTGGCCATATAAACCCAACCTGCAGCAAGAAGGGATGGTTTTGGTCTTATATTAAAACCCTTCGCTAGAGCTTGTTTGTAAAAGCAAGCGTAGATAAATGATCGCTCAAGACAGAACTCGGCTTAACGCCGTGCCTTTAAATTTATAAAAATTGATTAGTTTGTTACGTATTTTTGAGCTTTTTGTAGTTTTATAAGCTCATTTTGGATGTGCGAAGACTTGCTTTTTAAAAGCTCTATTGCACCGCCAATTAGTGCTTGTGCTTCCTGTGCTGAAGCTAGGCTTGTAAACATATCCTCACTAAAATTTTGTGATAAAGCAGCTATCTTGCTCGTGTCTTCGTTTATCAATGCTAATTTAAACTCATTAATCCAACTATTCACCTGAAGTTACCTCTCTCCATGCTTCAGATAGTTGCTTTACGACATTGGTTACTTCATTTAAGGCTGCGACATCGTTTTGTATATTTGCCATAGCAAGAAGCTGCATCTGTCTTGTATAAAGGCCGCTAAGATAGTGGGCTACGTCGCCTTGAGAATAATCAAGCGAATTTAAAAGCTCAACAAAAATAGCGTTTGTTCTATTAATATAATAAACTTTTTTCTCTATATCTCCAGCTTCTATCGCCTTTTTTGTACGAAATATAAATTTTAAAATTCCGTCATAAAGCATTTCTATTAATTTAGTTGGGGACTCAATGCCCCCAAAACTAGACTGTGCGTATGCACTATATGCACTTTGATTCATCTTTCTCTCTTATTTTCTGCTATTTATCTCTGCATCGATCATTGATTTTAGTGTTGAGAACTGATTTTCTAAGCTTGCGATGATAGCGTTATACTTGATAAAGCGCTCTTGCATTGTTGTATATTTTTCATCTAAAAGCTTTTGTGTGCTCTCTTTGTTTTTTGTGATCGACTCATTTTCATCTTTTAATTGATTTTGCATAGCAACCATCGTACCACTTTTGCCAACGACACCATCAAGCATTTTAGCTAGCTTTGTAAATAGCCCATCTGTCTTTTTGGTTACTGGATTTATAGTGGCTTCATTCATACCTAGAGCTGTTAAGGCTGAATTTTTACCTTTTACCTCGATATTTTCACCATCGCTTCTTTTTAAGACGATTCTTTTGCCACTTTTATCAAGACTAGCTGTAACTCCAGTTATACCAGCATCATTTATAGCTTGTTGAAGTTTTAGTGCGTTCTCTTCGGCTGTGGCTGTGGCAGTAGTTGAGAATGTAACTGACTTGCCGTTTATCGTAAGATCACCAGCTTTTATGTCTAGTGCTCCAACGCTAACAGTCGATGCTCCCATATAGCTTATTGGCTCGATCTTGCTTGATCCCATGAAAAATTTCTGAATCTCTTCAGGATCTTTGCTAAGAGCTGCATTTAGCTTATTTAGATCAAGCTGAAGTTGTCCGTCTTTATCAGGCACTATGCCATATTTGCTTAATGCTTTACCTTCACTATCTTGTCCATTTACTAGACGACCAATGTTTGATCTTAAGCTTGAAATTTCGCTAACGCCTTGGAAAGTACCAGCTCCTTTTTCCTCGTCATATTTTGTGGCTATACCAAGGTTCATGGTCATTAGGTTGTAGTCTTTGATAAATTCTTCAACAGCTTTTATTACCTCTTTTGTATCCTGAGAGACGCTTACGTTTGTTTTGCCAGTTTCATTTAATGTAATAGAAATTCCCGGTCTTAAGTCGTTAAAGGTATTTTTGCTTCTTTTTACATTTACTCCGTTATATGTAAATTCCGCATCTTGTGCCTTTAAAATTCTATTTTTTTCAAAATTTGATGTCATCTTTGGTGTGCCATCAGGATTTGTTAGTAGAGTGCCATTTGCATCTTTATCCTGAAACTGCGTACTATCCCAGCCAAGCTTATCTAAAACACCAGCCGTATCATTTGAAAATTTAATAGTCTGTGTTGCGCCAGTATTGCCTGATTGAAGCATGATTTGATTTGGTTTATCTCCGCCAACGTTTAAAATTCTAGCTTGTAATTTGCCACGACTAATATCATTTATCTTGTCTACAATATCTTGATATGTGGTTGATCTAGTTACGCTAATAGAAAATTTTTGTCCATCGATCTCAACGTCAAAAGAGCCGTTGCTTGTCGCACCTACTAAGTTTGAAGCGTTTTTGAAATTTGAGCTTTGAAATGTGTCTTTTTGAGCAAGTTTTTGCACATCGATACTAAAATTTTGCACGCTAACGCCATTTGCTGCTGAGGCTGTTACGCTTTTGCCAGCATTATTTGTAGTTCTTTTTAGATAAAGTGCCTCTCCGCCAAGTGTTTTGCCACTTACGTTTACGTTGCTAACTAGAGTTTTTAGCGCTGCAAGGTCTTTTTGCTTTAGGTCATTTCTTTCTAGCCTTTTTGTTAAAGGCTTGATCTGTCCTGCTTCATCTGCTTCTTTTAGCTTTTTGATAAGATCGTCATTTAGTCCGCTATTTTTTGTACCGATGCCTAAATTTGTTACATTACCTACTGCCATTTTTAACTCTCCTTGTCAAAAAGTATTCCAATACTTTCTTTGAAATACTCACTTATTCTTATAGCTTCTTTGCTCGGAAGTTGTGTTATCTCTTCGCCAGTTTTAGCATCTTTTACTTGCACGACCATTAAATTTAGCTTCTCGTTGTAAGCAAATCTTACATTAGTATCGAGTTGCTGCATTTGATAGTTTAGTCTGTCAGTGACCTCTCTTGTTCTTTTGGCAAGCTCTTCGTTGCTAAGTCCGTCTAGCTCGTTAATGTCTTTTGTTTCATTATTTTTATCAGCACTTAATTTAACATCAGAATGCTCGATAGGTCTGCTGTCTATTTGACGTTGAGCGGATGTGCTCATGCTCGTATCTAGTACCTGATTTGCTGCTGCCTTAAAGATTTCCATAGTTTTACTCCTTAAAACTTACGTTAGCTTCTACATCGGTAAAATTTTAAAATCCTTTAGTGTTTATATAAATTTTTGATTATTTAGGCTAAAATCGAGCAAAAATTTATAGGAAGAGATATGAAAATTTCATTTGAGTGCGAGTGTATTTTACTTCAAAAGACACTGCTGCTTTTTTGTGGAAATTTGGCTGCTCATCATAAGGATTGTGATTTTGTAGTGAGTGACCGCGAGATTGCGACAAAAAAACCACTATTTATAATAGGTAAAAACGCTCATCTTTCTCATCCTTTTACCAAGACAATACTTCTTGATACACTTGAAGAATTTTACTCAGCTATGCAAATTTCAAAAGCAAATGAGCTAAATGAAGCTAAAAATGAAAAGGGCTTAGAAGAAAAAATTTCAATTTTAATAGATGAATTTAAAGCCAATCTTCTTGAAATTCTAAGGGCAAATCAGTGAAGCTTTACACTAAAATCTCAAGTGGTAAATTTAAAGGCAAAAGGCTTGAGCTACCAAGTCTAAGCACGACTAGAAGCACAAAAAGCATCGTAAAAGAGTCCTTTTTTAATGTCATCAGAGATGAAATTTACTCGCTTACATTTATAGAGGGCTTTGGCGGAAGCGGCGTGATGGCAAGCGAGGCCGTTAGCAACGGAGCACGTGAAGCTATCGCTATCGAAAAAGATAGAGCCGCTTTTAAGATCACGCAAAGCAATCTTGCAAGCCTAGAGTGCTCAAATTTAAAAGCGATAAATGGTGACAGCTTTTCTGTCTTGCCCGATATTGTAAATTCTCAAAGTGGTAAAGTCTTGCTCTACCTTGATCCGCCATTTGACATAAGAGCTGGCTTTGATGATATCTACGAAAAGCTTGTAAATTTAATCTCACAGCTAAAAAAAGAGAAAATTTATATGATAGTTTTTGAGCACAACAGTGATTTTAAATTTAGCGATGAAATTTCTACATATAAGCTTGTAAAATTTAAAAAATTTGGAGCTACTTCGCTCTCTTACTTCCAATAATTTATAAAAATTTGGAACATCTTTTGCTTTAAAAACCTAAAATAGCTAAATTTTAGGAAAAAATATGAAAAAAATTTTATCTTTTGTAGCAGCTTCAGTGATAGCTACTTCAGCCTTTGCTACGCAGATAAAAGAGCTTGCAAGCATAGTTGGCGTAAGAGATAATCAGCTAATAGGCTACGGCCTAGTGGTTGGGCTAAATGGCACAGGTGATGGCTCAACGTCAAAATTTACGATCCAGTCTTTATCAAACATGCTTCAAGGTGTAAACGTAAAGATAAATCCAGATGATATCAAGTCAAAAAATGCAGCTGCTGTTATGGTAACAGCTAAGCTTCCTGCATTTGCAAGGCATGGTGATAAACTCGATGTCGTGATCTCATCTATCGGCGATGCAAAAAGTTTGCAAGGCGGCACTCTTCTCATGACGCCACTAAAAGGCGTTGATGGTGATATTTACGCTTTGGCTCAGGGTGCTTTAAGCATCGGCGGAAAAAGCATGGGTAGATCAGGTGGCAACCACCCAACCGTTGGCTCTATCCTAAATGGAGCTTTGGTCGAGCGAGAAGTGACTTATGATATTTACAATCAAGATAGCATAAGACTAAGCCTAAAAGATACAAATTTTAAAACTGCTCTTGATATCCAAAATGCTATAAATGCAAATATCTCTGATGATGCCGCAAAGGCGATCGATCCAAGAACGGTTATCGTTAAAAAGCCAGATGATGTTAGCATTATCGAGCTTGCAAGCGCTGTGCTTGATCTTGATGTGGAGTATAAGCCAGATGAAAAGATAGTGGTTGATGAGAGAACTGGCACGATAGTAAGTGGCATAAATGCCGTAGTTAGCCCAGTTGTCTTAACGCATGGTGCAATCACAATAAAAATAGAGCCAAATAGCTATGACGAGGCAGCGCAAAATGATGTAAATATAGGAAGCGATACGTCGGTCGCACCTAGTCAAAATTTACTTAAAATTTCAGGTGAAAAAACAACCGTTGCAAATGTAACAAGAGCTTTAAATAAGCTTGGGGCAACACCAAGCGATATCATATCGATACTTGAAAATTTAAAGCGAGTTGGTGCGATACAGGTTGATTTGGAGATAATATAATGCAAATAGACAACACCTTAGCGTTAAATTCATACAATGAAATTTCTACAAATAAGATAAAAAACGCAAATGCCAAACAAGATACACTTTTAAAAGAGCAAACTGATGCATTTGAGGCATATATGGTAAAGGCTGTGCTTGATATTGCTTTAAAAGAAGATGAGCACAACTCGCCATATCCAAAGGCTGCTGGTAGCGATATTTATAGGTCGATGTATAACGATGCAATGAGTAAAGCATTGAGTGGAAATCTTGGTTTTTCAGAACTTTTGTACGATTTTTTAAAGAGAGACTCTTAAGTAAATTTATATTCTGCCGATGTAGTGATATAAACATTTTATTTTAAGAGGTATGAATATGATAAGGCCTTTGAATCAAAGACCAAATTTTCAGGCAAATACGCTAAATAAAAATAGCGATGCCAAGGTCGAAGCTCAGAGTAAAGAAGTAAGAACAAACGAAAACGCAAAGCTAAAAGAGATAGCTGATGCCATAGCAAATGGCACTTATCAGGTTGATATCTCAAAAACGGCTAGGGCTGTGGCTGATGCGTTGCTGTAATTAAGGAATTTAAATGATAAAAAAGCTTTTGGACGAGGCTATAGGCGAGCTTGATGAGCTTATAAATTTAACCATACAAGATATCGCAAATATAAAAGAGGCTAAGCACTCAAGCGTTGATGAGAGTGTAAAGAAAAAAAATGCCTTAGTTCGTGCATTTGAAGATACCAAAAGAGCACTAGATAAAGAGCTTTTAAAGGTATCAAAAGAGAGCGGTACGACTACACTTGCTAGTGTTTTAGACGATGAAGTGAAGTCAAAGCTTGTACTTATGCGTTCAAAGCTTGAAAATTTACATAAAGTAAATAAAGAATATGCAAGACATGTTGTTGCTGTTAAAGAATTTTTTGACTCACTTAATGAAAAAATTTTTGGCACTAAAGCAAGTGAGTACGGCCAAGATGGAAACAGCATAGATAATAATTTTTATAAATCAAGGGTTTAAAAAATGGCTAATATCTTTATGTCATTAGGCACGGGTGTTTCGGGGCTAAATGCAGCCCAGCTTCAAATAAGTACAACCGGAAATAATATCGCAAACGCTGATAGCAACTACTATACAAGGCAGCGTGTTGTCCAGTCTGCTTCTCCAGCGATGAATACAGTACCTGGCGGAGTTGGCACAGGCACACAAGTAGATACTATAACAAGGCTTCATGATGAGTTTGCCTACTCAAGACTAAAATACTCATCGTCAAATTTAGAAAACACAGCCTATAAACAAAGAATTTTGCAAGAAGCTACAAAATATTTTCCTGACCTAAAAGATAATGGAATGGTGAAGGATATTCAGGAGTATTTTTCCGCGTGGAATAACTTTGCTTCAAACCCTAATGCAGGTGCTCAGAAAGTAAATTTGATAAATAAAGCAAGTGTATTGACTGCAAGTATCAACCGCTCATCAAAGATGCTTTATGATATGCATGAAAAGATTGATGAAACGATAAAAATAAATATAAAAGAGATAAATTCGCTAGGCAGACAAATAGCAAATATTAATAAGCAAATCCAAAGAATAGAATCAGGTGCAGACGCTGGTATAAAAATAAATGCAAATGATCTTCGTGATAAACGTGATGAGCTTGAGCTTGCTATGTCAAAGCTGGTAAATACAGCAGTTTATAAAAGCGATCTAAAGAGCAATTCTAGGGTAGATACAGGAATAACAGATCAAGGAAAATACTATAATCTAAACATAGGTGGTGTAAGTATCGTTGATGGTGTAAATTTTCATGAAATTTCTATGAGTTCAACTGAAAGCGGAAGATATACAAAAATTTATTATGAAAGAGAAGATGGCAGAAGAATCCCAATGGAAGAAAAGATCACAGGTGGTAAAATCGGAGCTGCACTTGATCTTAGGGGTCGAAACTACGAGCCAGATAATGATAGATTTAGTGACGGAACGATCCAAAAATACATTGATAATCTAAATACATTTAGTAAAACCTTGATAACAAGCACAAATAATATCTATGCTGAGTCTGCAGTTGAAATTTCTAACTCAGATCCGATAAGTTATTTAGAAGGCGATAAAACGTTGATGAATCATGATAATAGTATAAGAAACGGAAGTTTTGAAGCTATTGTTTATGATAACAAAGGTAATGTCGTTGCCAGAAAAACTATAAATGTAAATGGCACGACGACGATGAATGATACAAGATATGGTAACTCTATCGTCAAAGACTTTAACTCAAACTCAGATGACAATAAAGACAATAATATGCTAAATGACGTTGATGACTTTTTCGAGGCGTCATATTTTTATGATAAGAATACAAAAAAAGGCACATTTTCTCTCATTCCAAAACAGGCTCAAGGGCTTTATAGCATATCAATAGTCGATCACGGCACAAATTTTCCAGGCGCTGTTGGCATAAATAGATTTTTTTCAGGTACTGACTCAAATAGTATCGGCATAAATCAAAATTTTACCCAAGACCACACAAAGCTTCGTGCCTACTCAAAGCCAGTTATCGGAAATAATGAAGTTGCAAATAAAATGATCCAGCTTCAGTATCAAAAGCAGACCTTTTACTCAAGTGGTATAGCGCTTGATAGAGATGAGACGATCGAGGGATATTACCGCTATCTTACGACTGACATGGCGAGTGATACAGAGGCAAATAATACGATCCACGATACAAATACATCTTTGCAAAAGACAGCTGAAGAGGAATTTCAATCAACAAGTGGCGTAGATACGAACGAAGAGCTTACGAATTTGATCCGTTTTCAAGCAAGTTACGGCGCAGCAGCAAAGATCATTACGACAGTTGATCAAATGCTTGACACGCTTCTTTCATTAAAACAATGAGCAAACTAAAGAGCCTTTTAGACTCGCACGTACTTAGTAAAAATACAAATCTGGGGCTGTTTGAAGCCCCAGATCCACTTCAAGTAGCTACTAAATTTAAAGAGCCAAACATAGCGCTCATTTGTGCGTTATTTGCTTATGGCAACGCAAAAATGATAGTGAAATTTCTAAATTCGCTTGATTTTGGTTTGCTTGATGAGAGCGAGCAAAATATCAAGAAAAATTTATCAAATTTTAAATACCGCTTTCAAAATGAAAATGATGTAAAAGAAATTTTTATCACTCTCTCACGCCTTAAAAAAGAGGGCGAGATAGAAGAAATTTTACGCCAAGGTCTTGCAAAAAATGGCGAGATGATAGAGGGCGTAAATGAGCTTATAAAATTTATATATAAGCTAAATTCTTACCGCTCTGACGGATATGAGTTTTTCTTTGGTAAGAGTTTTGATAAAGAGCCACAAAGTCCATATAAACGCTATAATATGTATCTTCGCTGGATGGTAAGGGATAGTGATATTGACCTTGGACTGTTTAAAAATTTACCAAAAGATAGGCTTTTGATGCCACTTGACGTGCATACGCATAGAGTTTCTTTAAATTTAGGACTTATAAACAGAAAGAGCTACGATTTCAAAGCAGTCATGGATCTTACAAAAAAACTTAGAGAATTTGATGAGTTTGATCCGATAAAATACGACTTTGCACTTTATAGAATAGGGCAGAGCAAAGAGCTAGAAACTATCGTAAAAAATCTCAAAAAATAAAAATTATTGCTAAATTTTTAAATTTAGGGTAGACTTGCCATACAATTTTATCCATAAGGAGCTTGTATGAAAAAAATCGTTTTACTAAGTGCAGTGTTAGGAACTTTGCTTTTTGCTCACGAAGGCCATCACTTTGATCCAAAGGCTGGAGAGCATCTAGTTATACCTGTTAATGAGCTAAGCGAAAAGGGCGATAAGAGTGTTGGCGAAGTAGTAGCTGTTAAGACAAACTACGGCGTTGCGTTTTTTCCAAATTTAAAAGGTCTTCCTGCAGGACTTCACGGCTTCCACGTTCATCAAAATGCTGATTGTGGTGCGACTGAAAAAGGTCTTGGCATGAAAGCAGGCGGTCACTGGGATCCAGCTGAAACAAAGATGCACTCATTTGCATGGGACGATAAGGGTCACAAAGGCGATCTACCAGCACTTTACGTAGATGCCGAGGGCAATGCAAACTACCCAGTGCTAGCTCCAAAGATAAAAAATCTTGACGAGCTAAAAGGTCACTCACTAATGGTTCACGTCGGTGGTGACAACCACAGCGACAATCCAAAAGCACTTGGCGGTGGCGGTGCTAGAATGCTTTGTGGCGTTATTAAGTAATCACTTTAATAAACGAGTCTTTGAGCTAGATCCAAAGGCTCGTTAAAATTTATAAATTTTAAAAATCTCTCATTTCAAATATAAAAATTTTACAAAAAGATAAGTACAAATAAATTACAATCTGCTTTTATTTCAATTATCAAAAGAGCAAAAAATGGAATTTGATCTACTTAGCTATGTCGTTTTTTTTATAGCTGCGTTTTTAGGTGGTTTTATCGATTCTATCGCTGGTGGAGGTGGGCTTATAACGCTTCCAGCTATTATGGCGATGGGAGTGCCACCACATCTTGCACTTGGCACAAATAAGCTCCAAGGAGTTTTTGGTAGCTTTACGGCGACTCTAAATTTCACAAAACGGGGATTAATTAATTATAAAGAGTGCTTTGTAGGCATCGTTTTTACTTTCATTGGAGCTATCATTGGAGCGGTGGTTATCTTATTTTTAAATACAAATTTTTTAAAGATAATTATCCCATTTTTACTGATTGCTATTTTTATCTACACCCTTTTTATGCCAAAAGTCGGCGAAAATGATAGAGCCGCAAAGATGAATGAAAAGCTATTTTATGTAGTTTTTGGACTAATACTTGGCTTTTATGATGGTTTTTTTGGCCCAGGAACAGGCTCTTTTTGGACATTTGCGATAGTGGCATTAATTGGGCTAAATTTAAAAAAGGCTGTCGCTCATACAAAACTCTTAAATTTTACTAGTAATATCGTTGCTCTTGGCATTTTTATAGCTGGTGGACAGATGCTTTGGGTTGTTGGACTTTTGATGGCAGTTGGTCAAATTTTAGGCGCATATTTTGGATCAAATCTTGTCATTAAAAAAGAGGTTAAATTTATTAGAACAATGTTTTTAGTGGTAGTTGCAGTGACTATTTGTAAATTGATTTTCGATTATTTCAGAGTTTAAAATTAAAAATGTTTTAACAATAATTTTGTTACAATCACGCAAAATTCTAAATCCAAGGTAAATTAATGAAAGATTTGTTTTTGTTTTCAAATTTTCTAAACAACTCCCACGCCTTTATCTATGCATTTCACTTTCTACTTGTAGCTTTGATTGTTATCATAGTTGCTTATATAGCAAGGAGTAAGATGCAGCTTGTACCAAGAGGTCTTCAAAATATAGTTGAAGCTTATTTAGAGGGCGTTATATCGATGGGAAGAGATACTTTAGGCAGTGAAAAACTAGCTAGGAAGTATCTTCCACTTGTTGCAACTATCGGTTTTATCGTATTTTTTTCAAATGTTGTAGGTATTATTCCTGGATTTGAGTCACCAACATCAAGTCTAAATTTAACTCTAGTTTTGGCTTTAGTTGTATTTGTTTATTACAACTTTGAGGGCATTAGAGAAAATGGATTTTTCAAATACTTTGGACACTTTATGGGACCGAATAAATTTCTAGCTCCTATTATGTTTCCAGTTGAAGTCATCTCGCATCTTTCACGTGTAGTTTCGCTATCTTTCCGTCTTTTTGGTAACATCAAGGGCGATGACTTGTTCTTGCTAGCGATGCTTACACTTGCACCTTGGTTTGCTCCACTTCCAGCTTTCGCACTTCTAACGCTTATGGCTGTTTTGCAAACATTTATTTTCATGATGCTAACTTACGTTTATCTAGCTGGTGCCGTTGCTATTAGCGAGCACGAGCATTAAAATTTAAAGCCATATTTTTATATGGCTTTTCTCTTTTTAAAACTACTTAAATTTTTAAATCACATTCTTTATTTTTCCAGTTAAAACGCTCATTTTTAGATATTTTAAAAGAAAGTATCGCTAAAATATGCCTTAAAAATTTGCATAAATTTAAAGGTAAAAATATGTTCGAAGTTGTTATCGGTTTAGAAGTTCACACTCAGCTTAATACAAAAACTAAAATTTTCTGCTCTTGCTCAACTAGCTTCGGCGATGAGGCAAACACTCACGTTTGCCCAACTTGCCTAGCACTTCCTGGAGCGCTACCTGTGCTAAACAAAGAGGCTGTAAAAAAGGCTATCAGTTTTGGCACAGCGATAAATGCTAAGATCAATAAAAAATCAGTCTTTAATAGAAAAAACTACTTCTATCCAGACCTTCCAAAGGCATATCAAATTTCACAGTTTGAGATACCTATCGTAGAAGGTGGCGAGCTAATAATCGACGTAAATGGTACTAAAAAACGCATCGGCGTAACCAGAGCACACCTTGAAGAGGACGCTGGAAAGAATATCCATGAAGAAACTGAGAGTTTGGTTGATCTAAACAGAGCCGGCACACCGCTTCTTGAGATAGTTAGCGAGCCAGACCTTAGAAGTAGCGACGAGGCGGTGGCTTATCTTAAAAAACTACACTCGATCCTTCGCTTTTTAAATATCAGCGACGCAAATATGCAGGAAGGTAGCTTTCGCTGCGACGCAAACGTCTCTATCCGTCCAAAAGGTGACACCAAGCTTTATACAAGGGTTGAGATAAAAAACCTAAACTCATTTAAATTTATCCAAAAAGCGATTGACTACGAAGTAGAGCGCCAAAGCGCAGCTTGGGAAGATGGCAAATACGACCAAGAAGTCTATCAAGAGACAAGGCTGTTTGACACGACAAATTTAGTGACAAGATCGATGCGTGGCAAAGAGGATAGTGCGGAGTATAGATACTTCCCTGATCCTGACTTGCTGCCTGTTGAAGTGTCGGAGCAGATGTATGAAGAAGCGATAAAAATTCCAGAGCTTGCCGAACAAAAGGTAGCAAGATACGTTAGCGAGCTAGGCGTAAAAGAGAGTGATGCGCTAAATTTAACTCAAAGTGTTGAGATGGCTAGATATTTTGAAGAGCTGATCGCTGCTGGAATTCAGCCTAAACTTGCTACTACTTGGCTCATAGTCGAGCTTCTTGGCCGCTTAAATAACGGCGTAACGATCGAGACTAGCCCAGTTAATAGTACCAAAATGATAAATTTACTAAAACGTATAGAAGATGACACGATAAGCGGCAAGGCTGCAAAAGAGGTTCTAGACTACCTAATGGAAAACGACGCGGACGTTGATAGTGTCATCGAAAAGCTTGGCTTAAAACAAGTGAGCGACGACTCAGCTATCATCACAATCATAGATCAAATTTTAGCTGCAAACGCCGACAAGGTCGAAGAGTATAAAAACGGCAAGGATAAGATGTTTGGCTTCTTTGTCGGTCAGGTGATGAAAGAGGGCAAGGGTGCCTTTAACCCAGGCAAGGTTAACGAGCTTTTAAAGGCCAAAATAGGCTAAAAAGGGCTAAAATGAGCATAGCAGTCATCGGAGCTGGCAAGT
Organism: Campylobacter concisus; assembly: GCF_003049085.1. Lineage (NCBI taxonomy): Bacteria > Pseudomonadati > Campylobacterota > Epsilonproteobacteria > Campylobacterales > Campylobacteraceae > Campylobacter > Campylobacter concisus. The sequence continues at coordinate 42,764 of NZ_PIQX01000001.1, forward strand.
GGGGCAGTGCGCTTTTTCACGCTTTTGGTGAAAATAACGAGTGCGTCATCAGCTCAAGAACGCCAAGAGAGATGCCAAATTTTGTAAGCTTGAATGAAGCTTTGGAGTGCGAATATCTAGTCTGCACGATCCCAACTCAAGCCACAAATTTATGGCTAAAGCAAAACTACAAAAACAAAGGTCAAAAGATCTTAGTCGCCAGCAAGGGCATAGATACGGCAAATCTTAAATTTTTAAATGAAATTTACGAGAATTTTGTTGATAGTGAAAATTTAGCCTTTCTTTCAGGGCCAACCTTTGCAAAAGAGATCATGCAAAAGCTACCTTGCGCCTTGGTGGTAAATTCTAAAAATGAAAATTTAGCTTCAAAATTTGCCTCATTTTTCCCAAGCTACATGAAAGCATACACCTCTGATGACGTGATCGGTGCTGAAGTGTGCGGAGCCTATAAAAACGTGATCGCCATAGCTGGTGGCATCTGCGACGGTCTTGGCCTTGGCAACAACGCAAGGGCTAGTCTCATTTCACGTGGGCTTGTTGAGATGGCTAGATTTGGCAAATTTTTTGGCGCAAAAGATGAGACATTTATGGGGCTAAGCGGCGCAGGGGATCTGTTTTTAACTGCCTCATCGATACTTTCACGCAACTACCGCGTAGGCCTTGGCATCGCAAGGCACGAGAGATTAGAAAAAATTTTAAATGAGCTTGGCGAGGTGGCCGAGGGCGTCGATACTGCAAGGGCTATTAGCAAGATCGCCAAAGAAAAGGGCATATATGTACCTATCGCTAGTGAGGTTGAAAATATGCTAAATGGCAAAGACGTTTTTGAGAGCGTAAAATCGCTTTTGGGAAGAAGATGAGAGCTTTTAAATTTATACTTTTTGTGGCTATTTTTGCTCTGGAGCTAAGCGGCGCAGAAGTTAGCCTAAGAGCTAAGGTCTCGCAGATGATAATGGTTGGTTTTAACGGAGCTAGCACAAAGGACGCTGCGTTTCGTGCGATGCTAAGTGACGCTGGATATGAGAGGTTTGGCGGTGTAATGCTACTTGGCAGAAACGTTACCAACAAAGCCCAGCTAAAATCTAGCATAAAAGCAATCAAAGTAAAAAGTCCTAAAATTTTTATCGCTATCGACGAAGAGGGTGGCAATGTAAGCCGCATGAAGGATAAGAGCTTTGACGGCCCATATCCTAGCGCATATGAGGTCGCAAGTACGCTTGATATCAAAAGCGCATACGATCTCTACTCAAAAATGGCTATAAATTTAAAGGAGTGTGGCATAAATTTAAATTTCGCCCCAGTGGTAGATATACACGACGAAAACTCGCCGATAATTGCTGCTAAGCAAAGGGCGTTTAGCGAGTATGCAAGCAAGGTAGTGATCTACGCTGATGCCTTTATGGACGCATTTAAAGAGCAGGGCATCCTAACGACACTTAAGCACTTTCCAGGGCATGGCAGCTCAAAAGAGGACTCACATAAAAATAAGAGCGAGGTCACGCTAAGCAAAGATGCGCTGCTGCCATATAAAGACGCTATAAGCACGGGTAGAGCGCAGATCATCATGGTCGGACATCTTTTTGTAAAAGGCATCGACGAGGACAACCCAGCCACACTTTCTAAAAAAATAATAACCGATCTTTTACGAAATGAGCTTAAATTTAATGGCGTGGTTATCAGCGATGATATGCTGATGAAAGGCGTTGGCGACGAAGCTTTAGCGCAAAAAGTGATGAAATTTATAAACGCTGGTGGCGACATCTTACTCTTTAGCGAGTTTAAGATAAATAACCAAAGAACAGCCGATTTAGTCACTCAGATCATAATTGACGCGGTAAATGAGAAAAAGATCAGCAAAGAGCGGATAGATGCATCATATAAGAGGATAATGGCTCTAAAGGCGAAACTTTAAAATATTTGATATTTTTTGGGTGTAAGATTAGATATTTTTTGATCTCCTAAAATACTTTAGGAGAAAAGTGTTCATATAATATTATTCCGCTTTTGCACTCTATATCTGATAGTAATAAAGTTAGCATTTCTTTTTCATGTTCGTTAATCGCTTGTTTATATTCGTCTATATTGTTGCCATTTATACATGCTGACATCAATATCAGTTTTAGGCTTTGTATTATTATATTTGGATATGTAGTTCGCTTTGCTGATGGGGCAAGATTAGAAAATTTAGAGTTACCAGAAGTTGTAACAAGCGCTAAGTTACCAAAAGAGTTCAAAATTTTGCCATCATTCATGCGCTCTATACTATCTCCAGAAGGATTTTGTGGGTAAAAATGCTCGATAGAGTCTCTAAATTTAAATTCCCACTCTTTTAAATTTTTTAAATTTACATTGCCAACCGCTTTAAAAGCATTTTGTAATTTTTTCTTGATTTTATTATCTTGAGCGCTAACTATACACTCTCTATATAAAATATAATCAAGATAAGCAAGGATTATTCTCTCACATATAGGATAAGAGGTGCTTTTTTCTAGCGCATTTTTTACCTTCTCTCTTGCATACTTTTCTAAAATTTCTTGCATACCATTTGCTGTTTTATTTTCATTAAGTTGTTTAATGAGCGTAAATATCCACTCCATAGCGCGCGGTGAGGTGTATGTTATGCGCAAACAAGATTGCAAAGCGACAACTAGCTTGTTGTCATCGAGCGTATCCACATAACTAAATGTAACTTTGTTGTTGGAGTATTTTTTGAGCATTTTTAGCGACCATTTTTCGTCGTCATTTTCATCGGTTTTTATAATAAATTTATCAAATAAAAGTCTAAATTTTAAAAGGTTATAGATAAAATTTTTGGCATTTTCACTATTATTGAAGTGTTTTTTTAAATTATCAATCAATTTTTTATCATAAAGCAGCTCATTTGTACTGCTACTGCTTGTATTATTGCTCATAGTCGCATTTACTTGCAAAAGAAAATTTGGGAAATTTATAATAGATGAAAACCTTTCATTTTCGTTTTCATTTTGTGTTGTTTTTTCAGAAGTTAAATTTTTATTTTCTAAAATTTTGTTCAATGGCTCTTCTTTGGCATTATTGTTATTTTCAATAGAAATTTCAAAAAGTTCGCTTTCATTACAAATTTTATTCCAGTCATTGCCAAAAATTTGTTCTCTTAGATTCTTTTCAAAGCTCATCTGCACGTATCTATCCATGTCCGCACAAGCATCCCAAACCAATGCAGCTATTTTTCTGTCTTTTTCTTCTAAAATTTCTAAAATTTTTGCCTTTGCGATCTGATGAGCTTCAAGTTGCTCGCCTCTTGTGTTCATTATCTCAAAAAAATGATTTAGATCGGCATCATTTGGGACTGGTACGCGTAGAAGTTTGGCATTTAAAATTTTACTTTTAAAACTCTCGTCTTTTTTATTTTCCGAAAAATATTTTTCTATAATTTTAAACCCATCTACTATTTCAGTAGACGGCAAATCAGCACATTTATCATCATCGCAAATTTTTTCTAGCGTTTCGTTTGACTTTTGTCTAGCTTCAAATTTAAGTTCACCTTTTATGTCGTGCTTAAGATATCTTAGTATCAAAAATAGAGTTGTGAGTCTTTGTTGCCCATCTATAACTTCAAAAACACCATCTTTTTGCTTAACAACCAAACTCCCTATAAAATACCCATCATCATTACTTTTAATATCATCTAAAAGCATCCCTATCTCATAACTTTTCCAAGCGTAGTTACGCTGATATATTGGTATCAGATACTTGCTTTCAAAAATTTTTTCTACACTAAATTTTAGATCATCCGTTTTGCTCATTTTTAACCTCCAATCTATTTTTTATATCATCATATCCACCAACAATGGACTCAATATCACATAGCTCAACGCTGTAAATTTCATCTGGCGATCTCATGTGAGATATTTTTTCAAATAAATTTAATCCGTTATTTTCATCTTGATATCCAAGTGCATATTTGTTTATGCTCTCTAGATATACGGCCTGTTTTGCCAAACGCAAGGTATAAACGTATCTATAAAAAAATGCGCAAATATTTTCGCTAAGCTCATCAAAGCCAAATCTATCAACAAATGCCATTATAAAGCATTCAAAAAGTCTTACTATATATTTATCACCTCTCTTTTTCCTAGGCATGGCGTTGTCATCATATTTTGCTTCTACAAATTTCTTTATTTTATGGCAAAGGTTTAGATAGTGAGCTGTAAAGTAAAAAAAGTGTTTTCCACTTAACAAATCTTGAGTGAGTAAAAATTTAATACTATTTTTAGAGCTAAAAATATAAGCAAAATCATCACTTTTTTCTAAAAAAGTTACCGCTGCTTTATTAAATTTAGTCACATTATATAGCGAAGTATGGTCTATGCCTTTAAAAATATCTATGTGGTTTTTAGAATAATACAATCCGCTCTCTCTACGTTGCCATCTAATAATAGGGAACAAAAAATCGCTAAAAATTTCTTTTATATCATTGCTATTTTCGTTTTCCCAAGCTGATATTATCTGTACTTTTTTATTCTTGTCGGTATCAGCCATGTGCCTTAGATGATACGCTTTTAGTAGATCGTGTATCTCTAATGCTTTACCTCTGGTGTTTTGAGAGTCAAAGTAGTTAAATGCATCTAATTGATTATCTACAACGATTTCAACCATGGTACATTTTTCTAAGATAAAATTTTTAAAATTTACTTTTGCGTCATCTCTTAATAGCCCCACTCTTTGCTTTAAAATTTTATGATTGTTTGTGATACTGTTATAGGAGAGAGGATTAAAAGTTTGCTTCAATAACGGCAAATTTTCTTCTCCTAGTAATTTTAGTAGTATTGTAAGCGTAGTAAGTCTTTGTTGCCCATCGACAATATTATAATTTTCAGCTTCTTGATGCAATATAACAGAGCCTATACGGTACTCGTTTTTGTTATTTTCGTATTCTTTAAAAATATCATTAAAAAGCTCAAGAGTCGATTTAGTACTCCATGTATACGGACGTTGATAACTTGGTATTTTTAAATTTTTACTAAATATTTCAGAGAGATTTTTGATATTCGCTTTCATGTTCTATCCTCTTAAATTTTCTGCATTATGGCACAATTGATTTTTTATCTTAGTGTCTTAAATCTTTTTAAAAACAAATTCTATTTATGTAAAAAATCATTACAACCCATCAAATTCTCTTTTTAGCTCCTCTCTTAGCTCTTCAGCTCTATCTTCACCGTTTTTGAAATTTCTCTTTATAAAGCTATCAAGCTCGTCCAAGATCGCAAAGAGTTCGCTCTCCCAGTTTAAATTCTCTTGCTTTGATAAAGTTTCCAGTTTTTCTCTTATTTGCTCTAAGGCATCTAATGCTTTATCCTTCTCAGACTCACTATTTAGCGCATCTTCAAATAAAATATCTTGCCTTAAGGCGTTTATTTTTTTAAATATTACATTGCAAAATTTTGGATATTTCTCAGCATTGCTTAAATTTTCTAAAACCTCCTGTGCGGCCTTTTGATAAGCTGGCACCGCTCCCTCTTCGTCTAGCTTTCTGGTTAGTTTTTGTATCTGAAAATATAAAATAAGCGCTGCAAAAAACGCAAGCAGCAAATAAATCGTCACATTATTCATTTTTACTCCTTTTTCTAAATTTATCTATGCTAATTATCGCAAGTGCCAGCCAGATCATGCAAAACGAGATGACTTTGTAGCCGTCTAAATTTTCGCCGTAAATGAAGACCGCACAAAGGATCGCGATGGTCGGCGATATGTATTGCAAGTAGCCAATCGTTGTTAAATTTATCCTTATTGCCGCTGCGTTAAAAGCGACAAGCGGCACGATGGTTACGATGCTTGAAGCGATCATTAAAAGTGAGTCCTCATTTAGTCCAAAATGGCTTTTACCTAAAAATGCTATGTAAAGGACGTAAGCAAGTGCAAATGGAAACATAAAAAATGTCTCTATAAAAAGCCCGTTAAATGCGCTAATCTTTGCCATCTTTCTAACTGCTGCGTAAAATCCAAATGAAAGCGGCAAGATAATGGAAACTAATGGCAATCCACCTTGGGCATAAATTTGTACACTAATGGCTAAAACGACTATACAAATGGCTAAAATTCCGCTTTTATTTAGCCTTTCTTTGAAGATGATAACGCCAAGAAGCATGCTTATTAGTGGATTTATAAAATAGCCCAAGCTTGTGTCCAAAATTTTGCCATTGCTAACAGCATATACATAAACGCCCCAGTTTGTAGTGATAAATATACCACTCAAAAATAGGATTTTTAGCGAACGAATATCTTTAAGTAAAGTAAAAGTTTCACCCATTTTGCCACTAAAATAAAGCACGCCAGCCATTAAGAAAAATGACCAAATGACCCTATGAGCTAAAATTTCATAAGCATTGACATCTTTACTAAATAGGTTGAAATAAACCGCCAAAAACCCCCACATAAAAAAGGCACTAAGCGCGAGAATAACGCCTTTTTGGCTCTCATTTAGTCTTGGTATTTTTGTCGCCTTTTATAGAATTTATACTATCTATCATCAAAAGCGTGACAGAGATGGCTAGGCAGATCATCAAAAAGTATGAGCTTTTCTCCAGTCTCTCGCCGATGGCAAATGAGACAAAAAGCATCATTATAGGCTCAAAATATGTAAGCAAACCTAGTACATTTATCGGCACGAGCGTGCTTGAGAGGATCTGGGCGATGAGGGCTATGCCGCTGATAGCACCAAGCAAGATGAGCAGATAGTAGATGTTTGGATTTTGGCTCATTACGTAGTCCATATCGGCTGTGAGCGCAAAATAAAATGAGAATAAAAACATAAAAATTATCTCGATAACAAAGCTTGAGAAATTTGCAAGGTTGTAGTACTTTCTAATGGTAAAATAGACTGGATAAAGGCAAAAAACTACAGCGCTCTCCCACGAGATGCCACCGCTTATGACCGCTGTGCTAAAGACGCCAATGGCAGCGAAAAATATCGATGCTAACTTTGTTTTTGAGAGGTGCTCTTTGAAAAATATCCGTCCAAAAAGGACCATGACTATTGGCATGATGAGGTAGCCTATCGAGACTTTTAGCGCTGCGCCGTTACTTGGAGCCCAGAGATAGAGCCACATCTGAAATGAGACGATGAGCGAGGTAGCAAGCAAAACTAGTAAAATTTTAGGTTTTAGCTTTATTTTTAGAAGTAAAAATTTGAAATTTCGCTGCTGTTTTAACAAAAAAATGGCGGCGATGACAAAAGGCATGGCAAAGATCATGCGGTATCCAATAAGAGCTTGCGTGCTAATTGGATTCATAAGCACTGACATGTAGTAAATGCAGTTAAATAAAACTGATGCCAAAAGCGAATAAAAAATGCCTTTTATCATGAAAAAAATCTTCTCTTTTTTTGGGTAAATTTAAAGTAGCGATTGTAGGCAAAATATCTTTAATAACCCATTAATGGCTTTTATTTTTTAAGTTTGCCGTGATATAATCAGCGTCTAATTTAAGGCAAAAAAGATAGGAAAATAAATGACTTGGAACCGCGATAGCTGGAGAGAATTTAATATCTTGCAACAACCAAATTACCCAGATTTAAAAGAGCTTAAAGAGGTCGAAGAAAAATTAAAATCACTTCCTCCTTTGGTCTTTGCTGGAGAGGCTAGAAGTTTAAAAGAAGAACTTGCAAAAGTTTGTAATGGCGAGGCATTTTTGCTTCAAGGTGGCGACTGCGCTGAGAGCTTTACAAATTTTAATGCAAACAACATCAGAGATATGTTTAAGGTTTTACTTCAAATGGCGATAGTTTTAACCTTTGCTGGTGGCTATCCGGTGGTCAAAGTGGGCCGCGTAGCAGGGCAGTTTGCAAAGCCTAGAAGTAGCGATTTTGAAGAGGCAAATGGCATTAAGCTTCCAAGCTATAGAGGCGACATCATAAATGGTTTTGAATTTGATGAAAAAGCTAGAGTGCCTGATCCTAAACGCATGATAGAAGCCTACTATCAAAGTGCATCTACGATGAACTTACTTAGAGCCTTTTCAAGAGGCGGTTTAGCCGACCTTCATCAAGTGCATAAGTGGAATTTAGGCTTTGTTAAAAAGCCAGAGATCGGCGAGAAATACGCAAAACTAGCTGATGAGCTAACAAAGACACTTTCATTTATGGCAGCTTGTGGCATCACTTCAGCAAATACGCCAGTCATAAATCAAACCGCGGTTTATACATCTCACGAGGCACTTTTGCTACCTTATGAGGAGGCATTGACTAGGGTTGATAGTCTTAGTGGTGAGTGGTACGACTGCTCGGCTCATATGCTTTGGATAGGCGAAAGAACGCGTGGTATAAACGATGCTCACGTACATTTTTTAAGTGGTGTGAAAAATCCTATCGGCGTAAAGATCGGACCAAGTGCAAAGGCTGAAGATGTCGTCGCTCTTGCAAATAAACTAAATCCAGAAAATGAAGCTGGCAGACTAAATGTGATAATCAGAATGGGCGCTGATAAGATAGGCGAAAATTTACCAAAAATTTTAAGAGAGCTAAAGCGAGAAGGGCTAAATATCGTTTATAGTATCGATCCGATGCATGGCAACACTGTAAAAACCTCAAATAACTACAAAACCAGAGAATTTGACAAGATAATAAGCGAAGTTAGAAGCTTTTTTGAAATTCACAAAGCTGAGGGCACAAGAGCTGGCGGTGTGCATCTTGAGATGACAGGCCAAGACGTGACTGAGTGTACGGGCGGGGCATTAAATATCACTGAAAGTTCGCTTGAGCAAAGATATGAAACACAATGTGATCCAAGGTTAAATGCTGATCAGGCACTTGAGCTTGCATTTTTGATGGCTGATCTAGTTAAAAAAGCTTAGAATTTATAAAATTTGGAGAAAAAGATGGTAAATGTTTATGATCTAATCGTTGTTGGTGGCGGACCTTGCGGGATTGCTAGCGTAGTTGAGGCAAAAAGAAATGGCTTAAACAATGTTTTGCTTCTTGAAAAAGGTGATAATCACAGCCAGACGATAAGAAAATTTTATAAAGATAATAAACGCGTAGATAAAGAGTATAAAGGGCAAGATAGCACGATACATGGCGTAGTTTCATTTGAGGATGGCACGAAAGAGAGCACGCTTGATTATTTTGACAAGCTGCTTGATACTGAAAAGATTGAAGCTTTTTTTAACTCTGAAGTAGAGAGCGTGAAAAAAGATGGAGAAAATTTTAAAGTAACTACCTCAAAAGCCGTCTATGAAGCTAAAAATGTGATGATATCAATTGGCAAAATGGGACGACCAAATAAGCCTGATTATAAAATTCCGCCTTCACTAAACTCGGTTGTAAATTTTAACCTTGATAGCTGTACAAACGGCGAAAAGGTGCTTGTTGTAGGTGGCGGAAACTCAGCAGTTGAGTATGCGATCGAGCTTTGCCAATACAATAAAACCACAATCGCTTATAGAAAAGATAATTTTAGCCGCGTAAATGAGACAAATTTAAGCGCGCTTTGGGAGCTAGAAAAGCACGGTAAGATAAAAGTTAGGCTAAATCACGATATAAAAGAGATAGATAACGAATCAGGCAAAGTTAGAGTGCATTACGAAAATGGCAAAATTCGCGTTTATGACAGAGTTGTCTATGCAATAGGCGGCTCAAGTCCGGTTGATTTTTTACAAAAATGTCAGATAAAAATTGATGAAAAAGGCACTCCAATAGTTGATAGCAACTACCAAAGTAGCGTACCAGGACTTTATGTGGGTGGTGACATCGTGCTAAAAAATGGCGGCTCAATAGTCGTTGCGCTAAATCACGCTCATCACGTCATAAAAGATATTTTAAAGGGCAAGGCATAAGCTTGATAAATAAAATTTTACTAGCTATTTTTTGTTTGATAGTTGGCTTTTGCCTATCGTTTTTTAAATCTCCAAAAGAAGATGAGACACCAAAAGATACTACTCAAACGATTTATTCTATAAATTTTGACAATTTGCCAGAAGAAGAGAGACAAAAGTACATCAGCAAAGACGATCTTTACGAATATGGCGGATATATAACTCCAAAAAGCTATATCCAAAATTTTACTGAAACGAACGATCAAAATTTATCAAATGATGTAAATGAACTTCAAGAACAAGTTCGTGAGCTAAGTAAAAAAAATAAAATTTTAGCTACTGATAATGTCGATATCAGCGAGAAAAATTTAGACTTTATAAGCAAAATTTCAGAGATGAAAAAAAATATCGAAAATGAAAAAAATGAGATAGTTGAGAAAAATCAAAAGACACTAGGCGAGCTTGAAGCGCAACACTTTGAAAACATACAAACTCTCACAAAACGGCTAAATGAAGCTCAAGCTGATATGATTGAGAGCTCAAAAGCCTATGAAAAAAAGATAATAGACCTTGAAAATGCGATAAATGAGGCAAAAAATGGCGATGAAAGTAAGGTAAAAGATATCGAAGCAAATTTTGCTAAATTTAAAGAGATGGCTGAGGCAAATTACACAGCTTTAAAAGAGCAAAATATAGAGCTAAATACGACACTGGCTCAAAAAGACGCGCTAATAAAAGAGTACGAAAATACTCAAAATGAAAAAGATAAAAACGAAAAAAGAGAAATTTTGCTTTTAAAAGAGGAGATTGAGCGAGCAAAGAGTGATGCTAAGACACAAAAATTTAGCTACGAAAAAGAGATAAATGCACTAATTGATGGCTTTGAAACGCAAAAGAGTGTTATGGAGGATGAGCTTTCCAAAAAGGCAAATAAGATAATTGATCTTGAGGAGGCTCTTGAGTCAAGCAAGACTGCCTTAAAAGATAGAATTTATGAACTTGATGAGATAAAGAAAAATTTAAACTCAAAAGATTTGGCAGTTGAGAACTATAATGGTAAAAATTTAGAGCTAAACGCCTCTCTTGCGGCACTTCATAAAAGTTTTAATGATCTAAAAGAAAAAAATCTTAAAAGCGAGCAGGAAAATAAACTCGCAAATGAAAATATAAGCTTGCTTAAAAAAGAGCTTGAGCGAGTAAATTTGATAAACAAAAAGCTAGAGAAGCAAAATTTAGATGCAAATGCAAGTCTAAGTGAGCTAAATAAAAAGCTAAATTTAAGTGAAGAGAGCCTTAAAAATGCACGAGATGAGCTAAAGACGCTTGATACAAAGACGAATAAATTTTTAAAAACTTTGTTTGAGCAAAATCAAACTATCTCTTTGCAGACCCAAAAGCTTGGTTTAAATGACAGTGAGCTGAAAAATTTAAGTGCAAAGATAAACTTAAAAGATGAAAAGATAAAAGAGCTGGAAAATAATCTCACACAAACAAGCCAAATGCTAGTAGCAAAGCAAAGTGAGCTAGAAGCTCAAAAAAGAACGCTAAAGATCGATATGCAAAACTATGAAATTTTGCGTCAGCAAATAAATATTTTGCAAAAAAAGATAGCCGATACGTCAGCTCTTTTTGCTGATAGCAATAAAAGTGGCGGTAAAAATTTACTAAGCTTACAAAATGAGCTTGAAAGTGCAAAACATAAGTTAAACGAGAGTAATAAGACGATTGAAAGGTTAAATTCTAAAATAAATGAACTTAGCTCATCTAGCGTAAAAGGAAGTCCAGTAAATGCCAAAATCATCGAACTTCAAAAAGATATCGAGCAAAATTTAAATAGGCAAGATGAGCTTGAAAATGAAAATGTGAATTTAAAAAATATTTTACAGGCGACAACTAAGCCAGAGACGCCAACAAAGCTAGTTTTGATCTCTAGCCTTGAGTGTGATGACATGGACGCAAAAGATAAGATTAGCGTGATGTGTAAGAATAGAGTGAGCGAATTTTTGCAAAGATTTAACTCAAACTACCTTTATGAGATAATTCCGATCGTAGATAAGAAAAATTTTGTCATCCCGTCAAATGTGGCGCAAAGCATCAAAAAAGATGATCTTGGCAGGCTAAATAACTATGTAAATTATGGCGTTGGTAAAGAGCGCGCAAAGGCAGCAGCCGAGCTTATAAAAGAAGAATTTGGCGATTTTGCAAGGATCAGCTTTAGCTCAGAAGTGATCGTAAAAGATGTCACGCGTGGCTTTATCATCAAGGTTTATAGATGATCTTGGCTCAGCTAAAAAGTGGCTATCGCTACAACAGCGATACGCTGGTACTTTATGATTTTATAAGCTCAAGTTTGAAAAATTTTTCAGGCAGGATTTTAGACGTTGGCTCAGGGTGCGGGATACTTGGGCTTTTGCTTAAACGCGACTTTAAAAATTCCAGCCTAAGCTTGCTTGATATCTTACAAATAAATGGTGAAATTTCTAAATTTAATACCAGTAAGAACGGCTTGGAGGCAGAAATTATAAATGCTAATTTTGCAGATTTTAAAGATAGTGAGAGATTTGACCTCATCGTATCAAATCCACCATTTTATCACGAGGGTGCAAAACAAAGCGAAGATGAGCATATAAAGGCTAGTAGATACACAAGCTCTTTGGGTCTAAAAGACTTTATAAAAGGTATAAGCGTAAATTTAAAGCCTCACAAAAGGGCGTTTTTTTGCTATGCACCTGATGATCTTAGTCAGATTGTAGCGTGTCTAAAAGAGTTTAAGTTAAATTTAGTAAGCCTAAAATTTATTCATACAAAGGCTGATAAGCCAGCAAATTTGGCCTTGTTTGAGGTAAGAAATAATTCAAACTCAAAGCTAAAAATTTTGCCACCTTTGGTAATGAGCGAAAATGGCTCGCATACAAAAGAGGCGATTGAAATTTTTAAAAAAGCTGATACAAACAGCGTTGATTATCAGGGGCTAGCGTGAGGGTGCAAGGTTTTAGCTATGAGTTTGATGCCAGCTTTTGCGAGAGCTGCGGCGGTAAGTGTTGCACGGGAGAGAGTGGCTACATCTGGATAAATGAAGAAGAAATTTCAAAATTTTGCACTGCATTTCATATGAGTAAAGATGAGTTTGAAAAGCAGTTTTTAATAAGAGTTGGGCTAAGGTGTAGCATAAAAGAGAAGCCTTATGAAGATGGCTTTGCTTGTGTATTTTTTGATGAAAAAAATAAAAACTGCTCAGTCTATGAGCTAAGGCCACAGCAGTGTAGGACTTTTCCGTTTTGGAATTATTTTAAAAAAAATTTAAAGGAGCTAAAAGCAGAATGCATTGGCGTAAAATTTTAGTATTTTTTATGAGCGTATTTTTTAATTCGCAGCTACTTTTGGCTGACGATAATAAAAGTATAAATTTACGCCTAATGCAGGCTTTATTGTTTCAAGATAGCGGAGATGTGAATGCTAGCATTCAAGCTTACTCAAACATTTTTAAAGATACAAATCAAAAAGCTTATTTAAAAGAGGCGATCAAACTCGCCTTTGCTACAAAAAATGAAAATTTAGACGCTTTGATAAGTGAAGGCGAAAAAAGCTTAAAAGACGACAGCGATTTTATCCGTATAAAGGTGGCAAATTTAGTAAATCTTTCAAAGCTAAATGAGGCTAAAAGTTTAATGCAAGAGCTTGCCACAAAAGAGCCAAATGCTCAAAATTTACTCATGCTTGGCACAATTTGTATGATGCAAAATGAAACAACGACTGCACTAAAATACTTTGAAGAGGCATACTCGCTAAAGCAAGAAGAAGAAAATTTGCTCCGCATCGTTGATATTTTGATAAATCGCATGGATAAGATAAAAGACGCTACAAAATATCTTGAAAAATTTAAAGATGAACAAGGCTGCACGCTAAAGACTTGCGAGCTTTTGGCTGAAATTTACTCCCAGCAAAGAAATTTCCCAAAGGTGATCGAACTCTTTGAAGAGCTTTATGAGCTAAATCACGACACTTCTTATCTTGATAAGATCGTGCAGTTTTTTATCTATGATAAAAATTACAAAGCAGCAATTGAAATTTTAAAAAAATATAGCTACAACGATATAGCGCTTATGGATCTTTATGCGGCGACTAGTAATTTTGGTGACGCATACATACTTGCTGTTAAAATTTATAACGATAGCAGGGATTTAAATTTTTTAGCAAAAGCCGCGATTTACGAATACGAGATGAATAAAGATAACTTGAACGAACAAAAAATGTCTGAAATTTTAGACAAATTTGAAGCTAGCGTGCCAAAGCTAGAAAATGATATGTTTTTTAACTATTATGGCTACTTGCTGATAGATCATGATATTGACCCTAGAAAGGGTATAGAGCTTGTGCAAAAGGCGCTTGCTATCTCGCCTGAGTCGCCTTATTATGAGGATTCGCTAGCGTGGGGATATTTTAAGCTTGGTGAGTGCAAAAAGGCAAAGGGCATTATGCAGCATGCAATGAAAGATATTGATTTTAGAGCTTCAAAAGAGGCAAAAGAGCATTTGCACCTAATAGAGCGCTGTATAATAAATCTAAACAAAAGGCTTAAAAAATGATACTTGATGAGATAATTAAAAAAACTAAAGATGATCTTGAAAAAAGAAAAGCAGACTTCCCTGAGGAGTGGCTTGGCCGCTCGCTCGCGTACAATCCATACGTGCCAAGAGATGTTTTAAATGCGCTTAGAGCAAGTCAAAATGAGCCGATAAAAATAATAGCGGAGATTAAAAAAGCAAGCCCAAGTAAGGGCGTGATAAGAGAAGACTTTGAACCTATAAAAATCGCTCAGGAATACGAGCCATACGCAAATGCTTTTAGTATCTTGACTGAACCACATTGGTTTAAAGGCAACATCGAGTATATCACGCAGGTTAGGCGCTACGCATCAAGGACGATCCTTAGAAAAGATTTTATTATTGATAAGTATCAAATTCTTGAAGCTCTTGTTTATGGGGCAGACTTTATCTTGCTCATCGCAAAAGCATTAACTCAAAACGAGCTAAAAGAGCTTTTAGACTACGCTCATCATTTAGGTCTTGAAGTTTTGGTTGAAACTCACGACGCAAGCGATGTAAAAAAGGCTATCTTTGCAGGAGCAAATATAATAGGTATAAATCACCGAAATTTAGATGATTTTACGATGGATATGAGCCTTTGTGAGAAGCTCATACCACTTTTGCCAAATGGCAAGATAATAGTTGCTGAAAGCGGTCTTTACGAGCATGAACAGCTTAGAGAGCTAAGTAAAATAGGCGTAGATGCTTTCTTGATAGGAGAGCATTTTATGAGGCAAGATGATATAAAAAATGCCGTCAAAAAGATAAAGGAGGGCGAGTAATGCAGCACCTTTGTGCCCCTTGGAGAAGCGAATACTTTAGTGCTAAAAAAGATAGCTGTGTTTTTTGTGATGTTATAAACTCAGATGATGATGATAAAAATGGCGTACTTTTTCGAGCTAAACATTGTTTTGGGATTATGAATTTATATCCGTATTCTCCAGGTCATTTTATGATAATACCAAATCAGCATACCGACAAGATCGAAGAGCTTGATGAGCAGACTTGGTTTGAGATGAGTAAATTTGTAAGGCTTGGAGTTGAAATTTTAAAAAAAGAGCTTTATGCTAATGGCGTAAATATAGGTATGAATTTAGGCAAGGCAGCGGGAGCTGGCATAGCTGAGCATGTGCATTATCACCTTGTGCCAAGGTGGAGCGGAGATACAAATTTTATAACTACCATCTCTGATGTGAGAGTAAATGGCACGCCATTTTATCCACTTTTTGAGAAACTAAAAAAGGCATTTAGTGCCATTATTTGAGCTTGATGTAGAGCAGTGGCTAGAGAAAAGAAGCTCTTTTGAAATTTTAATAGACGCAAGATCGCCACATGAATTTTTATATTCACACATAAAAGATGCCATAAATTTATATGCTTTAAATGACGCGGAACATAAAGAGGTAGGCACACTCTATAAAAGCGATAGATTCCTAGCAAAGAGTCTTGGTGCAAAGTATATCTGCAAAAATTTACAAAATATCATTGATGAGGTTTATAAAAGAGCCAAGGTTGGTTCAGCTATTGGCATCTACTGCGCTAAAGGCGGGCTTAGATCAAATTCTGTTGGCTATGTGCTAAGCATGATAGGATATAGAGTTTTTAGACTTAGTGGCGGTTATAAAGCTTATAGAAATCACGTTTTAGAATTTCTAAATCGACCTTTAAGCACGAAATTTATCACTCTTTTTGGCAATACTGGCTGCTACAAAAGTAAGCTCATAAGGGCTCTAAGCCCGTCAATAGACCTTGAAGCTATGGCAAATCATTTAGGATCTGTCTTTGGGGCAATAAATGGCGCGCAGCCAAGCCAAAAAAGCTTTGAAGATGCGTTGTTTGAAAAGCTCATAACGCTAAAAGATAAAATTTGCTTTATTGAGGGTGAGAGCAGAAGGATAGGCTCATTAAGTTTGCCAAAAAGTCTTTATGAGGCGATGCGTAGTGGCATAAATGTCGAAGTAAGTGCAAGTTTAGAAAAAAGAATTTCTTGTATAGTAGATGACTATAAAAGTGTGGATAAATCTTTTTTTGACGAGTGTATGAAGAAAATTTCGCCATTTATCGATAAAAAAGCTAGAGATGAAGCTATGGCTAAATTTAATGAAAATGACATTGCTAAAGTAGCTGAAATTTTACTCACAAAATACTACGATAAAGTCTATAAGAAAAATGAAAATATTAATATTTTTATAAATTCTGATGACTTTGACGAAGCCGTTAAAAAGCTAAATGATATAAAAAATGAAGCAAAATTTTAGGCTTATTTTAATTAAAAAATTAAGCCTAAAATTTATACAAATGAGTTTTAGCTCTTAAAAATTTTATAGTCTTTGCTCACTTAAATTTATCAATTTTACTAAAAATAATATGTTTAGTTTTATGTAAAATATTTTGTATTATTTTTTTAAATTAGTTAAAAATTTTTCAAGAAAATCAAAGCAATACCTAAAATTCGCTAGAAAGTTAAAATGGATTTAAAATGCTTTGGGATATAATTTGCGATAAATTTATCAAAAGGCTAAAGTGATGATAAAACAGATTTCTGGTTCACAGATGATAAGCGAGGCCTTGCACGAAGAGGGCGTTGAGATAGTTTTTGGCTATCCTGGCGGTGCAGCTTTAAATATCTACGACGAAACATACAAGCAGACTTATTTTAAACACGTTTTGGTTCGCCACGAGCAAGCAGCCGTTCACGCGGCCGATGGATACGCTAGAGTTAGTGGTAAAGTTGGCGTTGCTTTTGTGACAAGTGGCCCTGGCTTTACAAATGCTGTCACTGGCCTTGCAACAGCTTATAGCGACAGCATACCGATCGTGCTTATAAGTGGTCAAGTACCAACATTTATGATCGGCACAGATGCTTTTCAAGAGATCGATGCGGTCGGCATTTCACGCCCCTGTGTTAAGCATAACTTTTTAGTTAATAGCGTCGAAGAGCTACCTCGTATCATAAAAGAGGCCTTTTACATCGCAAGATCAGGCCGTCCAGGACCAGTTCATATCGATATCCCAAAAAATATCACATCAAGACTTGGAGATTTTGTATATCCAAAAGAAATTTCTATCCCAAGTTACAAACCGACCTATAAGGGCAACTCAAAACAGATAAAAAAAGCAGCAGTTGCGATAAATGAAGCTAAAAGGCCGCTTCTATACATCGGTGGCGGTGCGATCGCATCTGGAGCTAGTGATATTATCCGTAAATTTATGCAAAAAACTGGCATCCCAGCGGTCGAGACGCTGATGGCGCTTGGCGTACTTGACGCAAAAGATGAGCTAAATTTAGGCATGGCAGGCATGCATGGCAGCTACGCTTCAAATATGGCACTTAGCGAGTGCGACCTTCTCGTTTCGCTTGGGGCTAGGTTTTGTGATAGGATCACTGGCAGGACGGATGAGTTTGCCAAACATGCAAAGATAATTCACATCGATATCGATCCAAGCTCCATCTCAAAGATCATAAATGCCCACTATCCAATCGTTGGTGATCTTACAAACGTGCTAACTGAGCTTTATGAAGAAGTCAATGCAAAGCCTGAAAACTACGCACCTTGGAGAGAAATTTTATATAGATATTCTAAGTTAAATCCACTTGGCTACACAGATAGCGACAAGGTCTTAAAGCCACAATGGGTCATCGAAGAGACCGCAAAGATAGCAGGAGCTGATGCGATAATCTCAACAGACGTCGGCCAGCACCAAATGTGGGTGGCGCAGTTTTATCCGTTTAACCGAGCAAGACAGCTTGTCACAAGTGGCGGACTTGGCACAATGGGATACGGCCTCCCTGCAGCGATCGGCGCAAAATGTGCAAAACCAGACAATCTTGTTATAAATTTTACAGGTGATGGCTCAATACTTATGAATATCCAAGAGTTGATGACGGCTCATGAGATAAATATGCCCGTTATAAACATCATTTTAAACAACAACTTCTTAGGCATGGTTCGTCAGTGGCAGACATTTTTCTATGAAAAACGCTACTCATCGACTGATCTTAGCTTGCAACCTGATTTTGTAAAGATCGCTGAAGGATTTGGCGGAGTTGGCTTTGTTTGCAAGAGTAAGGATGAGTTTAGAAAGGCTTTAAAAGAAGCGATCGATAGTAAAAAATCAGCAATGATCGACGTTAGGATCGACCGCTTTGAGGACGTGCTTCCTATGGTTCCAGCTGGAGCTGCGATTTATAATATGATATTAAAGAGCAAGGAAGAAAAATGAGTATCAGAAGAACGATATCAGTTATAGTTTTAAATGAACACGGCGTTTTGGCTAGAATTTCTGGACTTTTTGCAGGCAGAGGCTACAACATCGATACACTCACCGTTGCTCCGATACCTGAGAGCAATTTCTCAAGGTTAAGTATAGTCACAAGCGGCGACGAGAGAGTTTTAGAGCAGATCGTAAAACAGCTTCATAAGCTCATACCTACATATAAAGTTATAGAAAGTGGCGAATTTGTCGAAAAAGAGATGGCGCTCGTAAAAATTCCGCTTGGTGAAAATTTCGCCGGCCTTGAGGCGATACTAAAGTCGTACAATGGTATCGTTACAAATACAAATGAAAACTACATCGTTGTCATGGTGGCTGACGATGCGAGTAGGATAGAGAGCTTTTTAAAATCGATAAAGAAATTTAACCCAGTTGACGTCGTACGTGGCGGATCTGTGATAATGGATATATGATGAAACTAAGTGAAATAGCTTTAAAAGTAAATGCTACTTTTAGCGGAGAAGATATAGAAATTTTTGCTCTAAATTCTTTAAAAAATGCAAATAAAGCTGAGCTAACATACTGCGATGGCGAGAAAAATGCAAAATTTATAAGTACGTCAAACGCTGGAGCCATCTTGGTGACAAAATCGCTTTTAGACTTGGTGCCAGCTGGTATGGTCGCACTTGTGTGT
The DNA here is from genome assembly GCF_003049085.1 of Campylobacter concisus. Lineage (NCBI taxonomy): Bacteria > Pseudomonadati > Campylobacterota > Epsilonproteobacteria > Campylobacterales > Campylobacteraceae > Campylobacter > Campylobacter concisus. Next base: position 62,048 of record NZ_PIQX01000001.1, read on the forward strand.
GATAACCCGCACCTTGCATTTGCCTTGCTTAGTAAAGATTATGCTAAGCCACTTTTTTGCGAGCCAAAGCCATCAAATATCGCCAAGAGTGCAAAGATAATGCCAAATGTCTATATCGGCTCAAATGTGAGCGTAGGCGAAAATACGGTAGTAATGGCTGGGGCATTTTTGGGCGATAACGTAACTATCGGTAAAAACTGCATCATCCATCCAAATGTCGTCATCTACAACGACTGCGTCATCGGCAATGAGTGCCATCTGCTGGCAAACTGCGTTATAGGCAGCGATGGCTTTGGCTATGCACATACAAAAACTGGCGAGCATGTAAAAATTTATCACAATGGCAATGTTGTTTTAGGTGATTTTGTTGAGATCGGCGCTTGCACGACGATAGATCGTGGCGTTTTTGAAAGCACGATGATCGCAAACTACACAAAGATAGATAATCTCGTTCAAATAGGCCATAACTGCGAGCTTGGAAATGGCTGCCTAATCGTCTCACAAACTGGCCTTGCTGGCTCAACAGTGCTAGGCAGAAACGTTGTAATGGGCGGACAAAGCGGCTCAGCTGGTCATGTAAGCGTTGGAGACTTCGCGCAGATCGCTGCACGTGGAGGCGTTAGCAAAGACCTACCTGGCGGCAAAAAATACGCTGGAGCTTATCCGATAATGGAGCTTTCAGATCAGTTTAAACTCCAAGCAAAAATTTTGAGATTTTTTAAGAAAAATTGATTGCAAGCTTTTGCGAGCTTAAAATCGCAAAAGCTTTTTATCTCGTAGCCTAAAAATGCTAATTCTATTTTAAAACGAGCTAGACTTAAAATTTATATGTTGAGTTTGGCAAAATACAAATTAGCTATTTTATTTTAAATTTCTATTTATTTGGCTTTGTTCTCTTTTATTACTCTAGCCGTTTCTATTGCGATTTCTAGCTCTTCGTTTGTTGGTATGATGAGCGTTTTTATCTTAGCGTCATCCCCGTCTATGCATCTCTCGTCTCGCATGTCTTGGAAATTTAGATCGTGATTTATGTGAATGCCAAGATGTTTTAATTCATCACAAATTTTTTGCCTTGTGTTTGGTGCATTTTCGCCAATGCCACCGGTAAATATAAGCGCATCAACGCGTCCTAAAATGGCGTAATATGAGCCAATATATTTTTTTACTCGGTAACAAAACATCTCAAATGCAAGCTTTGCTCGCTCATCGTTTTGCATTTTAGCTACAACCTCTCTCATGTCGCTTGAGCCACAAATTCCAAAAAGTCCGCTTTTTTTGTTTAAAAAGTTATCGATCTCGTTCCACTTTAAAACGCCGATATTTAGCAAGTAAATGACCACAGCTGGGTCCATATCGCCGCTTCTTGTACCCATTATGAGCCCTTCAAGTGGGCTAAGCCCCATCGAGGTATCGATACTTTTGCCATTTTGTACTGCACAGGCTGAGGCGCCGTTACCTAGATGAAGCGAGATAGCGTTAAATTTATCAAATTCTATGCCAAGCATTTTGGCTGCTTGCTTGCAAACATATCTATGTGATGTGCCGTGAAAGCCGTATTTTCTGATATGATGAGTCTTGCAAACGTCGTAGGGTAGGGCGTAGCGGTAGGCGTACTCTGGCATGCTTTGATGAAATACCGTGTCAAAAACGACCACGTGAGGCACATTTTTGCTCTCTTTCATTGCGTTTTTAATGCCAGCAAGGTGCCCTGGGTTATGAAGAGGGGCAAGTGGGCTTATCTCCTCTATCTTTTTAATAACGCTCTCATCAACGATCATTGAGCTAAAAAAGCTCTCTCCGCCGTGCACTATCCTGTGTCCGATGCCATCAAGCTCACTTAGATCGTGCAGAGTGTGTGAGGTGACAAAGAGCTCGTTCATCGCCTCAAGTCCGTCGTGGTGGTCTTTTATAAAGCGTTTTATCTCATAAATTTCGCCATTTGCTTTTAGTACCGCTCTTGAGCTATTGCTGCCGATTTGTTCGACCAGACCGCTTGCTAGGCTCGTTTTTGTCTGCATATCAAAAAGTTGAAATTTTATCGAACTACTACCTGAGTTTAAAACCAAAATTTTCATATTATTCTCCTGCTTGTATAGCACTGATTAAGATAGTATTTACCACGTCTTCAACGAGGCAGCCGCGACTTAGGTCGTTAACTGGCTTTTTTAATCCTTGAAGTATCGGACCCACGGCTAGAGCGTTTGCGCTTCGCTGAACTGCTTTATAGCAGATGTTTCCGCAGTTTAAATTTGGAAAGATAAAGACATTTGCATGCCCAGCAACCTCTGAGTTTGGCATCTTTTTGCTAGCCACGCTTAGATCAACGGCTGCGTCAAACTGAATAGGTGCTGCGATCTTTAAATTTGCATCAAGTTCGCTCGCCTTTTTGGCAGCCTCTTTTATAAATTCTACATCAGGCCCGCTACCACTATCAGCCGTAGAGTAGCTTAGCATGGCGATCTTTGGGTTAAGACCAAAGGCGCTTGCCGTTTGAGCGCTGCTTAGCGTTATGCTAGCTAGCTCATCTGCGCTTGGATTTGGCGTGACGGCGCAGTCGGCAAAAAGCAAAATTTCTTCTTCAAGCGCCATAAAAAATGCCCCACTTACCACGCTTACATTTGGCTTTGTTTTTATTATCTGCAAGGCTGGGCGGATCGTATCAGCTGTGCTCATCGTAGCGCCGCTTACCAAGGCATCGGCTAAGCCCTCGTGAATTAGCATCGTAGCAAAGTAAATTTTATCTTTTGCAAGCGCATTTGCCTTGGCTTCATCCACGCCTTTATGTTTTCTAAGCTCATAAATTTTCTTTGCAAATTCATCTGTTAGCTCATTTTGTTTTGGATTGATCACTTTGGCTTTGCTTAAATTTAGCCCCAAAGCGGCCGCTTTTTTTGAAATTTCATCTTCAAGTCCTAGCAAGATGATATTTGCCGCGTCTTTTTCTAGCACGATGTGAGCTGCTTTTAAAATTCTCTCATCGTCACTCTCTGGTAAAACAACGGTCTTGTTTGCAGCTTTAGCTCTTTTTAGAAGCAAGCTTTGAAATTTAAATGGTGTGATGATATCTGCTTGATAGTTTAAAATTTCGTCGATCTTATCGGTAATTAGAAGCTTTGAGTTTGGATTTAGTGCTTTTAGCTCGCTTGCATTTTCATCAAAGACTGGCGTGTTTAAATTTCTAGCTAGCTTTAAATTTAGCTCGCTTTTGCCAAAGACACTAAAACTCTCACAGCCAAGAACTATGACAAAGTCGCTTTTGGCTTTTAACTCTTCAAATTTATCTATAAATTTTAGAAAAAATTCTTTTTCATTTGAATTTATTAAGTTATTTTTATCGTTTTCATCTGGGATTATCTTAAAAATCTCAACTTTTTTAAATTTTGTAGCTATAATTTCTTGCAGATGTGCTAAATTTTTGTCTGTAAAAACGTAACAACTTTTCATTTGTGACCTTTTTTAGGAACTTAAATTGCTTAATTTTAGCACAAAGATACTTATTTTAAGGCATTTTTTATGAACCATAAAACGATTTGGCTCGTCTTATCTGCGGGCATTATTTGCACTGGCTGCACACCAAGTGCTGATCCTCATATCAATATGAAACCCCCAGTTTATGTCGAGCAACTCCCTTCAAAAGATAGTGGCACCGGACAAAGCAACGCTGGCAGCCTCTTTGGTAAGGGCGAGAATCCTCTTTTTTCAGATAGAAAAGCGATGAATGTAAATGATATCGTGACTATCGTTATCTCAGAAAATGCAAGTCAAACTTCAACTGGTAGCAAAAGCACAAATAAAGATAGCACCATTTCGCTTGGTGGCGGTGTTTTCACAGCTGGGGCTGCACCGCTTTCAACTGTGGCTGATAATCTAAACAAATACGGCGATATCGGCTTTAAAGCAGGTGGCGGAAACAAATTTACAGGAAGTGGCACTAGCAACAGAAGCGAGAAATTTACCGCAACCATTTCAGCCAGGATCATAAAAATACTAAATAATGGCAACTATTTCATAGAAGGTAGCCGGGAGCTACTTATAAACGGCGAAAAGCAGATCATGCAAGTAAGCGGCGTTATCAGACCTTACGACATCTCACAAAACAACGAAATCGACTCAAAATACATAGCTGACGCCAAAATTTTATACAAAACCGAGGGCGAGCTAGACAAATCTACCAAAAAACCTTGGGGTACAAGACTTATGGAGGCCATCTGGCCATTTTAATGCAAATTTAAAAGCCTAAAATTTAATCAATTTGGGCTTTTAAAAATTTATATCTCAAAAATTTCTCTCGCCTTAAATATGCTAAATTTTTAAAAATCATTAAAAATTATAGTTGATATTTACTTTCAGAATAATATGCTTAAAATATTGAAAATTCATCAAAACAAAATAAAATTTCTCAAAATATTATTTTTTATATTTTGAAAATATATCGCAAAAAAGGGATTTTAAATTTTTTAGTTAAAGTTTATTTAATTATAAATATTAATTTTATAAAATAATTTTTTACTTCTTTAAACAAAGATATTATTAACAAAAGTAAAATTTTCAAGCAAAGGAGCTTATATGAATAATGACTTGCGTCAAAAGATAGATAGACGCTTAAGTGAGCTTAGTGCGTTACCTAAGATGAAAAGCGACTCGAGTATTGCGCAGCTTTTAAAAGAGAAGGGCTTTACGAGGCGTGATTTTATGAAGTGGGCTGGTGCGATGACAGCTTTTATGGCTCTACCAAGTACGATGACACCGATGGTTGCTCGTGCTGCTGAGCTTAGCGATAGGCTTCCTGTGATATGGCTTCATATGGCAGAATGCACAGGCTGTAGCGAGAGCTTACTAAGAACTGACGCTCCAAGCATAGATAGTCTTATATTTGACTACATAAGCCTTGAATACCACGAAACTATCATGGCAGCCTCTGGTTGGCAGGCTGAAGAAAATTTAGAGAGTGCGATCGAAAAATACAAAGGCAGATACATCCTACTAGTTGAGGGAGGTATCCCAACTGGTGCGACTGAAAATTTCTTAACAGTTGGACCTCATGGCACAACAGGTAAAACTCATGCTGTAAATGCTTCAAAAGACGCAGCTGCTATCTTTGCGATCGGCACCTGTTCTAGCTTTGGTGGCATTCAAGCTGCAAGGCCAAATCCATCAAATTCAGTGGGACTTTCAAAGGTCACTGATAAGCCAGTTATTAATGTTGCGGGCTGTCCACCAAGTGAGAAAAATATCGTTGGCAACGTGCTTCACTTCTTACTTTTTGGCACACTTCCAGCGCTTGATGTTTATAATAGGCCAAAATGGGCTTATGGCTTAAGAATTCACGATCTTTGCGAAAGACGTGGTCACTTTGACGCTGGCGAGTTTGTCCAAAGCTTCGGCGATGAAGGTGCAAAAAATGGATACTGCTTATACAAAGTAGGTTGCAAAGGTCCATATACATTTAATAACTGCTCACGTGAGAGATTTAACCAGCACACATCATGGCCAGTTCAAGCAGGTCACGGCTGTATAGGCTGCTCAGAGCCAGACTTCTGGGATACGATGGGACCATTTGAAGAGCCTATGGCAGATAGACTCTTTGATACTGTTTTGGGTCTTGGAGCTGATAATGTCAGCGATAAAGTTGGCATCGGAATTTTAGCTCTTACAGGCATTGGTATAGCAGCTCACGCTGTTATAGCTTCTATGAGTAAAGATAAAGAATAAGGCGAAAAAATGAGTGAAAAAAGAATAGTAATAGACCCTATAACACGTATCGAGGGACACTTAAGAATAGAAGTTGTTGTAGATGAAAATAATGTCGTAAAAGAGGCTTACTCTGGCTCAACTCTTTGGCGTGGCTTAGAGCAGATCGTAAAAGGCAGAGACCCAAGAGATGCTGGCTTTTTCATGCAAAGAATTTGTGGCGTTTGTACATACTCACACTACCGAGCAGGCATCATCGCGGTTGAAAATGCCCTTGGCATCAAGCCTCCACTAAATGCAGAGCTAACTAGAACGCTTATGAACGCAGCTTTATATCTTCACGATCACATCGTACATTTTTATCAACTTCACGGCATGGACTGGGCAGACGTCGTCTCTGCACTAAGCGCAGATGTGCATAAAGCTAGCGAAGAGGCGTTTAAATACACTGATTTGCCATTTGCCACTGGAGCTGACAAGCTAAAAGAGGTAAAAGAGAGAGTTGAAGCCTTTGTTAAAAAGGGCAATCTTGGACCATTTGCCAACGCATATTGGGGACATAGCAAATATAAATTTACGCCAGAGCAAAATTTAATCGTCCTCTCTCACTACTTAGAGTGCTTAAGGATTCAAAGAACAGCAGCTCAGATGATGGCTATCTTTGGTGCGAAGAACCCACATCCACAAAGCTTAACAGTTGGCGGTGTGACCTGTGTGATGGACCTTATGGATCCAGCTAGAATGGGCGAATATATGAGCAAATTTGCTGAGATTAAAGAATTTGTAGATAGAGCTTACTATCCAGATATCTTGATGGCAGCTAAAGCTTATGGTAATGAGCCAAGCGTTCTAAACGATGTTGGTGTGGCAAATTTACTCTGCTACGATGAGTTTTTGATTGGTAAAAATGATCATCTATTTAAAGGTGGCTATATCTTAAATGGCGATCTTAACAAGGTTTATGATATCGATGAAAATAAAATTACTGAAGAGGCTACTAGGTCTTGGTATAAAAACGACAAAGCGCTTCATCCATATGACGGCGAGACCGAGGCAAACTACACAGGTCTTATTGACGGTGAGAGCATAGATGCCGAGGGCAAACTAGCTCACAGTAAGCTTTTTGATACAAAAGGCAAATATAGCTGGATTAAAGCACCAAGATATGATGGCATGCCTATGCAAGTGGGTCCAATAGCAAGTATCGTTATAAACTACGCTAGAGGCAACGAGAGAGTTAAAAAGGTGGTTGATGAGTTTTTAGCAAAGAGTGGCTTGCCATTAAGTGCGGTTTTCTCAACTCTAGGCAGAACCGCTACTCGTATGCTTGAGGCAAAAGTGGTCGCAGAGCATACAATGGATGCATTTAATGCTTTGATCGAAAATTTAAAATCAGATCAAGAGACTTGCACAAAATATGTAATCGATAACAAAAAAGAGTACAAAGGAAATTTCCAAGGCAATGCTCCAAGAGGTGCGCTTAGCCACTGGTGCCGCATAAAAGATGGTGTTATCACAAACTGGCAAGCAGTCGTACCAAGTACTTGGAATGCCTCTCCAAAAGACGCACAAAATCAAATGGGAAGCTACGAAGCGTGCTTAGTTGGTTTAAAGATCGCTGATCTTTCAAAACCACTCGAGATAATACGAAAAATTCACTCTTATGATCCTTGCATCGCGTGTGCCGTGCATGTTATGGATACGAAGGGAAATGATTTGAGTACTTATAAGATAAATCCAAATTTGTAAGGAGAGAATATGTCACATAAAAATGCTGACAGGATCAGCGAATACGAATTCTCCATTGGCGTTAGGCTGACACACTGGATTAGATTTGCAGCGATCACACTTTTGGTTGTGAGTGGCTACTATATCTCATACGTTTTTGTGAGTCCAGAGATCACGAGCGAGCCTACAAATTTTATGCAAGCAAAGTGGCGTTTGGCGCACCAGGTCGCTGGCTTTGTGCTAATAGCGGTATTTATCTTTAAATTTTATCTATTTGTCTTTGATAAACACAGCAAAAAAGAGTGGATGAGCGTGCTTGACTTTTTAAGTCCAAAAGTTTGGATAGCGCAGATCAAGTACTACATCTTTATGGGGCCACATCCGCATTTAAGGGGCGTTTATAACCCTTTGCAGTTTGCCTCATACTTTTTCTTTTATCTTGTTTTGACTCTTATTTGCCTAAGCGGTCTTGTGCTTTATGTTCATGTTTATCATGAGGGACTTGGCGGAGCACTTTATGAGCCAGCAAGATTTTTTGAAGAGCTTATTGGTGGATTAGCAAATGTCAGAACGATACATAGAATTTGTATGTGGGTCATTATGATTTTTGTGCCGATTCATGTTTATATGGCAGTATTTAACGCTGTTAAAGGCAAAAATGGAGCGATGGACGCTATCGTTAGTGGTTATAAATTTGTAAAAGAACACTGATGAGAGTGCTGGTTCTTGGTATTGGCAACGTGATGTTTGCCGATGAGGGCATAGGTGTTCATTTTGTAAATTTGATGGCTAAAAACTACAAATTTACAAGTTCTAAAAACGAGCTTACTCTAATGGACGGGGGCACTTTAGCCCTCGCCCTAACTCACATCATAAGCGAATTTGACTATCTTGTCGTTGTTGACTGCATTAGCGCGAACGGCACAAGCGTGGGTGATGTTTATTTCTTCGACTTTCTAAACATACCAAATTTTATCAGCTGGGATGGCTCGGCTCACGAGATCGAGATGCTCCAGACCCTTCATCTAATGGAGCTTGCAGGCGACAGACCGACAACCAAAATTTTAGGCATCGTGCCTAGCCGCATAGAATCATCAAATTTTAGTCTCTCAGATGATGTTATAAACGCTTCTAATATTTTAGAAAAAACGCTGCTTGAACACTTAAAAGAGCTTGATTTTAAGTGTGAAAAGGTGGCAAATTTTACCCTAAATGATATCGTTGATGAATACGCTAAAAAAGGTTTAAAATGATACTTGCTTTTAAATTTACTTGCCACAAAGACGCTTCGTTTCTAGCGCCATTTTTACGCTTGCTTGCTGGCGATCTAGCTCATAGTATAAAGTGCAAAGAATATGAAATTTGTCTAAAGGTAAGTGGTAACGCCAGCGAGCTTGAGAGCGTGGCAAATAAAGCAAGTGCGCTCTTGCCATTTAGTCTTTTTATAAAGCACAGTGAGGTTTTGGCTGCAAGTGAGCTTGATGAAGATAGCAAGATAAATGAGATAAAATTTGGCGGCCTAACTCCGACTCAAGCGAGCACATTTTTGGCTAGCGAAAAGGCTATTTTAAATGAAAGTGGCGTGCTATGTGAGAGTAAATTTGAGGGTGAGATAACGCTTGGTAATTTTAATGAAAAGCTAAAAGCTTGCCTAAATTTGTTAAAAAACGGCAAGGGCGTTTGCATAGAGCAAGATGAAAATTTATATGAAATTTCTCTTGGGATAAAATTTGATGCAAATTTCTTGATGCCTGTAAATTTAAAACAGCTGCCAAAAATTTTTATCGCCGATGATAGGGCGCAGATCGCGCTTGCTAGCTTTGAAAAGCCACTTTTAGCACTAAAAACGACAGCCATTTACAGGCAAAACCACGAGGATGCACCGCTTTTTTTTGACGTGATGGCGCCAAATGATCTTTTTCTTTACGCCCTTTGCGAGCAGCTAAACAAAGATGGCTTTAGCTTTTTAAGTGTTTCTGTAAAGGAGCAAAAGAGCGCCCTTTCAAGGCTAATTTTACTTGAAAACAGCGCGCTTTTAAGCCCATTTTTTTACACAAAAGATGAGAAATTTGAGCTTAGCTATTTGGGCGAAGTGGCTTTGGGGCTTAAATTTAGCAAATTTAGCGATGATGAAATTTGCCTGCTTTCAAAATCAAGCAAAACACAGCTTCTATTTTTACCAAAATTTAGCAGCTTTGAAGAAATTTATGAGCTCATAAGAGCCGATTATGGCGGCGAAAGGCTACTTGAAAACTTCAGTAAAGAGCGCGCCCTGCCAAGAGGTAAATTTAGCTCAAATGCTAGCTTTTTCTCGCTATTTTGCATAGCTGGACGCTTGCTTGGCTTAAGCAGCGACTTTAAAAAAGCAGGGGAGAATTTGCTTCTAATGGCAAGCGATTTTAGTGGTCAAAAGGGCGTTAGGATAGATTATAAAATGAAAGATGACTTTGGTTTAGACGGGGTTAAGTTTGTAAAAAGTATTATTTCATTTATCCTTGCTGGCGCTGGAGAGAAGAATATCAGCTTTGGTTGCACCGAGTCTTTGGCGCATTTTTTGAGCGATTTTAGCTATGAGAAACGAGATAAATTTAACATTAAAAATGTTACTTTAAGCGGGGATTTATTTTATAATAAGGTAGTTAGCAACTTGATAAAAAAGCACCTAAACCCAAATATAAAAACAAATTTTGACCCCGGATTTGGCGTTGAGATCAAGCTTTAGATATGAGATCAAAGGCTTAGTTCAAGGCGTTGGTTTTAGACCTTTTGTCTATACTTTAGCGGACAAATTTAAGCTAGTTGGCGAAATTTACAACGATGATGAGGGCGTGAAGCTAAATTTTAGCGGCGAAGAGGCTAGCTTTTTGGCTTTTGAAAAAGAGCTTTATGAGAAGCTACCAGCCCTTGCTAGGATCGATGAACTGCATAAATTTAAGATAGATCAAATTTACGAAAAACTTGAGATCATCGCTTCAAAGTCAGCCACCAAACAAGCACCCATTTTGCCTGATTACGCACTTTGCGATGACTGCTTGCGCGATTTTTATGACCCTACAAATCCACGCTACAAATACCCATTTATAAACTGCACCAACTGCGGACCGAGATTTTCCATCATCAAAGCATTGCCCTATGACAGGGTAAATACGACGATGAACGAGTTTAAGATGTGCGAGTTTTGCGAAAGCGAATACAAAGATCCGCTTAATCGCCGCTACCACGCAGAGCCGATCTCTTGCCCAAACTGCGGACCAAAGCTATATCTAAAAGATAAATTTGGCAAAGTTTTGGCTAGTAAAAACGAAGCGGCCAAAGAGGCGGCTAAGCTCATAAACGAGGGTAAAATTTTAGCCATTAAAGGGCTTGGTGGCTTTCATCTAGTTTGCGACGCGACAAATGAAGCTGCAGTTTGCGAGCTAAGAGCTAGAAAGCACCGCCCAAGCAAGCCTTTTGCTCTGATGAGTAAAAATTTACAAAACGCTAGAAAAATAGCGCAAATTTCAGAAGCAGAGGCGAAGCTTCTTACTTCAAATTTAAAGCCGATCGTCTTGCTTGAAGCAAAAAACGGCTCAAATATCGCAAAAAGTGTCGCTCCAAATTTAAACAAGCTTGGTGTTATGCTCGCATTTAGCGGCATACATCTTTTGCTATTTGATTATTTAGAGCACGACATCATCGCAACTAGCGCAAACATCTCAGGCGAGGTTGTGATAAAGGATGAGAGCGAGCTAAGAGAAAAATTAGGCGGCGTCATAGACTTTTACCTTGATCACGACCGAGAAATTTACTCGCCAAGTGACGATAGTATCGCATTTTGCGTTGGCGATGAAGTGATTTTTACAAGAACAAGCCGCGGTTTAAATCCAAATTTCATCCATACAAATTTCAAGCAAAAAGGGACGTTTTTGGCCCTTGGAGCGGAGTTAAAAAGCTCATTTTGTATCTATAAAGACGGACTTTTGATGATTAGCCCATATATTGGCGACCTAAAAAACGTGGCGACTTTTGATAGGTTTAAGGACATTTTCACCCTTTTTGAAACGACTTATGATCTAAAAATAGACAAGGTCATAGCCGATCTGCATCCAAATTTTTTAAATACAAAATGGGCGAAGGATCAGGGCTTTGAGCTAGTTCATCTTCAGCACCACTACGCGCATTTGCTAAGCGTGATCTTTGAAAATGATTTGCCAGACAAAGAGTATCTTGGCTTTTGTTTTGATGGCACAGGATACGGGGAGGATGGCAAAATTTGGGGTGGCGAGGTTTTTAGGCTGGATAAAAATAGCTACAAAAGGGTTTTTCACTTTGATGAATTTAGCTTATTTGGCGGCGAAAATAGCATAAAAAATATCTATCTTATCGCTTATTCTATTATTTTGAAGTATGAGCTTGAGGACGAGGGGCGTAAATTTTTAGTAAATTTTGATGAAAAAGTGCTTCGAAATTTCAAGATGATGGAGCAAAAGGGGTTAAATTTAGTAAAAACTAGCTCTGTTGGTAGGATATTTGACGCATTTGGTGCGATAATATGTGGCATATCTCACTCGAGTTTTGAGGGCGAGAGTGGCATGAGGCTTGAGGCGCTTTATAATAAAAATTTAGACGTGTGTTACAAATTTAGCCTAAATGACGGAGTTATCGGCTTTAAAGAGGCCTTTAAAAGTGCTCTAAAAGATGAGCCAAGAGTGGCTGCAACGGCATTTATAAATGGCATGGCTGATATTATTTTTGAAATTTCAAAAAAAGAAAAAATGGAAATTTTACTAAGCGGCGGAGTTTTTCAAAATAAGACTTTACTCGAACTTATTTACAAAAAATTTACTAAAGTAAATTTGAAATTTTATATCAATAAAAAATTCTGTAGCAACGATTCTAACGTAAATTTAGGGCAAATTTATTATTATTTATCCACATTTTCTAATAAGTGATGTATAATGATTATAAACGGTAATCAAACAAGAAAGGAGCAGAAAATGGATAGTGTTATACGTTTTAGTGTTTCTTTACCTAGTCAGTTACTTGACGAACTAGATAAAAAGGTTAGCGAACAAGGCTACGCTTCTAGGAGCGAATTTACGAGGGATTTAATACGCGAAAAGATCGTAAGTGATAGCTGGAAGGACGCTAGTGAGGAGTTGATCGGGGTTTTGACGCTCATTTATATGCATCATCACAACGATTTGGTGAATAAAAAGATGGATATAGAGCATAGCTCTGATGTGAAAATCATCTGCACAAACCATGTTCATGTCGATCACCATAACTGCTTAGAAACGATTTCAATAAGAGGCGAGGCGGGCAAAATTGAACGCTTTGCTGAAAGGATCGCTGGTTTAAAAGGTGTTAAATTTTCTAAACTTACAAGGGCAGCTATTCCTAGGTTTTAGTTTTTTAAGGGTCTTTATGTGTTTTAGGAATTTTAGGGGTTTTTTTATAGGTGAAGCTAGCAGCGGTATTTTTCTTATCGTTGCTGCTTTAGTGGCATTTATCTTTGAAAATATTTTTTTAAGCAGTTTTTATAACTCATTTTTACAAATCGATACAAGGCTAAATTTTGGCAAATCGCCGATACAAAAGCCCCTTATCCTTTTGGTAAATGATAGTTTGATGGCCGTTTTTTTCTTTTTACTTGGGTTTAGACTTAAGCGAGAAATTTTTAAAGCAAAGCTTAGGAGTCTGACCCAAGCTACCTTGCTAAAAATTTTTATCATCGGCAGCATTTTAGCTTCTGTATTTTTTTATATTTTAAATCACAATTATATTTTTTGTTGAAAGACTAAGACAGTGTCAATGGATATAAATACGGCATTTAAAACACTAGCTAGAAATTTGGTGTTTTGGATATCTTATAAAAGAGAGTGTGAATAATGAACTTTTTAAATAGAATTTTTCTAGCAAAAGAGCTGGATCGGTGGCAAAGTGACGGCATAGTCGATAAAGAGACCGCTATAAAAATAGCAAATTTATACGACATCGACCCTGATGCCCATAGTGACAAGATAAGTTTTGTCCTAAAGCTCGTAGCATATCTCTTTTTTGCGCTAGCCTTTTTTACGCTCGTTGGTGCAAACTGGGAAGAGATACCAAGACTAGGACGTTTAGCACTTGTGTTGTTTGTACTTGGGCTTGTAAATTTTGGTGGAATTTACTATCTTGCAAAGGGAAAGGAAAATCTATCAACGGCGATGTTTTTTCTTGGAAATTTCTGCTTTGGTGCGGCGATTGCTCTTATTGCTCAAATTTATAACATTAGCGATGAGCCAAGTGGTGGTATTTTGCTTTGGAGTATCGGGGCGTTTGCGGTTTCTTTTGCTAGTAAAAAAGGTGTGTTGGTAGCCCAAAGTCTTATCTTTGCGACAGTTTGGTTTTTTATGATAACTTATCAAGGCGACTTTGGTTTTGGCTTTATCATTTTTATAGCACTTGGCGCATATACGCTTTACAAAGACGACTCAAAATGGCTTGCTTTTGTGCTTTTTATAGATATTTTTATATACATCATTTCATTTTGCGGCTACATTAGTGGTCTTAGAGCGATATTTGATTATGGATTTTTGTTTGGACTTCCGATGGTTGCGATCGTATCGCTATCTTATGCACTTTTACTTATCAGCATTTCGCCTCTACTAGATAAGTTTAGAGTAGGGCTTGGCGTATTTACGAAAGAATTTGGTAAAAATTTTGGCGTTTTTGTGTTGTTATTTTGTCTATTTTTATTTGAAGAAAGAAATTTATTTGAGGTTGGAGATGAAGAGCTTTGGTTTGTGAAGTCGTTTTTTAAAAGCAACTTTGGCTTTGTCTTTATCCTATTTAGTGTTGCTTATTTTGTACTATTTTTTAAAGAAAAAAACAAGAGTGGCTTGCTACTTGGGGCACTGCTCGTGTCGTTGCCATTTGTCTTTAGCTACGGGCCTGGCTACGCAAATATATTTTTCTCGCTCGCAAATATCATAACAGCTGCGGTTCTTATCAAAAAGGGTGAGTTAAAACTCGGTCTTTGTATGATATTTTTGGTTGCAGCCGTGAGGTATTTCCAACTCATAGGTGATTATATTGGTGCTACGGCGCTATTTATGGTGTTTGCTTTCATAGTGCTAGTTGTCGCTAGAAAAGGACGTAAAAAATGAAGATAAAATTCTTAATAGTAGCTGTAGTTTTTCAAATTTTGCTTATTGGCATTATGCTTGGCTACGCGCTTATGCCGCTTTATTTTGGGCAAGAGGTAAGAGTAAGGGTCAATCTTTATGATCCAAGAGATCTTTTTCGCGGAAACTATGTTGATTTAAACTATGATTTTTCAAATTTTCACTCAAGAAATTTTGACGAAAATGATAAAGATGACCGCTATATCGACCAATACGATGAGAGAGTAAGAGATGGAGCTAGAGTTTATGCTGTTTTAAAACCAGATGTTAATGGCACCTACAGCTTTGCTAAATTTAGTATAAGCAAGCCAGATAATGGAGTGTTTTTAGCTGGTAGATATGATGGCTACTCGCTTGTAAAATACGGCATAGAGCACTTTTATATGTCACCTGATAGTGCAGCTAGTACCGAAGATGAAATGAGAGAAGAAGACGTTGATGCCTATGCTGTTTTGATGGTGATGGATAATGGCAAGGCTAGATTAAAGGATCTAATAATCCAAAAGAATGCCCAAAAAAATAGCAAAAAACTACTTGGTGATGAAAATTTTGATAAGTTGGATGAGATTAGGCAAAAAGAGTAAAGTAAATTTAGTCAAAATTCTTATGCAAATTTTATTTATATTTTTAAATTTAAATAAAAATTTAAATAAATTAATTAATTTTGATCTATTTGCAAAAACTCCTAAATTTTAATTTTATTTTTAAATTTAAGAGTTAAAATCTCCATAAATTAATAAAAAAGGATGAAAAAATGTGTAAAGATTGCGGTTGTTCAATGGGTAATCACGCCCACGTTCACACTCACGCTGATGGCACCACTCACTCGCACCCACACACTCATGATGGACATACAGATCACGCTCATGACGCACATGAGCACAATCATGACACTCACGCACATCCAGTGCTAAATGAGAGTAAAACCATAGACGTGATAGAGAAAATCCTCTGCGAAAATGATAAAGAAGCTGCTCACAACAGAGCTCATCTTGATGAAAAAAAGATACTTTGCGTAAATTTAATGAGTAGCCCAGGGGCAGGCAAGACAACGCTTCTAGAGGCTACGATAAAGGCTGGTAAGTTTAAAATAGGCGTTGTTGAGGGCGATTTGGAGACAAATCAAGACGCCGACCGTATAGTAAAGGCTGGCGCAAAGGCTCATCAGATAAGCACAGGTCAGACCTGTCACTTAGATGCTTTTATGGTGCATGAAGGCCTTCATCACTTGCCACTAAATGAGCTTGATCTGGTTTTTATAGAAAATGTTGGAAATTTAGTCTGCCCTGCTAGCTATGACGTTGGCTCACATTTTAACGCTGTGCTTCTTTCAGTGCCTGAGGGCGATGATAAAGTGAGCAAATATCCAGTGATGTTTAGGGCTGCTGACGTGCTTCTCATCACAAAAGCTTCGCTTGCACCACACTTTGACTTTAATATCGAGCGAGTGAAAAACGACGCTAGAAAGCTAAATCCAAAGGTTGATATCTTTGTGATAGATAGCAAAACTGGTGAGGGCATTGATAAGTGGATAAGTTATTTGGAATTTAAAAAAGAGCTAAGATAATGTGCCTCTCGATCCCTTCAAAAGTAATAGAAATAGATGAAAACAACGTTGCCACCGTTGAGACTCTGGGCGTTACTAGAAAGGTAAGCCTTGATCTCATCTCTGAAGAGGTAAAAGTTGGCGAATACGTGCTAATCCACGTTGGATACGCTATGCAAAAGATCGATACGCAGTTTGCGCTTGAGAGTTTAGAGGTCTATCAAAAGATCGCTGATGATATGAACGCGGGGAAAATTTGATGGATCTTATCAATGACTTTCGCGATAAAAATTTAATCCTAGCCCTTTCAAAACTCATCCAAAAAGAGAGTACAAAGCCCCTAAATATAATGGAAATTTGCGGCGGACACACGCATAGCATTATGAAATTTGCACTGCCAAGTTTGGTTGGAGAGCATATAAATTTCATCCATGGCCCAGGCTGTCCGGTCTGCGTGATGCCAAAGAGCCGCATAGATGAGGCCTGTAAGCTAGCTAGCATGGATAATGTGATCTTTTGCACGCTAGCTGATATGCTAAGAGTGCCTGGCTCAAAGACAAGCTTGCAAAAGCTTCGTGGCGAGGGACATGATATAAGAGCGCTTTACACTCCACTTGATGCGCTAAATATAGCACAACAAAATCCAGACAAAAAGGTCATATTTTTTGCAATCGGCTTTGAGACGACGACACCGATGAGCGCAAATTTGGTTGAAAAAGTGGTGCAAGAGGGCATTAAAAATTTATACTTTCACATAAATCACGTAACTGTCCCGGCTCCAGTTAGAGCTATAATGAGCGATGAAAACGTGAGGATAGACGCATTTTTAGGCCCAAGCCATGTAAGTGTCATCACTGGAAGTAAAATTTATAAAGAGCTAGCAGATGAGTTTAAAAGACCAATCGCCATTAGCGGTTTTGAGCCGCTTGACATCATGGCAAGTGTCTTAAATTTAGTCCGTCAGCAAAATGCAGGCACACATGAAGTCTACAACGAGTACGCAAGGGCTGTCAAAGAAGAGGGTAATGTCAAGGCAAAAGAGCTCATAGCTAAGTACTTTGAGCCGTGCGACTTTGTCTGGAGAGGCCTTGGCGAGATAGCGCAAAGCGGCATGAAGCTAAAAGACGAGTTTGCCTACCTTGACGCTAGGGTGCAGTTTGACTGCAGTGTAGAGAGCGCTGGCGAGAGCAAGGCTTGCATTTGTGGGCAAATTTTAAGAGGGCTAGCAAAACCAACAGAGTGTAAAGTCTTTGGTAAAGTTTGCAATCCGCAAAATCCGATAGGATCGTGCATGGTCTCAAGCGAGGGTGCTTGTGCGGCGTATTTTAAATATGCAAGAGTTGGTTAAGGAATTTAATGAAAAAGATAATGCTAAGCCACGGCGGAGGCGGCGAGGAGATGAACTCGCTTATAAATGAGACAATATTTAAAATTTTTGATAATGAAATTTTAAGGCAGAGCAACGACTCGGCAATATTAAATTTAGGTGGCAAGATCGCTTTTAGCTCTGATAGCTTTGTCGTGACTCCCATTTTTTTTAATGGCGGTGACATCGGCAAGATCGCAGCTTGTGGCACGATAAATGACCTTGCAATGGTTGGAGCAAGCGCAAAATACCTAAGCTGCTCGCTCATCATCGAAGAGGGGCTTGGTATAGAAGAACTTGAGCACGTGCTTGGATCGCTTGCAAAAACTTGTAAAGAAAGTGGCGTGAGCATAGTTTGTGGTGATACAAAGGTCGTGCCAAAAGGCAAATGCGATAAAATTTTCATAAACACGGCTGGTATCGGCGAGATAGTTTGCGAAGGCGTGGAGCTTAAAAATTTAAAAGCAGGGGCTAAAATTTTAATCTCTGGAGATGTTGGCAGGCACGGTGGTGTGGTGCTTGCAGCAAGAGAGGAATTTGAGCTTGGGCTTGATCTAAAAAGTGACTGCAAGAGCCTAAAAGAGGTTGTCTTAAAGCTACTTAGCGCTGGCATAAAACCGCAGTGCATGCGTGACGCGACTAGGGGCGGACTAAGTGCAGTGCTAAATGAATGGGCTAAATTTAGTAAATTTGATATCTTGGTCTTTGAAGAAAATATAAAAGTAGCCGACGAAGTTATGGGCGTTTGTGAGCTATTTGGATTTGAGCCTTATGAGCTTGCAAATGAGGGCACTTTTGTGATGGCTGTTGATGAGAGCCAGGCCGAGACTGCACTAGAAATTTTAAGAGAATTTGATAAAAATGCGATGATAATAGGCGAGGCAATGGAAGCTAAAAACGAGCGTGTCATTATCGAAAACGCCTATAAATCAAGAAGATTTCTCGAGCCGCCAAAGGGCGAGCTACTACCAAGGATCTGCTAATGCACGAGCTCAGTATCGTTCAAAATTTAGTCAGCCTTTGCGAGAAAAACGCAGCTAAAGAAAATGCCAAAGAGATAAGTAAAATCGAGATAAAGGTCGGCCGTCTAAGCGGTGTTGAGCCACACTATTTAGAGAGTGCCTTCGATGTTTATAAGGCTGGTACGATCTGCGAAAACGCCGAACTTGTGATAAATTTACAAGCTGTGGTTATTGAGTGCTTGGATTGCGGATTTGGTGGGGAGCTTAGCGAAAATGACTTTACTTGTCCAAAGTGCAAAAGCCAAAATTTAAAGGTGACTGACGGAGAAGAGATGTATCTTATGCGCCTTGAGATGAAGTAAATTTTACATATTTTTATATGTAAAATTTTATGCTTTTTGTCAAAATATTTTAATAGCACTAGTATCAAAAAAATAACTACCAAAACCTTGATCTTTAGCTTTCGATATCCTTTTTACGCGCTTTGCAAGCCGAGGATAATATAAATAATCAAAAATGAGTGCCACTCTTGGCTTTAGAAGCAGCCAATAATTTTTCTATAATTTTCGTGCGTTACAGATTTAAACTACTCAAATATCAAAAACGGAGCCTGAATCACGTTTCTTATTATCTTTAGTGGCGAGAGCAGGGCGTCTTGCAGGATCTGCGTCGAGTACTCAGGCTTATCGGTAGTGCCTCGTATGGCGATGACAGTTGAGAGCGAGCGGTCCTTGCCAAGGATTATTTGATTTACCAGTGGAATTTTATCAATGATACTGCTAGCATCTTTTAGTAGCTTTAGCTCAAGGTCGATATTTATCTTTTTACTCTTTAGATCGATCGTACCACGTCCGCCGATATCAGCGCTTGTGCCTATCATTTCAATCGCCAAAAACTCGATCATATCGCCATTTCTAGTGAGTAAAATTTTACCATTTTTAACAGTAAAGCCCTTGTCATTAAAGTCAGGCGTTTTAAAGCTAAGAAGCGATGGAACGGAGTTTAAAAAGCTAAGTAGTCTTTGATAAAAGATATAATCTTTTAAAAAAGTATCAAAAAATCTCACCTCTGCCTTGAAATTCTTAGAGTTTTCTCCAAGTAGTTTCAGGCGAAATTTACCACCCTCAAAACTCTTGATGCCAAAAAGGTCGTTGATAAATTCTCCGCTTATGTCGGTTGCGTCTAAATTTATACTCTTTTCATCGTTAAAATAGCCAACTCTTCCTTGTTTTGCTAGCCCATTTAGCGAGGTGCTTTTGCCCTTTTTTTCGGCACTAAAGCTAGTAAATGGCAAGGTCTTGTTTAGATCCCTTAAAATGATATCGCCATTTTTTGCTAAAAGCTCAAGCGGCGTGATTTGCTCGCTGGTTTTGTTATCGTCAAGCACTAGCAAATTTAGATCTTTAGTTTTTACGTTTATGGCTTTTTCTTTTATGTCTAGGCTTAACTTTTTACTTGCGCTATCTACCTTCACACCAGTTTTTGAGACTAAAATTTTAAGATCGTCATTTTCGTACTTTGAGCCATTTTTATCTAAAAACGGCAAATCAAAGTTTACCTCTTTGGCAAAAATTTCAAGATCAGTAAAATCCTTACTTTTTATACTAAGTTCATCAAAACCATGCACGCCGTTTTGCTTTAAAACAGGCGAGCTCTCTATGAAAAATTTACTATTTTTTGTTGTTATTTTGCTTTCACTGCCAAAGCTCATATCAAGCCCAAATGGCTCTATCTTGAGCAAAGTTTCATCAGCCTTGCTAAAGTCTAAAAAAGCAGTAAATGGCTCATTTTTAAAGGCTAAAATTTCATCATTTTTTTCTTTTAGATCAAAGCTTTCTATTGTGCCTTTTATCTCGCCAGTGCTTTTTTGTAAATTTATATCAGCCTTGGCATTTGCTTTAAAAAACTCAAGCCCAAAGCCAGTAGCATCGATGCTTAAATTTATCGTATTTATGAGCTTTACAAGGGCGTTTTTAGCGTTAAATTTACTCCCAGCTATTTCTAAAACCGCGTCACTTAGCTTAAATTCTCCATTTGCAATGACGCTTTTTTCGTCAAAATTTTCTAAGCTTTTCTCATCAAGCTTTATCAAAATTTTTAAGCTAGCATCCATTTTTCCGCTAAGCTGCCTTACTGGCACGATGATTTTATAAGCTTTTAATATCTCATTTATAGCTTCATCATAAATTGATTTTGTCTTTATAAGTAGCTCTAAATTTGCGCTTTTTTCATCAAAGATATTATTTATCACAACGCTTGAGCCATCAAGCTTTTTACCCTTGTAAATAGGCGAAATAAGATCAAATTTAAGTTTTGAGTTTTTAAGCGTGATATTTGCCTCACCTACATTTACGGCTGGCAAGCCTTTTTCAAATTTAACGAGCAAATTTTTAGTGTTTGCGGTGGCATTTAGATCATTTAGATAAAAGTTATTTTTAGCTAAATTAGCCTTGCCGTTAATCTCTTTTAGCTCGTAATCATCAGCAACGATGTATCCATATATCCAGTTTTTAACTTCACTATTTAGCTCTATGCGTCTATCAAGCTCATCAATGAAGTTTTTAATGCTTCCAGCCTCGACATCGTAAGCTTTGTAGGTTAAAAATGTATCTTTTAGGGCAAAATTTAGCTTACCGCGCAGCTCATGAGAGGTGAAATTTCCCTCAAATTTATAGTCATTTTTATCAAAATCTGCACTTCCTTCGCCGCTAATACTGACGTTAAAATCCTTAAAGCTTAAATTTCTAACGCTAAAAAGATCTATTCCATCTTGCTGTTCGTTTTGGAATTTAATATCCACATTTAAATAAGGGCTATCAACAAAAAATATATCATCTAAAAATAGAATTTTTAGTTTAAAATCATCGCCTATTTGCACATTTTCAAGTGAAATTTCTTGAAAAATCGTATCTATAAAATCTACGCTTTTACTAAGATTTAAAAGGCGCTCATCGCTGCTTTTTTGCTTGCTTTCTTTCTTAAAATTTGGGAGCTTTATCTGCTTTGCTCTTGCAATTATTTTTTTATCTAATTTTATATATAATTGCTCCAATTTTACGCCGTAAAACTCGAAATCGTTAATTTTTATGCCGTATTTTAAAAGTAAGATAAATGAAAGAATCAAGATGATAAAAAATTTTATGAAAAAGCCATATTTAGACATTTTTTTTGATATCGTAGCCATCATTTTCCTAAGTATTTTTGTCTATTTGGCACGCCCTATAAACACAAGCAAGGTCGTTTTTATACCAAAGGGAAGTGTGGGCGAGATTATATCTTATTTAGCTAATCGTAACTTTAACTTAAGCGTGATAGACAAATACGCCATACTTTTTATCGGCTCTCCGCAATCTGGCTGGATAGAGATCGGTCAAGACAAAATTTCAAGGGTTGATTTTTTAAAAAAACTTGCAAAATCAAAAGCAGCTTTAACCGAGATAACGCTAATACCAGGCGAAACGACTATCGTTTTTTTAAACCAGATCGCCGCCCAGCTAGGACTTGACCCAGTTAAGCTAAATAGCGAATATAACGCTCTTGCTCCAGTGAGTGATGGCTTTTTGATGCCAAATACATATAAAATTCCAATAGGCATCAGCGAAAGGCACCTTGCTTTTTATCTTGTAAATTCATCAAAAAAGGCTCAAAGCGAGATCAGCAATAAAATTTTTGGCGAATACAATGAGAAAAAATGGTTTAAAATTTTAACGATCGCTTCGATCATCCAAAAAGAAGCGGCAAACAACGCTGAGATGCCACTTGTCGCCTCAGTCATTTATAACCGCCTAAATAAAGGTATGAGGCTGCAAATGGACGGCACATTAAACTACGGAATTTATTCGCACGATGTGATCACGGCTGAGCGCATAAGAAGTGATATGAGCGAGTTTAATACCTATCTAAACGACGGCATTCCGCCAAGTCCGGTTTGCTCGGTCTCGATAAGTGCGATCAAAGCAGCAATAAACCCTGTAAAGAGCGATTATCTATACTTTGTGCTTGACAAAAAGGCAAAAAAACACATTTTTTCAAAAACCTTAAGCGAGCACAACCAAAATATAGGAAAATAGAGCTAGAATTTGCGGCAAATGCCTAAAATACAACGAGATTTAATAAAGAAAGTGATAAATTTTAAAAAAATAAAAGGGCTAAAATGAGTGACATTATCTGGACCAAAACTGACGAAGCACCGCTATTTGCAAGCTACTCTCTCTTTCCTATCGTAAAGAGCTTTTTATCACGCACTGACATTAGTATAACTAGGGCCGATATTAGTCTGGCTGGGAGAATTTTATCTCTTTTTAGCAAAGAGCTTGGACTAAATAAGTCCGATGAGCTAGAACTTTTGGGCGAACTGACTGCGCACAAAGAGGCAAATATCATAAAACTGCCAAACATCTCAGCTACGCTTGTTCAGCTAAAAGCAGCGATAGAGGAGCTTAGAAGCAAGGGCATAAATGTGCCTTTTTATCCAGATGAGATCATCACAGACTACGACGAAGAGATCGCTAAAAAATACCAAAAAGTGCTAGGAAGCGCAGTAAATCCAGTTCTTAGACAAGGAAACTCAGATAGAAGAGTCTTGCCACCGGTTAAAGAATTTGCCAAAAAGCATCCTCACAGCAATGGCGACTGGGACAAGGCAAATAAAACTAAAATTTGCTACATGCAAAAGGGCGACTTTTATGAGAATGAGCGCTCAATTATCGCAGAAAAAGATGAGAAATTTTATATAAATTTCATAAATTTAGATGGCAAAAAAGAGCTTTTAAAAGAGCTTGCTGTCCAAAGTGGCGAGATCGTAGATGCTACCTTTTTAAGCGCAGATGAGCTAGATAAATTTTATGAAAAGTGTTTTGATGAGGCAAAAAAAGAGAATTTGACCTTGAGCTTGCATCTAAAATGCACGATGATGAAAGTTAGCGACCCAGTCATCTTTGCTCACGCGATAAAAAGCTATTTTAAAGAGGTTTTTGAGCTGTTTGATGAGGAGTTTAAAGCTCACGGCGTTGAGGCAAAAAATGGTTTAAAAGATATGTTTTCTAAAATTTCAACTCTTAAAAATAAAGATGAAATTTTGGCTAAATTTGATGAAATTTTGAGCAAAAAGGTAAAAATTTGGGTATTAAATGAAAATACCAGCAACTTTGACGTGCCAAATGACGTCATCATCGACGCCTCCGTACCAGCACTCATTAGAAACTCTGGTAAGATAAAAGATAGAAGCGGCGAGCTAAATTTCTCGCTTTGTATGATCCCAGATAGGACCTACGCTAGGGTTTATGAGGCCTGCGTGGCGGACTTTAAAGAGCATGGTGCGCTTGATGTGAGCAGCATAGGCAGTGTGGCAAACGTGGGGTTAATGGCTAAAAAGGCCGAGGAATACGGCAGCCATGATAAGACTTTTATCGCAAAAGAGGACGGAGAATTTGTAGTTTTTGATGAGGCTGGCAAGAGTGTCTTTAAATTTAGCGTCAAAAAGGGCGACATTTTTAGGATGACTCAGGCAAAGGATGATGCGATAAATGCGTGGTTTGAGCTTGCTTTAAAAAGAGGAGAAATTTCAAAAGATGAGCTTATATTTTGGCTAGATAGTAGCCGTGCTCATGATAGAAATTTGATAGTTAAATTTGAAAAATTTAGAGAGAAATTTGCTAGGGCTGGCGTGAAATTTGAAATTTTAAACTACGAGCAAGCAACGATAAAATCGCTTGGGGCAATAAGAGCTGGCAAAAACGTAATAAGCGTTACTGGCAACGTTTTAAGAGACTATCTAACCGATCTTTTCCCGATCTTTGAGCTAGGTGGCAGCTCTAAAATGCTCTCGGTCGTGCCACTACTTGCTGGTGGAGCGATGTTTGAAACAGGTGCTGGCGGGACAGCTCCGACGCTTGTAAAAGAACTAAAAGAGAGAAATCACCTGCTTTGGGATAGCTTAGGCGAGTTTTTAGCGCTTAGTGCTTCGCTCGAGCATTTGGCATTTGCTAAGCAAAAAAAAGAGGCAAAAGAGCTAAGTGATGCGCTAAATAGAGCGGTTGCTAGCTATTTGGACGAAAACAAAACGCCAAATGCCACTCTTGATACTAGGGAGTCGCACTTTTATCTAGCGCTTTTTTGGGCAAGAGAAATGGCAAAAAGTGGCGGGATTTTAAGTAAAATTTTTGAAAATTTAGCAGACGAGCTAGAGAAAAATGAGAGCGAAATTTTAAAAGAGATAAGACAAAATGATGGTGCAAGCGTGGAATTTGGCGGATATTATTTGCCAGATGAAGTGAGGGCAAATGAGGTCATGAGACCAAGCAAAATTTTAAATCAAATAATAGGATGAGAAAATGAAAATAAGTATAGTTGGAGCTGGAAACGTCGGTGCGAGCATAGCTTATGCGCTTTGCATGAGAGAAGTTTGCGATGAGATCACGCTTGTGGATATATTTGGTGATGTGGCACGTGCAAAAGCTATCGATTTAGCTCAGTCAAGCTGCGTTTTTAACGCAAAAACTACCGTTTGCGGTGGCGATGATTTTATGCTAATAGAGGGCAGTGATATCGTAGTGGTAACTGCTGGAAGCCCAAGAAAAGAGGGTCAAACAAGAGAGGACTTGCTCCTTAAAAACGCCGTAGTCGTAAAACAAACAGCTCAAAATATTGCAAAATTTGCACCAAATGCGGTGATAATCGTTGTGACAAATCCGCTTGATGTGATGGTCTGGACGGCTCATAAATTTAGTGGTTTTAGCAAAAATAAAGTGATCGGCATGGCTGGTGAGCTTGATGGCGCAAGATGCAGATATGAGCTAGCACTTCTAAAAGATAAAGATGCAAAAGAGCTAAAGACAAAGATAATTGGCGCTCACAACGATGAGATGATCGTATCTGCTAGCAACATTAGCGAAAATTTAAACGAAAATGAGCTTGCAACTCTTAAAAAAGAGACAAGCACAGGTGGCGCAAAGATCGTTAAGCTCCTTGGCACTTCAGCTTACTACGCACCAGCGGCTGCTGTTGTGAAAATGTGTGAAGCGATCATGGGCAAGAGTGATGAAATTTTAAGTGCTAGCGTGCTTCTTAATGATGAGCTAAGTTGCGGCAGGCTAGTAAGGCTTGGACGTGATGGCTTAAAAGAAATTTTAGAGCTAAATATAAATGAAAGTGAGCAAGAGCAGCTAAGTAAAAGCGAAGCTGATATTAGAAAAAACATTAAATTTTTAAAAGAAAATTTGGATTAGGAATATAGATGATAATAAAAGAAAATGTACCTGTTTGGGTCGATGAGAGCAGGTGTAAGGCCTGTGATGTCTGCGTGAGCTACTGCCCAGCAGGCGTACTAGCTATGAGACTTGAGCCAAAGGCGGTGCTTGGTAAGATGATAGAGGTCGTCTATGCTGACTCATGTATAGGCTGTCGCGACTGTGAGCTTCACTGTCCTGATTTTGCCATTTATGTGGCTGAAAAAGGCTTTAAATTTGCAAAGCTAACGCCTGAGAGTAAAGAACGAGCTGTGGCCGTAAAGGCAAATAAATTTGCAAAACTTGGAGAGAGCGCATGAGAGAGCTAGTATCAACTGGAAATGCCCTAGTAGCAAGGGCTGCGGTCGAGTGTGGCTGTAACTTCTTTGGCGGATATCCTATCACTCCAAGTAGCGAGATTGCCCACGAGCTAAGCGTGCTTTTGCCAAAAAATGGCGGCACATTTATACAAATGGAAGATGAGATAGCTGGCATTTCAGTAGCTCTTGGTGCAAGTGCAAGTGGCGCAAAGGCGATGACTGCTAGCTCTGGACCTGGGATCTCACTAAAGGCTGAGCAAATAGGTCTTGGCTTTATCGCTGAGATACCGCTTGTCATCGTAAATGTTATGCGTGGCGGCCCTTCAACTGGCCTACCAACCAGAGTCGCACAAGGCGATATCTTGCAGGCTAAAAACCCAACTCACGGCGATATAAGCATGATCGTCCTTGCGCCAAGCAGCCTAGAGGAGTGCTATACGCAGACCGTGCGAGCCTTTAACCTCGCAGCTAGGTTTATGACGCCAGTTATGCTGCTACTTGATGAGACTATAGGTCATATGCAAGCAAGAGTGCGCCTGCCAGAGATAGGCGAGCTTGAAATTTATAAAAGAAAAGAATTTAGTGGCGAGCCAAAAGAGTATAAGCCTTACGAGGCTACGCATGATGAGCCAGCCACGCTAAATCCTTTCTTTAAAGGCTATCACTACCATATAACAGGACTTCATCACGGCGCTACTGGCTTTCCAACAGAAGATGGCAAGATCGTTGAAAGCTCGATGAATAGGCTATTTGATAAGATAAATTTACACACTGACGAGTGCGAAAAATTTGAAGAGTTTATGCTTGATGACGCTGAAATTTGCATCATCGCCTTTGGAAGTGTGGCACTTTCAGCCAAGCAAGCGATATTAAATTTACGTGAAAAGGGGCTAAAAGTAGGGCTCTTTAAACCACTCACACTTTTTCCAGCTCCAACCAAAAAACTAAAAGAGATATCAAATACATTTAATAAAATTTTAGTTTGCGAGCTAAATTTAGGTCAATATAGCGGCGAAATTTCAAAGATCATCTTAAGAGATGA
The DNA here is from genome assembly GCF_003049085.1 of Campylobacter concisus. NCBI lineage: Bacteria > Pseudomonadati > Campylobacterota > Epsilonproteobacteria > Campylobacterales > Campylobacteraceae > Campylobacter > Campylobacter concisus. Next base: position 89,077 of record NZ_PIQX01000001.1, read on the forward strand.
CTTTGCAAAACTACTAAAAGCAAACGGTAGACCGATAAGTCCAAGCGAGATCGAGGCAAAGATAGGAGAAATTTATGGCTTTTAATTATGATAAATATTTACGAACAGATAAAATGCCTACTCTTTGGTGCTGGGGCTGTGGCGACGGCGTCATACTAAAGGCGCTCATCCGCGCTATCGACACGATGGGCTGGGACATGAACGACGTTTGCGTGGTCTCAGGCATAGGTTGCTCTGGCCGCTTTAGCGGATACCTTGACTGCAACACCATTCACACGACTCACGGCAGAGCCATAGCCTACGCCACTGGCGTAAAGATGGCAAACCCAGACAAACACGTCATCGTAGTAACTGGCGACGGCGACGGACTGGCGATTGGAGGCAACCACACGATACATGGATGCCGCCGAAATATCGGGCTAAATCACATCTTAATAAACAACTTCATTTATGCACTTACAAACTCGCAAACTAGCCCAACGACGCCAAAGGGCATGTGGACGGTCACAGCGCAGTACGGCAACATCGATCCTAGCTTTGACGCCTGTAAGCTCGCAACCGCAGCAGGTGCTAGCTTTGTCGCGCGCGGAAGCGTCATCGAGCCAGAGAAGCTTACAAAGCTCTTTGTGGAGGGCTTTAGCCACGATGGATACAGCTTTTTTGATGTATTTTCAAACTGCCATATAAATTTAGGTCGCAAGAACAAAATGGGCGAGGCGGTGAAAAATTTAGAGTGGATAAAGGGCCGCACGACGAGCAAGGTCAAATTTGACATGCTAAGCGACGAAGAGAAAGAGGGCATTTTCCCACTTGGCGTGCTTCACAAAGATGAAGAGAAGATAGAGTACACCAAGGCTTACGATATGGTAAGAAGGGCTGCTATGAGCGGTGAGCCGATCGATTTTAAGGAGCTAGCATGAGGTCACAATTAAGATTTGTCGGCGTTGGCGGACAGGGCGTCATACTAGCAGGCGAGATCCTCTCAGCTGCCAAGATAAAGGCAGGCGGATACGGCGTTAAGGCCTCTACCTACACATCTCAGGTGCGCGGCGGCCCAACGAAGGTCGATATCATACTTGATGAGAAAGAAATTTTATACCCTTACGCAAACGAGGGTGAGATAGACTTCATGCTAGCAACCGCACAGATAAGCTACGATGCCTTTAAAAGCGGCGTAAAAGAGGGTGGCGCGATCGTGGTCGAGCCAAATTTGGTAAAAGTAAGCGATGAAGACAAAAAGCACTGGAAAATTTATGAAATCCCTATCATCTCTATCGCAAAAGACGAGGTCGGTAATGTCATCACTCAAAGCGTTGTTGCTCTTGGTGTGGCTGTGGCTATGAGTGGATGCATGGATGAAAATTTAGTGCGTGAAGAGATGCTAGCAAGCGTGCCAGCTAAGGTCAAAGATGCAAATGCCAAAGCTTACGAGCTAGGCCTAAAATACGCAAAAGAGCTTTTAAAATAAATTTTGGCTAATTTTTAGCCAAAATTCTACTATAAACAGAAAAATCAATTATTACTTTTCTTAAAATTTTAAGCATAATTTTTCGATATAAAAGATTATATTTATAGTTTTTATTTATCTTATCAAAGCTATGAAATTTTTAAAAATCGTTCTCATAATGCCTTATTTTAGCTTTCTTAAATAAAATGTATTTTTAAATATTTAATAAATTAATAAATTATATTTAAGATTTGTTTTAGTAACATTTCAGACGTAAAATTTTTGTAAAAGGAGTAAAAATTGAGTTACAAAATCTCAGTTGCAACATGTGCTGCACTTTTGATGTGCAGTGGTTTTTTAAGTCAAGTTTTTGCTGTGCAAACGACAAAGCTTGAGGGCGTTGAAGTAAATTCAGTCGGTGATAACATCAGCGAGAGTGGTATCAGCGAAGGCATACTAAACAAAGGCGTTGCTAGTGGTCCTCTAGCAGGAAAAAGAGTGTTTGATATGCCTTATCAGGTAAATACAATGTCTATTGAAGCTATGAACAACCAAGGTGTAGCAGGTTTTGAGGATGCAGTAAAATACTTCCCTTCGGCGCAAATTCAAACCAGAGGCGGTATAGAAGTCGGTCGTCCGCAAACGCGTGGCTTTGAAGGATCAGTCGTTGGAAACGTACTTTGGGACGGATTTTACGCTGTTTCTACGACAGCTATTCCGATGTATATGTTTGAAGGCCTGCAAATCCAAAACGGACTTGCCGGTTCGCTTTATGGCGGACAAAATCCAGCAGGCTTTTTTAACTACACAAGAAAACGTCCGATACCTTTCTCAAATACGGTTTGGGCTGACTATACGAGCCGCTCAAATTTTGGTATAGGTTGGGATACATCAAACAAATTTGAACACATTGGATATCGTGGTGTATTTTATAAAAGTTACGGTGCAAAACAAGCTAAAAAAAGCGACTACGAAAGAAATTTGGCTAGTCTTGGACTCGACTTTTATTTAACTGAAAACTTCACGATTGAGACAAATTTTAGCTATTACAGACACAAAATGTTAGGAAATCCTGGTGGCTTTTCGATGCCAGGTGCTAACGGTGTCTTAACCTTTGCTATTCCAAGTGCTACTAAAACTACTAAAGCTGGTTTAGAACAAGAATGGGCTGGAAGTGACCTAAAAACAACGACTGCAAGCGCTAAATTTAAATACATACCTACCGAGAATTGGTATTTCGAGGGCGGCTATCAGTGGCAAAAGGCTATCCGCGATATGTATGGCACGAGCAAAACCTTCACGAACCAAAACGGTGATTTTGACGTAACAGCTGGAGGCGGTGGCGGTGCAGCTCAAAGATTTGACGTGCAAAGCTGGTTTGCAAAGGCTATAACCGAATTTGAAACATTTGGCATAGAACACAATCTTGGCGTGCAAACAAATGGATATATATGGACTTTATATGGTGCTAGAAATCCTGCTTCAAGACCAGTTTCTTTAGGAAAATCTAACTTATATAGTCCGCGCGTCTTTGCACAGCCTAACACAAAAAAAGCAAGCGGAGCTTATAAAAGCAAAGAAGATATAATGAAAAATGTAACTATCGCTGACGACATTAAAATAAACGACTATTTTAGCGTCATTTTAAGTGCGGCTAGAAGCAACTTCGAAAGTAAAAACAAGCAAACGGGTGTAAAAAGCTACGACAAAAGCGGCAATAGCTATGCAGGAAGCCTCATCTACCGCCCAGTTGAGAACGTCAGCTTGTATTTCACATACGCTGATAGCTTGCAAGGCGGATCTGCTCATACCTATACCGACGTAAGCAACCCGCGATACGGTGAGACGGTTGTCGTAAAGCCGTACAGAAGTAAGCAATACGAAGTCGGTGCAAAAGCTAGGATAGACGAGCTTGACCTATCGGCTGCGCTTTTTGAGATCAAACGCCCATTAATTTATCTTGGCGACAATAATGAATACGGCGAGCAAGGCGAGCAAGTAAATAGAGGACTTGAAGTCAGCGCAGGCGGTAAGATCACAAACGATCTTAGCGTAATGGGCGGTATCGCTCATCCAGCCTAAGCTAAAAAGAGCAAAACAAACCTATGCAGAGGGTAAAATCGTAGTTGGCGAGCCGCGCGTGCAATCAAACCTGCTCTTTGACTACCTTGAGCCAAATACAAATAAGCTAGCATTAAGTGCAAATTTTCACTATACTGGCAAACGCTATGCTGATCAACGTAACATAAATGCAGCTCCTGCTTACTTTACAACCGATCTTGGTATTCGTTATACAACAAAAGAGTGGTTAGGTAAGCAAACAACTTTGAGATTTAACGTAAATAACGTATTTGACAAAAAATACTGGGTTGGAATGTATCCATCAAATATCGATGGAACAGACAATAAAACAGGCTCTAGCCTATTCTTAGGACAATCAAGAACTTTTATGTTATCAGCTAAAGTTAAATTCTAAAACCAAAACTTAAAGCCAAATTTATTTTGGCTTTAGGCTCTTTAAATTTGCCCTTTTCGTAGGGCAGATTTAAATAACCAAAGGGAGAAAGATGCAAGGGCTGGTTGATTATCAAGCGATTTTGGAGCGAGTGTTTTCGCCTACTTTGCAAAAAGTAAAGGGCAAATATGGCGGCGTAAATTGGGACGATGTCGCAAACATGTATAACGAGATGACACGCATGGAGGCGGCTTCTACGCTAAATTTACTTTCAAATTTGCCTATCACAAAAGATGATAGCGTGCTTGACGTGGGGTGTGGTCCAGCAAGGCTTAGCGTGCCACTTGCAAAGCTAGCAAAGAGCGTAAGCGCGCTAGATCCGTTTGCAAAAATGCTTGAATACGCTAAAAAAAATGCAAAAGAGGCTGGAGCGAAAAATATAAATTTCATCCAAAAAGACTGGAGCGATGAGCAGAGCTTAAAAGACTTACCAAAACACGACATCGTGCTAGCATCACGCTCAGTTGGGCTTTTTGATATAAAAAAGCTTTGCAAATTTGCTAAAAAATATGTTGTTATGACCTCTTTTTTAATGGATTATCCAAGCTTAAAAACGTTCTGGTAAGACTTCCTAAAAGGGATAAAAGATGAAAATGAGGCAGGTCTTAGCGATAGGAGATTTGGCTACAACTTTATCTTTAACATCGCTTACGACATGGGAGCAAATCCAAATTTAAAGATAATCGACACCATTTTTGAGAGGGATCTTGCTAGCCTTGAAGAGGCGTTTTCTTATTTTAGATTTGTCGGCGAGATCGCACCCGAAAAAGAAGAAATTTACAAACAAAACGTAGAAAAGTATCTTACTAAAACAAATGACGGATATAAATTTAAAAGAGAAACCAAGAGCTATCTCATCTGGTGGGACGTGCGGGAGATGAAATTTGAGTAGTCAAAAGATTATTTTCGCATTATTTGCGCTTCTTTTGCTGGTGCTCTTTTTTTCATTAGGTATCGGATGCTACGAGATAAGCTACGCTCAAATTTTTGAGTTTATAAGATCAGCCATTTTAAACGAGCAGCCAAGCGACGAGCAAGACTACACGGTCTTTACGCTTATTCGCTTGCCAAGGGTGCTTTTTGCAATCCTTGTCGGTGCAGCACTTGCTAGCTCTGGAGCTGTCTATCAAGGTCTTTTTAAAAACCCTCTAGTCTCGCCTGACATCCTTGGTGTCTCAAGTGGCGCAGCCGTAGGAGCGAGCGTGGCTATCATCTTAAATTTTAACTACATAGGCGTGTAGCTTAGTGCCTTTGGCTGCGGTCTTTTTGCCGTTTTTGCCGTCGTTTTTATAAGCAGCGTCATCGAAAAAGGTAGGCTAAATTTACTCGTAATGGTGCTAACTGGCATCGTCATCTCATCTCTTTTTGGAGCGCTTAGCTCACTCATAAAATTTCTAGCTAATAGCGATGATAAGCTGCCAGAAGTTACTTTTTGGCTGATGGGAAGCCTAGCAAGAAATCTGTCTTGTGCCACTTTTCATGCTTCGCTACAAGCTAAATACGCTTAGCTTTGGCGAAGAAGAGGCTAGGGCGATGGGGCTAAATGTCAAATTTTACAACATCATAATCATCATCGCCTCAACGCTTCTAACCGCTACTTGCGTCTCATTTTGCGGTATCGTAGGCTGGGTGGGGCTCGTCATCCCTCACATCATGCGCTTTGTCGTGGGGGCAAATTTCATCACGCTCTTTCCAGCTTCGCTGCTTGGCGGAGGGCTGTTTTTACTGATAGTTGATACCACTTCACGCAGTCTAATGGCAAGTGAGATCCCGCTTGGCGTCATCACTTCGCTAGTTGGCGCGCCTGTTTTTGTCTATTTGCTTTATAAGAGCAAAAAGGGTTTTGCGTGAAATTTGAGATAAAAAATTTAAGCTACGGCTACGATAAAAAGGTCGTTATAGAAAATTTCAATGCAAATTTACAAGATGGCGACATCTTTTGCCTGCTAGGTAGCAATGGCGTTGGCAAAACAACGACGTTTAAGACGATACTTGGCTTTTTAAAGCCACTTGGAGGAGAAATTTTAATAGACGGCAAAGACGCGCTAAAGATGAGCGAAAAAGAGCGAGCAAGCTTTATAAGCTACGTCCCGCAGGCTCACACACCGCCATTTGCCTTTAGCGTTTTTGACGTGGTGATGATGAGTACAAATGCAAGACTTGGTATATTTGAACGCCCTAGTAAAGAGGATGAAGAGATAGCGCTAGATGCGTTAAAAACGCTAAATTTAGAGAGCTTTAAAGATAAAATTTATACCGATCTAAGTGGCGGCGAGCGGCAAATGGTGCTGATAGCTAGGGCTTTGGCGCAGCGCTCAAAGGTGATGCTGCTTGATGAGCCAACGGCAAATTTAGACTTTGGCAACCAAATGCGAGTTTTAAAAGAGATAAAAAAGCTCGCAAAGCAAGGCTACATCATTATCCTCACCTCTCATCAGCCAGAGCAGGTCTTTTATTTAAATGCAAAGGTCGCGATGCTCGGGCGTGATAAAAACTACATCTACGGCGAGGCTAGCGAGGTGATGAATGGTGAAAATTTAAAGAAAATTTACGGCGTAGATATACGAGTGATGAAAAATATCATCGATGAACGCGAGCATTACTCTTGCGTGATGGTGGATTGAAAGGAGAAGATATGTTTAAGAAAATTTTACTTTTGGCTTTTTTGCTTGTTAGTTTGCAAGCAAGAGTGGTGCTTGATAGCGACGATAAAAAAGTAGAAGTACCTGATGTGATCGAGCGTGCGACACCTTTGATAGGGGCTTTTGTGCAAGTCTCTGCGATGCTTGGTAACGAGGATCATATAATTAGCGGTGCGCCAAAACTGCCTCCACTTATGTCAAAAATTTTTCCAAAGATAAAGAGTAACAACAACAAAAGTGGCATGCTAAGTAGCAGCGTCGAAACTATTATCGCGTCAAAAACGCAAGTTGTTTTTGGGCCAGTTGGCATGATGTTTGATGAAAATAGCAAGGCTCAGCTAGAGAGCGCTGGCATCGCGGTTGTGAAGATAGATAAATTTCAAAGCATCAAAGAGATACAAGATAGCTTTAGCAAGATCGCTGAAATTTGGGGCGAAAAGAGCGTAAAAAGGGCGCGTGAGTTTAATGACTATTTTAACGACAACATAAAATTTGTAAGCCAAAAAACAGCAAATTTAACGCCAAAAAAGAGAGTTTTGGTGCTTAACTATAGCTCTGGAAATTTTAACACCATTAGCTCAAAAGATATCGGCGCTGAGTATATTAGCGTAGCTGGTGGTATAAATGTAAGCTCAGAGCTAAGTGATGGTGATTTTAAAATTTCAAAAGCGATAAATGAAGAGCAAGTCATCATCTTTAACCCGGACATCATCATCACAAATTCGCAAAAAAATACCGATGCCATCGCCAAAAACGCATCATTTGCCAAGCTAAAAGCTGTGCAAAATGGGCAAATTTTTGTAGTGCCAAGTGGCGTTTATCTTTGGAGCGTAAGAAGTGCTGAGGGTGTGCTTTATCCGCTTTGGCTGGCTAAGACATTTTACCCAGAGCAATTTAGCGATCTAAATTTAGAGCAAAAAACAAAAGAGTTTTACGAGAGATTTTATAATTACAAGCTAAGTGATAGCGAGCTAAAAGAAATTTTGTACCCAAAGGGTGAATTTTGATAATAGGACAAAAATAATGTTATTTATTATATTTAATATATTTATTTAAGTATAAAAGTAAATTTATCTTTCTGATATCCTAAAAAAGAGCTTCTAAAGCTTAAAAACTCAAAAATAAAAATAAACTTCAAATCGGTAGAAATTTTTATACATCTTATAAAATTTCTACCGCTAAATTTATATAAACCGCCTAAAAAAGCCCATTTATCCTTTTTGATTTTAATATCAGCTCTCATTTCTTAATCTAAAATAAATCTTTATGTTTCTTTTAAGTAAATTTAATGTAATGTTTCATTATTAATTATTTAATTAATGTAGTCGTTTTAAAAAATATTAAGAAATGAACTGGCGGTGCGTTTAAAACGCTAAAAATTTTACTAAGATAGGAAGTTATCAATGAGTGAAAAATTTACCAGAAGAGAATTTCTACAAAGTGCCTGTATTAGCGTAGGTGCGCTAGCTACAACAGCTGGTGCGACCAATGTTTTTGCTGGTGAGTTGCCAAAAGGCAATGAAAATGGCTTACCATCTGTTGATGTGCTGATAATTGGCTCTGGTGGTGCTGGACTTCGTGCAGCAACAGCCGTTCGCAAGCAATATCCAAACTCAACCGTCGTTGTTGCTACAAAGATGATGCCATCTCGCAATGCAACCTGTATGGCGGAGGGCGGAATAAACGGCGTTACTGACTTTAGTAATGGCGATAGCTTCAAGCTTCACGCTTATGACACAGTTAAAGGTGCGGCTTATCTTGCCGATCAAGATGCAGTTGTGAAATTTTGCGAGGCAGCAGGCGCAGTCATCCACGAGCTAGACCACAATGGCATGCTCTTTTCTCGTATAGATAATGGCGACGTATCCCGTAAAGATAATGGCGACGTGGCATTTCGCTTCATGGGTGGCGCTAGTAAAAAACGCTGTAACTACGCGGCTGATAAAACTGGCCACATTTTGATGCACGCCTGTCTTGACGACGCTATCACAGCTGGCGTTAAATTTTTAATGGATCATGAGCTACTTGAGATCGGTCTTGAGGACGGCAAGGTCGAAGGCGTCGTTCTTCGCAACATCCAAGATGGTCAAATTTATCCAGTTCTTTGCAAATCTCTTGTTATCGCAACTGGCGGATACACTAGAATTTTTTATAACCGCACATCAGTTCCATTTATAGCAACTGGTGATGGCATCGCTGCTGCGCTTAAAGCAGGTCTTGGTTTTGAAGACCCTGAGATGCTTCAGTTTCACCCAACTGGCGTTCAAAATGGCGGCACACTAATCACAGAAGCTGCTCGTGGCGAGGGTGGATACTTGTTAAACAACAAGGGCGAGCGCTTTATGAAAAACTATCACGAAAAGATGGAGCTAGCTCCTCGTGACGTCGTCGCTCGTGCGATCGAGACAGAAATTCGCGAAGGCAGAGGCTTTGGTGAGGGTATGAGCGCTTATGTGCTTTGTGACGTTCGCCACCTTGGCAAAGATACTATTATGAAAAAGCTTCCAAAAATTCGCCACACAGCCATGCTTTTCCAAAATATCGATCTAATCGAGCAACCAGTGCCTATCCGCCCAACAGCTCACTACTCAATGGGTGGCATAGAGGTAGCAAAATTTGATGATATGAGCACAAAAATCCCTGGAATTTATGTAGGTGGTGAGGCTTCTTGCGTATCTATCCACGGTGCAAACCGCCTTGGTGGAAACAGTCTAACTGACGCAGTTGTAACTGGCGATCTAGCTGGCAAGGGTGCTGGCGCTTACGCTCAAAATGCAAAATTTGCAATCGGAAAGAAAACTTCTGAGCTAGCAAAAATGTGGCAAGATAAATTTAAATCTATCGCAACAGGCGAGGGCGGTGTAAATGATATGTATGCACTTCGTGAAGAGCTTGGTAAAAACAACTGGGACCTAATGGGTATCTTTAGAACTGGTGCAAAACTTGATCAGCTTTCTAAAAACCTAGAAGCTATCCAAGCAAAATATGACACCCTTAAAGTGCCAAATCAAAACCCAGTCATGAACACAGCATTTACTGACTATGTCGAGCTTGGCAACCTTATACTTCTTTCTCGTGCAGCATGCCTTGCAGCGCAAAATCGTCTTGAGAGCCGTGGCGCTCACACAAGAGAGGACTATCCAAAAAGAGATGATGTAAATTTCTTAAAACACAGCATAGTCACACTAAAAGACGGCAAGCTTGAGCTTAGTTACAAAGACGTTGTGACAGGCATATTTTCACTTGACGGCAAGAAGCCAGAGTAAGGAGCTAGGATGAAAATTATTATCGACCGCTTTGACGGAACTAAAAAATATGAATCAACTTATGAGCTAACAAATGAAGAGATCAAAGGCAAAACTCTTTTAACAGTGCTTCTTGATATCAAACAAAAAAAGGATGCGACGTTAAATTTCACAGCATCTTGCCGCTCAGCGATATGTGGTGCGTGCGCTGTTAGAGTAAATGGCCACTCATATCTAGCCTGTGATACAAAGATGAATGAGCTTTTGGCAGAGTATGACAATCCAGAGAGCATAAGAATTTCTCCACTTGGAAATTTCAAAGTGATCTCAGACCTCATGGTGGACTGGGAACCAAGTATTGAAAATTTACGCAAGATAAAGCCTAGCATTACAGCTAAGTCAGAATTTAGCGCAGAAAAAGGCTGTAAGCAAAGCCAAAAAGAGTATGACAAAGTAGCGCTTGAATGGGACTGCATACTTTGCGGAGCGTGCGCTAGCGAGTGTAATAAACTTGAAGCTGATGCGAGTGATTATATGCAGCCATTTGTATTTGTGCATGCTTATAGAGCCGCTTTTGACTCACGCAGCAAAGATCCTCTGCCGCACCTAAAACCAGCTATCGATAATGGCCTTTGGATGTGTGTAAAGTGCCAAGAGTGCGCTGATCGCTGTCCAAAAGGCATAAGTGCATGCAAAGATATAACTGATCTTCGCATTATGGCTATACAAAAAGGCTTTGATGATGGTATGGGACCAGATCACGCTGAGGCGTTCTTAACCGATCTAGTTGATGGCTCAGGCAGACTAAATGAGATCAAGCTTGCACTTCGCTCTGAGGGAGTGTTTAGAAATATGGGCAAAATGGATATCGCTGCAAATTTAATGCTTGCAGGTAAGATGAATCCACTTCATATCTTTGGCGAAGAGGATATAGAAGGACATGATGATCTAGTAAAAATGATAAATGCGGCTCGCAAAGCTGCTAGTAAGGAGTAATTATGCAAAACGAATTCGCTTTTTTCCCAGGATGCGTACTCTCTCAAGCAGCTAAAGAGGCTAAGATGTCGCTTGAGGCTATCGCTCCGATACTTGGCTGGAAGCTTCATGAGATAAAGGGCTGGAGCTGCTGTGGTGCCCAACAAGCACAAGACGTGGATCCTATCGCTACGCTTGTGGCAAATGCTAGAAATATAGCGCTTGCAGAGCAGATGAATATGCCTATGCTTACTACATGCTCAACTTGTATGCTAACTCTAACAAGAGCTAAAACTACACTTGATAAGGGTGCAAAGGACCGCATAAATACTTTCTTGGCTGAGGGCAATATGAAATATAATGGCTCAACTGAGATCACAAGCCTTCTTTGGGTACTTTATCAAAACGTAGAAACACTAAGAGCAAAGGTTGTTAAGCCACTTAGTGGGCTAAAAGTAGCGCTATTTTATGGCTGCCACAGTCTAAGGCCTGAAAAAGATCTGCACAATAGAGAAAGCTCAGTCAATCCAAAGAGCTTTGAAACTGTTGTAGGCGCACTTGGTGCTACTATCGTGCCATTTGAGAAAAGACTTGACTGCTGTGGTTTCCACGCTAGCTATCCAGCTGGCACATCTGTAAGGAAAATGTCAAGCCAGATCGTAAATAATGCCGATGAAAACGGCGCTGACGTAGTTGTCACACCATGCCCACTTTGTCAAATGCAACTTGACATCTACCAAGAGAGATATCAAGATGAGAACCACTCAAACGTGAGAAAGCCAATCATTCACCTATCTCAGCTTGTAGGTCTTGCACTTGGACTATCTGTTGAAGATCTTGGACTTGATCTAAACATCATCGACGCTACCAAGATAGCGTAAAATTTATCCCACGTCTTTTGGCGTGGGAAATTTAGCTTACACAATTAAATTTTTACCGATAAATTTTTACTGCAATAAAGATAATAAATATAGAAAATTAAATTTATAGAAGTATGTTAAAGCCCAAAATTTCTCTTGGGCTTTATAAATTTAGATAGCTTTTATCATCACTTTCGTTAGTAGCTCTGAAAATTTAGCTGGGTTTTCTAGGCTCATGCCCTCATTTAGTCTTGCCATATCAAGAAGCAAAGGCGCTATGTCATAAATCATCGCCTCATTTTTCTCTAGTTTTGCAAAAATTTCATGATCAGCGTTGATCTCCAAGATCGGTTTAACTTTTGGAGCGTTTGCGCCTTGACCCATTTGCCTTAACATCTCTTGCATAGCGTAATCAGGATCGTTTTTATCGTAAATTAGCACCGCAGCCGAGCTTGAAAGTCTTGAGCTTAGTCTTACATCTTTGACTTCATCTTTTAAAATTTCTTTCATTTTAACAAGCGTGTTTGCAACCTTGCTCTCATCGACCTTCTCACCGCTTTTGATCTCATCATTTATATCAGCGTGTGAGACTGATTTTAGAGGTGTTTTGTCAAATTCATTGACCATTGGCATAACGATCGTATCGATCTCTTCATCCATAATAAGCACTTCGATGTCGTTTTTCTTAAAACTCTCAAGAAGCGGAGAATTTCTTAGCATATTTTCATTGTTGCCGCTGATGTAGTAGATCGACTTTTGATTCTCTTTCATCGCTTCTTTGTACTCTTTTAGGCTGATAAGTCCGTCTCTTTTTGAACTTTTAAATAGGCAAAGATCTAAAATTTGCTCTTTTTCAGCGTTAAATCCATAAAGCCCCTCTTTTAAAACCTTGCCAAATAGTTTGTAAAATTTTATGTATTTTTCTCGGTCGTTATCTTTTAACTTTGCAAGCTCGCTTAAAATTTTCTTCACGCTTTGCTCTTTGACACTTCTCATGATCGCATTTTCTTGTAAAATTTCGCGGCTAACATTTAGTGGCAAGTCCTCAACATCAATGATGCCCTTGATAAATCTTAAATATGGCGGCAAGAGTTCTTTTGCATCATCTGTGATGAAAACTCTTTTTACATAGAGCTTTACGCCACTTTGATAATCAACCCTAAAGAGGTCAAACGGCTCAGTGCTTGGCACATAAAATAGAGTTGAGTACTCAATCTTACCCTCAGCTTTTGTGTGGATGTAAAGGAGCGGATCACTGCTGTCGTGTGAAATTTGCTTATAAAAGTCGTTATAATCTTGCTCTTTTAGGCTGGCTTTATTTAGCCTCCAAAGCGCATTTGCCTTGTTTATTTGCTCGTTTTTAGTCTCATAAGTGCCCTCTTTTTCGCCTTCTTTTGGAGCGACATAGCTTTGTTTATCCATAAATATAGGATAAGGAATGTGATTTGAATACTTCTTGACTATCTCTTCGATACGCCAAGAATTTGCAAACTCATCGTCATTTAAATGTAAGATGATGTCCGTTCCAAAGCTCTCTTTTTGGGCATCTTCGATCTCATAGTTTTTTGCATCAGATGTCCATTTGTAGGCTTTGTCGCTAAGTGCTCGTTTGCTTATGACTTCGATCTTACTTGCCACCATAAATGCTGAGTAAAAGCCAACACCAAACTGACCGATCAGTGAGCTATCTTTTTTAGCATCGCCACTTAAATTTTTCATAAAACCTTTTGTGCCGCTTCTTGCTATCGTGCCTAAATTTGCGATGAGTTCATCCTTGTCCATACCGATACCATTGTCGCTAATGGTTAAAGTCTTAGCTTTATCATCTACTTTGATGTCGATCCTTGGAGTGTAGCTTAGACTTTTATACTTTTCATCAGTCAAGCAAAGGTAATTTAGCTTGTCAAGAGCGTCGTTTGAGTTTGAGATGAGCTCTCTTAAAAATATCTCTTTGTTTGAGTAAAGAGAGTGGATCATCAAATTTAAAAGGTCATTGACCTCGGTTTGAAATTCAAATTTATCTGCCATTTTTCTTTTCCTTGTTTTAAAATTTTTGGCAGATTATAACACAAAGTGATAAAAATATACTTAACCTTGATAGCATTACTATCAAGGTTTTTAAATCAAATTTTTAAAATGGTTTTAAAAAAGTTATAATTTATGAATAAAATAATAATGATAATTTATTAATTATTATTAATTATGCATTCTTGTATAAAGTTTATTTAAAATAGTGCTATAATCAAGGCGAAAATTTTTGGAAAAAGGAGACAAAATGAATTTACGAAGCATTTTGGTAAAAGTTTCAGCAACGATTGCTACGGTTTTGGCAGTATCTATGACATGTTTTGTTGTATATACATCAAATATTTTAGAGCGCGAGATAAAAGATGGTGTGCTTACAACAGTAGAACAAAACGTCCAGCTTGCTATGAATACGGTTAAATTATTTGAAAAAGATAATGTAAGTAGTGCAGAGCTAATAATGAGTGTTTTTAAAGAGATGATTGGAAAAATTTCAACTAATCACCAGATGAGCAAGACTGACAAATACGAGGCGATAGATCTAATATCTCAAAATGGTATTTTAAACAACAACTACGATATTCTAGATAAATTTAATAAAGCTACAAAAGGTGGAATTTCAACCATTTTTGCAAAATCAGGTGATAATTTTTTAAGAGTTAGTACATCGGTGACGAAGGCTGATGGTAGTAGAGCTGTTGGTACGATGATTGACAAAAACGGTCAAGCCTATAAAAATATCATGAATAAAGAGAGGTATATAGGCGTTGTAAATTTATTTGGACGCAACTATATGAGTATTTATGATCCTATCATTGAAAATAACGAGGTAATAGGAATCTTATTTGTTGGTTATGATCCTACCGAAGGATTAAACAATATGAAAAAGACTTTTTCTGAGATGAAACTTGGTAAGCATGGATATTTTTCTCTGTACAATACTAAAACCGGTAAATTTGACTTCCATCCAACTAAGGCAGATCAAGAGCTAAGTAGTGAATTAAAAACTACTATGGATAATATTGTTAAAAAAGGAAAGGGCATTGAGCCTATTATAATTGATGGGGTTGACTGCATAGTTGCTTTTGAGTCATTTGATAAACTAGACTGGATGGTTTTAGGTTCAGCTGTTACTGATGATTTTTTAACACCATTAAAAGTAGTTAGTAAAAATTTCATCATAGCAAGCGTCATAGTTACCTTACTTTTGATAGCTGTCTCGATGTTCTTGCTTAAGAAGATGGTTGCAAATCCTATCGATAGACTAGGAACAAATTTAAATGCGATAACATCTGATTTTACAATTAAAATTCCTATTTATAGTAAAGATGAGATAGCTAAGATAAGTAAAGACATAAATGATTTTATTGAAAGAATAAGGGTATTAATAAGTGACACAAAGCACCTTTCAAGTGAAAATAGCTCCGTTGCAAACGAGCTTAGTTCTACATCTCTTCAGACAGGCAAACGTGTAGAAAAATCAACTGAAATAGTAGAAGAGACAAATCAAAGATGTAAAGTAATGCAAGAAAATATGAAAGAATCTTTAGCAGTAGCTCAAGCTGGCAAAGATGATCTTCAAAAGGCTAGCACACATATAAAAACGGCAACTGAAGCTATAAGATCGCTATCAGCGCAGATTATTGACTCTGCTAATGTAGAAAATCAAATGGCTGATAAGATCGATCAACTTAGCCGTGATGCCGAGCAGGTGAAATCAGTCCTTGTTGTTATCAATGATATAGCTGATCAGACAAATTTACTTGCACTTAATGCCGCTATTGAGGCTGCAAGAGCAGGTGAGCATGGACGTGGCTTCGCCGTTGTTGCTGATGAAGTTAGACAGCTAGCTGAGAGGACTCAAAAGAGTTTAACTGAGATAAATGCAACTATCAATGTCATCGTTCAAGCGATCAATGATAGCAGTGAGCAAATGGGTATCAACTCTAAACAGATCCAAGAGTTAACTCACGTGGCAAGTGACGTTGAAAAAACTATAAATGTTATGAGTGAGACAATGAATAACGCTATAGCAATGTCTGATAAGACTATGCAAGACTACATCGTAACTGGCAAAAATGTAAATGAGATCATGGAAGGCATCTCAAATATCAACCAAATTTCATCTGAAAATGCTAGAAGCGTCGAAGAGATAGCTTCAGCGGCAGAACATCTAAACAAGATGACAGATGCATTAAATTCAAAACTTAGTATCTTTAGGACTTGAAAGCTTACCTCTTAAGCTAATATTTTTAGGTCTAGCTCCCGCTAGACCATTTTAAATTTATTTATAAAAATTTCTAGTATATAAAATCAAATTTTTATAGATAATGATATAGAGCAGGGGGCTTTGTAAATTTGCAAAGCCAAATTTATTTTCTATTTTCGTCTAGGACTTTTTGCATACTCTCTCTAGTCGTCTCTAGCCAGTTGTCTTTTGAAGTATCGACCAAATCAAGACAAAAGAGCTTGATATCTGCTTTTTTAAAGCTAAATTCTTTTACTTTCATCGCATCGCTTCCTACGATAACGATAGGCTGAACTTTTAAATTTAGCTTTTCAACTAGTAGTTTTGCACCACCCTTAAAAGGTAAAAGCTTATTGGTTTGAGATCTAGTTCCTTCGGGAAATATCGCTAAAACACGACCATTTTCAACTCTATCTTTTGCTTCGCTTAAAAGCTTTATAAGTGAGTGTTTATTTTCACGTTCAACCGCTATCATTTTTGGCAAGCTTAAAATTTTACCAATTATAGGAATTTTTCCGATCTGTGCCTTTGCGATCCAGCAGACATTTTTTGGGTGAAGCTCTTCGATGACAATGATATCAAGCATACTTTGATGGTTTATGAGTAAGATATTTGCCTCGTCACTAAAATTGCCTATCACTTCAAGTTTATATCCACCAAAAAACCTTTGCGATCTTCCCCAAAATTTTCTTATGGCTCTATTTTTGTCATTAAATAGCCACATAAAAAAGACGACTAGAACAACGCTGATAACAAACTCAATAGCAAAAAATAAAGCTCTAATTTTTGACAAGATTATCCTTTTTTACCCAGCCGATTTTACCATCAGCAAATAAAATTTTTGAGTAGTCGTCTTTTGTATCTAAAATTTCAACATTTTCATTTTTACGAGATGTGTAAAAAACGGTTGAATTTTTAGTTGGAAGGATAGTGACGCTCATATCTGGCTTAAGCACTGCTTTGCCAAAAGGGTTGTAGGTGTAAAATCCAAGTGCGATAAAAACAGCCGCCACAAAAAAGTAGCTAAGCCTTCTGCGCCAAATAGCTAATAATATAAAAATTACCGCACAAGAGTAGATCATGACATCTTTATAGGTGCTAAACTCGCTTTGTTTTGGGTTTAGTCCGATTTGTGTGCTGACATCGTCATCTTCAACACTCACTGGCAAAGAAAAGCTTTCAAATTTGGCCTTTTTTAGGTTGTAATAGTTAAAGTCAAGCGATTTTTTATTTGGCTTAAATACTGCAAAATAATATGCACTTTGTGAGTTAAAATCGCCATTTATAGTATCTACGCCTTGCTTTAAAATTGTCTTATTTTCAATATTAAAAGCACTTAGATCTACGTTGTTGCCATAAATTTCTACAACCATGATATTGTTTATATCATCAAATTTTGTTGTCTTAAATTTCTTAACTTCAAGATTATCAGCCACGATGTGGTTGTAGTTCTCATCGCTTCTAAGCTCTTTTAGCTTTGGTAAAAAGATATTTATGCTTGAACTTTGATAGTTTTCGCCATTTCTTTTTAGGGTTAAGCTAACTTTTAAAGTCTTTGCGTCAATGCTTGTTGCCTCAAGATAAAAAGTACCTACATATTTGTTGTCTTCACTTTTTACCCATTGAAAATTTTTCTTATTTAGCCATTTGATATTTGTTTCATCAAGCTGTGTCTCAAACTCAAACTCAAAGTCATTTTGCGTATCAGCCACTATCTCAACACTAAAAATTTCTCCTATAACAACATTTTTTGGTACATTTGTGGCTTTTAAAAGAAGCTCTTTTACTTTGATCTTGTCATATACTTGATTGTCTGGGACGCTAATATCTGGCTCGTTTGTTGGCACGATGTTTCGCATCTGCTCTGGAGTGATACGCTCTGGCTGTGGTGATACAAATTTTCTTGAAAAATCTTGTTCTTTTGGCGGTTTTTGAGTTTTTGGATTTGAAGTAGGGCTATTTACAAATTTATCCTCCCTAGCTTCGTCCATCATGTCAAAAACGCTGACTTCATCAGTGTTTGCGGCAAATAAATTTAGCGCGAGTAGGGCGATAAAAAGTGTTCGTTTTACCAAACTAGCCCTTTTAACATCTTCATGCCATCATCTGTGCCTAAAATTTTCTCGCAAGCGCGCTCTGGGTGAGGCATAAGACCAAAGATCCTCTTACTCTCATCGCAAATTCCAGCTATGCTATCAACTGAACCATTTGGATTTATCTCATTGCCGTGGCTGTCGCAGTATTTTAGCAGGACTTGCTCGTTGTCATATAGGCTTTTTAGCGTATCTTCGTCGGTGTAGTAGTTGCCCTCGCCATGAGCGATAGGGATATTTACCACTTCGTTTTTGGCTAAATTTGCTAGGAATTTATTGTTATTTGAGATCACTTTTAGGTGGTGGTATTTTGAGACGAAATTTAAATTTTCATTTCTTCTCATCGCACCTTTTAAAAGTCCAAGCTCAAGAAGCATCTGAAAGCCATTGCAAATTCCTAAAATGTAGCCACCTTTTTTCGCATGCTCTTTTACAGCCTGCATAGCTGGGCTAAATTTAGCTATCGCAGCCGTTCTTAGATAGTCGCCATAGCTAAAACCACCAGGCAAAACGACTAGATCAGCATCGATCTTATCCTCTTTGTGCCAGATGATCTGCGTTTGGCATCCAAGTAGTTTAAAAGCGTGAGCTGTGTCTTCTTCGCAGTTTGTGCCAGGAAAAAGTATGATCGCTACTTTCATAGCACGATCTCGTAGTCTTCGATGACGGTGTTTGCTAGAAGCTCTTCACACATCACTTTTAGCTGATCTTTTGCTTTATTTTTATCGCTCTCATCGATATCTAAAACGATTTGTTTGCCTATCCTGACATTTGAAACACCGCTAAACTCAAGTGAATTTAGCGCATGCTCCACTGCCTTACCAGCAGGGTCAAGGACCCCGCTTCTTAATGCTATATTTACAACAGCTTTCATCTTTGTCCTTAAGAAAGAATTCTTCTTAAAACTTCTTCGTAAGCTACTTTTACGCTACCAAGGTCTTGTCTAAATCTATCTTTGTCAAGTTTTTCGTTTGTTGTCGCATCCCAAAATCTGCAGCTATCAGGGCTTATCTCGTCAGCTAAGATGATGTTGCCATCTTTGTCGATACCAAATTCGACTTTGAAATCAACTAGTTTTAAATTTCTCTCTGCAAAGAATTTAAATAATATAGAGTTGATCTCTCTTGCTGTGTGTCTTAGTGTTTGTAGATCTTTTTCGCTCTTTACTAGACCCATGATGATGCAGTGCTCGTCAGTAACTAGTGGATCGTGTAAATCGTCATTTTTGTAGTAGAACTCAACAAGTGTAAAAGGTAGAACTGTACCTTCTTTTATGCCAAGTCTTTTGCTAAGTGAGCCAGTTGCGATATTTCTCACAACAACTTCAAGAGGTATGATCTCACATTTTTTAACCACTTGCTCAGTGTCGCTGATGGTCTCAACTAGGTCAGTGACGATGCCTTTGCTCTCTAGTAGTTTAAAAAGCTGAGTAGAGATTTTGTTATTTAGCGCGCCTTTGCCAGCTTCGTTGCCTCTTTTTTGAGCGTCAAATGCTGTTAGATCGTCTTTAAATTCAGCCACAAGTAGATTTGGATCGTCTGTGGCGTACATTTTCTTGCCTTTTCCCTCGTAGATAAGCTCTCTTTTTTGCATGTTGTTCTCCTTTAGATTATTGTTGTTTTATCTTTAAAATTTTGATCGTATCAATCGCTGTTTTTAACTGAATGTCTTCATCAACTTTTTTCTGTGTGATTATATTTTTATCATCTTTTGCTTCAGTTTTATTGCCTTCACTTGTTGGATTTATCTTGTTTAGCTCGCTTTTTAGGTGTGCTTTTAGCTCGCTCTCTTTGATGCTAAATGCACTATCATCACTTTGTGGTACTTTGCCAGGATGCACGACTACATCAGGCGTTACGCCAACTGCTTGGATAGTTCTGCCACTTGGTAAGTAGTATCTTGCGATGGTTAGTCTTAATGCTTCTGTATCATCTATCGGAAGAATCACTTGGACGCTTCCTTTTCCAAAGGTGTTTTCGCCAATTATTACAGCACGTTTATGGTCTTGAAGTGAGCCACTTACGATCTCGCTAGCACTAGCACTTCCGCCATTTACTAGTGCAACAAGCGGTAGTTTTGAAAGAGTTTTACTAGCACTTGCTTTATACTCTACATTTTCAGATGCGTCGCGACCTTTTTGAGAGACGATGACGCCGTTATCTACAAAAAGATCAACTAGATCAACAGCTTGATTTAAAAGTCCGCCAGGATTGTTTCTAAGATCAAGTATTATACCACTTGCTTTTGGATATTCTTTGATTGCTTCTTTTACCTTTGTAACGACGTTTTTGTCAAAATTTGTGACACGTATATAAAGGATATTTTCATTTTCTATCATTTTTGCATAGACAGACTCAACCTTTATAAGATCTCTTATGATCTTTACGTCAAATGGTTTTTGCTCACCTTTTCGCAAAATCGTAATTGTTATCGGAGTTTTTGGCTTACCGCGCATCTTATTTACGGCTTCATCTATCGTTGTGCCGATAGTTGAGTTGCCATCGATCCTTAAAATGATATCGCCTGCCTTTATGCCTGCTTTATCAGCTGGAGTGTCCTCGATAGGCGAGATAACGGTTAGGGCGCTATCTTTCATGCCAACTGTTATGCCAAGTCCGCCAAATTCGCCGCTTGTTTGCACCTGCATATCTTTATATGCTTTTTCATTTAAAAAGCTCGAGTGAGCGTCCAAATTTTGCATCAAACCAGCGATGGCTTTATCGATGATCTCTTTAAATTTAATGTCATCAACGTAGTATTTTTCAACAGTTGAGATGGTTTTTGTAAGTTTTGAAAGTGCTTCAAGTTTCGCACTTGCCTCATCTTCAGTTTTAGCAAAAAGTGCATTTACTGCTACGCTTGAGATGAGCAGGGCACCTGTTATTTTTAGCGCAAAAGATCTAGTAAATTTGTTCAAAATATCTCCTATATTTTTTGGCTCAATTTTATTAACATTTGGCTAAAAAAAGCATAAATTTAGCCTTATATTTTTAGCTTTTGTCTATTTTTAACACAAATTTATAACAGCAAATTTTAGCAATTAAATAAAAAGAGTGACAAATGTTATAAAAATACTTGACAATATAAGACTAAAGTTATATAATGCCGCCATTATAAAATAACTTAAGGAGCTTTAATGGCTGACATAACAGAAAATTTAACAGCGCAGATGCAAGAGACACTTGAAAAAGGCGTTAGCTTAGCGATCTTTTCTAAAAATCCACAAGTTGTACCACTTCACGTCTTTTGGGCTTTGCTCGCTGATAGTAATTCTATTTTAAATCAAGTATTTAATAAGATGAACATAAGCAAGGACGCAGTCGAGCTTGAGATAAAAAGCAAGATCTCGTCACTCCCAAGCAGTTCAAACGTCACAAAAGATAACGTTTCAGTTTCAAGAGAGCTTATAAATTCGCTTGAAAATGCAAAAGCTTTAATGGTAAGTATGGGCGATAGCTACATAGCTGTTGATACATGGATCATCTCTGCTCTTGAACTTAGTGAGATCAAACAAATTTTGAGCAAATTTTGCGATATCTTAGAGATCAAAAAGAACCTTGAGAGCATAAGAGGTGGTAAAAAGATAGATAGCCAAACTGGCGACGATACCCTTGATAGTTTAGAGAAATTTGGTATCGATCTAACGCAAAAAGCGCTAAATAAAGAGCTTGATCCAGTCATTGGACGTGATGAAGAGATCACTAGGATGATGCAAATTTTAATAAGAAAGAGCAAAAACAACCCTATCTTGCTTGGTGAGCCAGGTGTTGGTAAAACAGCCATCGTTGAGGGGCTAGCTCAAAAGATAGTGGCTCGCGATGTGCCAACAAGCCTTGCAAACAAGCGTGTCATCGCGCTTGATATGAGCGCAGTTGTAGCTGGTGCAAAGTATAGAGGCGAGTTTGAAGATAGGCTAAAAGCTGTCATTGACGAGGTTAAAAAAGCTGGCAATATCATACTTTTTATAGATGAAATTCACACCATAGTTGGAGCTGGTGCGAGCGAGGGCGGAATGGACGCTGCAAATATCCTAAAACCAGCTCTTGCACGTGGAGAGCTTCACGCTGTTGGTGCGACAACATTAAAAGAGTATAGAAAATACTTTGAAAAAGATGCAGCACTTCAAAGACGTTTTCAGCCGATAGACGTTAAAGAGCCAAGTGTAAATGAAGCACTTCAAATTTTACGTGGTATAAAAGAGCGTCTTGAAGTTCACCACGGCATCACGATAACAGATAGCGCACTAGTTGCCGCAGCAAGACTAAGTGATCGCTACATCGCAAACCGGTTCTTGCCAGATAAGGCGATAGACCTTATAGATGAAGCAGCAGCTGAGCTTAAGATGCAAATAGAGAGCGAGCCATACGAGCTTTCAAAGATAAAACGCGAGATCGTAACGCTTCAAGTAGAAAAAGAAGCTCTAAAGATGGAGGATGCGGATAAAAATAAAGAAAGACTTGGCGAGATCGAAAAAGAGATAGCTGACCTAAATGAGAAAAAGCTAGCACTTGATACTAAATTTGAAAATGAAAAGGCTGTTTTTGGCGGAATTTCAAAAGCAACAAAAGAGATCGATAGCTTAAAATCACAAGCTGAGATAGCAAAAAGAAATGGCGATCTTCAAAAAGCTGCCGAGATAGAATACGGCAAAATAGCAGAAGCTAAGAAGCAAAAACACGAGCTTGAAGAAAAATGGGATCACATGAAAAAAGAGGGCGTGCTTCTTAAAAATCAAGTCGATGAAGAGCTTGTGGCTGAAATTTTGAGCAAATGGACTGGAATTTCAGTTAAAAAGATGCTAACAAGCGAAAAAGAGAAATATCTGCGCATCGAAGAGCATTTAAGAGAGAGCGTTGTCGGTCAAGATGACGCACTACACGCACTTGCGCGTGCTGTTAAGAGAAACAAAGCAGGGCTAAATGAGGGTCAAAGGCCGATTGGTTCATTTTTATTTCTTGGTCCAACAGGGGTTGGTAAAACTCAGTCTGCTAAGGCTTTGGCTAAATTTTTATTTGATGATGAAAAGGCGCTCATCCGCTTTGATATGAGCGAATATATGGAAAAACATAGCGTGAGCAGGCTTCTTGGTGCGCCTCCAGGATATGTAGGCTACGATGAAGGCGGTCAGCTAACAGAAGCAGTTCGCAGAAGACCTTACTCGGTCATACTTTTTGACGAGGTTGAAAAGGCTCACAAAGATGTATTTAACATACTTCTTGGCATACTTGATGATGGACGTGCGACTGATAACAAAGGCGTAACGGTTGATTTTAAAAACACGATCATCATTTTAACTTCAAACATCGCTTCAAATTTCATAATGGAGCTAAAGGGTGAAGACCGTGGCGTGGCTGTTAAAAACGAGCTTAAAAACTACTTTAAGCCTGAGTTTTTAAATAGGCTAGATGATACTATCATCTTTAATCCTCTAAACGAGCAAGGCTTGATATCTATCGTTGAGATCATGTTTAAAGAGCTTGAAAAAACTCTTCACAACCGTGGTATCAAGGCAGTTTTAAGCGAAGAAGCTAAGAAATTTATCGCAAAAGCTGGCTTTGACATAGTTTATGGCGCAAGACCTCTTAGAAGAGCGCTTTATGAGCTAGTTGAAGATAAGATCGCTGATATGATCTTGAAAGATGAGCTTGAAAGTGGCGATGAGATCACCATCGATAGCGACGGCGAGAAGATCATCATTAAGAAAAAATAACTTCAAATTTACTTGGCAGGTTGGATCAACTTGCCAAGCTTTCATATAAAATTTATACAAAAAATATCTAGAAATAGAGCAGTTTAGCTATTTAAAAATATGACTAAACGCCTAGTAATTTAGCAAGAGCAAAATAAAATATAGCCGATGAGATAGCAGCTGCTGGAAGCGTGATGAGCCAAGCTAAGATGATAGGTCTTACCATTTTCCAGTTTGCGTTTTTATTTACGATGCCAATGCCCAAAACTGCGCCTATTAGGATATGCGTCGAGCTAACTGGTATGCCAAGCTTTGTAGCTAGAAGTATGACGATACTTGAGGCAAGCTCCGCACTAAAGCCAGTTGTCGGCAAAATTTCGGCTAGTTTTGAGCCTATAGTAGTGATCACCTCTTTGCCTAAAAACCAGAGTCCAACGACAAGCGAGATACCAAAGGTTACCATTGCGATACTAGGTATGGGCGAGCTTTCGTTTATAGAGCCAGTTTTTAGCACGTCAAGTACGGCTGCAAATGGTCCAACTGCATTTGCAATGTCGTTTGCGCCGTGTGAAAACGCAAAAGATGAAGCGGTAAAAATTTGAAACCATGAGAAAATTCTATTGATGCTCTTTTCACTATCGTTTTTACTCATGACGTTTATGATAGCAAGGCTTGCAAGATATGCTAGAGCTCCGATGACGAAGATGATCCAGACTGTTTGGATAATACTAAAGGCTAAATTTATATGCTCAAGCCCTTTAAAAAGCATCATCGACGAGATCACCATCGCGGCAAATCCAGCGATGATTGGGATGTGCTTTTTCATCGCTTTAAAAGTGTCTATCTCTTTTTCACCATCTTTCATGATGCGAATTTTTGAGCGATACTCGCTGTATTCAGTGGTTTCGATTTCGTCCTCGTCGATAACTGCGATCTTTGAAAGAGTAGCTATTTGCTCCTCGGCCGGCTTTGTTTTTAGTGCTTTTACAAAGCTTTCTTTATATGCTTTTCTCTCAGCCTTTAGCGCTTTTAGATTCATTTTAAGTTCATGTGTTGGCTCGATAATCTTACTTTTTACGTAGCCAAATATAATGTAAGACATCACGCCGCCAAGTAGTGGAGATATAACCCAACTTACGGCGATCCTGCCGATCTCGCTCCATGAGACCATGTTAAATGGTTCTGGATCTTTTATCATAAAGCCCATAGCAAGTCCTGCTCCAACTATGCCGCCAACGATCGAGTGAGTGGTCGAGACTGGCAGACCTTTTTTGGATGCGTAAAATAGCCAAAGGCCTGAGCTAAGAAGGGCTGAGATCATGATGATGACAAATTTCATCGGGTTTAGATCGCTTGGAAATTTCACGATCTCGTTTCTAATCGTATTTGTAACCTCTGATCCTGCAAATATCGCACCGCTAAGCTCAAAAATAGCTGCGATGATGAGAGCTTGCTTAAGTGTTAGCGTCTTAGCACCAACGCTTGTGCCAAAGCTATTTGCAACGTCATTTCCACCGATATTAAAGGCCATAAAAAGACCAAACATGCCAGCGATCAAGAATAAAAAGTAGTTATTTGTCGGGATGTATTGATAGCCCCAAACGAAAAATCCAACGCTACAAATTGCAAAAATAACAAATGCCAATAAGTTATCTCGAAGCAATCAAGCCCCCTTATAAGGTTTTTGATAGGGATTATATCTTGAAAAATATTAAAGTTTTTAGAATTTTTCAACTTTAAATGATACTAAATTATCATATGTTAGAATCTGAAAAAATTTTTAAGGATAAATTTTGGTTATAGCGATCGATCTTGGCTCAAACACATTTCGCGTAGCACTTGTCAAAAAAGAGCAAAATGGCTTTAGTAATGAGCAAATTTATGAAAAGATAGTAGGAGCTGCTAGAGGGCTAAATGAAAGTGGCAAGATAGCAGATGAGTCTAAAAATAGGCTCTTTGAAGCGATAGCGGAGGCTAAAAATAAATTTGATTTTGACAAATTTAAATGCGCAGCAGTCGCGACTGAGGCTTTTAGGGTAGCGTCAAATAGTGAGGAAATTTTTAGCGAGATAAGAGAAAAATTTGGCATAAATTTTCATATCATCAGTGGTAAAGCAGAAGCAAAGCTTACATTTTTGGGTGTTCAAAATGCTTTTAAAAAGCTTGGAATAAATGAAAATTTTAGCGTCATTGACATCGGTGGAGCAAGCTCAGAGATCGGCGAAGATGGAAATTTTATGAGCTTTAAATTTGGCATTATTACATTTTTTGAGAAATTTAAAACGCTTGATTTAATGCAAGAAAATGCAAAAATTTATACAAAAGATGCAAGAGAATTTTTAAATAGCTTAAAAAATAAATTTATTGTGCTGACTTCTGGCGTACCAACTACTATCGCAGCGCTGCGACTTGGACTTAACTACGATAACTATGATCCAAAAAAAGTAAGCGGATTTGAGCTTAAAAATGATGATCTTGCTTGGTTTGTAGATGAACTTTTAAAGATGGATGATAAGAGCGCTGATGTGGAGGTTGGAAGAAGTAGAAAGTATCCGCTCATCGCTGGAACCTTACTTTTAGAGGAGCTTCTAGGCGAGCAAGAAGCAAAATTTTTAGTTATTGACGATGGGCTTAGAGAGGGTGTTGGTGTGGCCTATCTGCAAGGAAAATTTCAAGAAATTATCACAAATTTTTAGTTAATATTTCAAAAATTTAAAGGAGAGAAAATGAGCATAAGAGAGCAAATTTTATCTGATATAAAAGAGGCTATGAAGGCAAAAGATGAGTTTAAAAGAGATACTTTAAGAATGCTAAATGCAGCACTTAAGCAAGTTGAAGTCGATCAAAGGATTGAAATGACTGATGAAGTGGTACTTCCGCTACTTCAAAAGGAGATCAAAAAGAGGGCTGACTCGGTTGAGCTTTATATAAAAGGCGCTAGAGAGGATTTGGCTAAAAAAGAGCAGGGCGAGATTGAGCTTATTAAGGCATATTTGCCAGCACAACTAAGCGATGAAGAGCTTAAAGAGAAAATAAAAAATATTATTGAAAGAGCTGGTAAAAATTTAGGTGCTGTAATGAAAATAGCAAAAGATGAGATCGGAGCAAGTGCTGAAGCAAAACGCATAAGTATGATCGCAAAAGAGCTTTTGGCTTAAAATCTACAATCTTATAAAACTTCTAATTTTTGAAAACTTACTTCTAAATGTGTAAGTTTTCAAAAAACAAATACGACTTTCATTTTAACAAGATAATTTTAAAGCATAATACTTATATGAATATGTTAAAAGGTAAAATACAAACTTTTTTATATATTTGTATTGAAAACTATAATTTTCAAACTGTTATTTTAATTTTCTTATTTTTTCTTTTAAATGAATTTAAATATTGATTTATAGGCTTATTTTGGATTTTATCTTTTGTATGATTTTAATTTATCCATTAAATTTAATGTAAAAACATTTGTAAAAAATCAGTTAAAATTTTACAATTTTCAAAAATAATTGTGGTAGAAAATTTAGCTACCCTATTTTTAAATTTAACTATTAGAAAAGTATGTGGACATTTAGTGTGTAGTTTTTAGGCATAAAGATCGGCGAGTCTAAAATTTCAAGCAAGCCATCATCAAATGAGAGAAATTCCACTACTCTTTTGCGCCTATTATCAGTTTTTATGCTCTTATCGGCTAGGTGCACTACCTTTACGATCTGCATTTTATCTGCCGTCCATTCAGAAAAAGCTAGAAATTTAGAGTCCTCTGAAAACAAAAAGCAAGCAGTCGCCCTTTCGCTAAGTAAAATTTGAAGCGTATCGTCATCTTTAACTAAATTTTGATCAAAATTTGATAGTCTTTTTTCGTGGTTTGAAGGCTCATTTTTTAATTTTAGACAGTGCTTGCTATTTATAAAAAGTCGTAGCTCGCCAAGGGTTGGAGCGCCCATAGCGACCTCACAGCCTTCAAATTTGGCGCTAAATTTGCCATCACTGCTACACGCATTTGCCTCATAGTCCCAAGCCGAGCTCATAAATTTACCTATTAAATTTGCCTGCCATGGCTTTGTAGATATTTAGCTCGTCTTGTAAAAGCGTATATTTTGCTTTTAATAGCCCTATTTTAGCCTCTAGCTCGCTGTTTTTAGCCTCTAAAAATTCTTTTAGTTCTACCTTGCCGTAGGAGTATTTTAGCTCGTAAATTTTTGAAATTTTTTCGTAGTTTTTTATCTGTTCTTGGTAGTTAGCAAGTAGCGCTTCGTCGTTTAGGTAGCCTTTGTAAAATGCGTCTATCTCGTTTAATGCGCTATTTAGAGTGCTTATGTAGTTTAGCTTTGCAAGCTCGAAATTTGCCTCACTTACTTTTAAATTTGACTTTAGCTTAGAGTAGTTTAAAAACGGTAAATTTAAAGCGATGTTGCCATTTAGAAATTTAAGATTAAACGCTTCCTCTTTTTTGTCGGTACTGCTTTTGAGGCTAGCTCCTAGCGTGATGCTAGGATAAAAATCTTTTTGACTAGCTTTATAGTTTAGGATACCCTCTTCTATGCGGTAAATGGCCGCTCTTAGATCAGGGCGGTTTGCTATGGCGCTTGTTGGCACATCTAGATCAACGCCCACGCTTTTTACAGGGCTTAGCGTGAGTCCTTCAAATTTAAGCTCAAATTCTGGCCTCTCATTTAGCAAAATCCTAAGCGTTTTCTTGGCTACGACTAGCTCTTTTTTGGCACTTTCTATCTTGTTTTGAGCGCTTAAAAGCTGTGAGTTTATCTGTTTTAAGCTTAGCGCCTCCTCTTTGCCAAGCTCAAATTTAAGCCCAACTATCTTATTTAGCTCATTGTAAATTTCTAAAATTTGCTCATAAGTTTTAATGCTCTCATTTAGATATAAGATCTGAAAATAGGCGTCTGTTACGGAGTTTATCACGCTTAGTTTGCTAGCTTCCAGATCAAATTTAGTAGCATCTGCTTCAAACATCGCTGCATCTTTGCTATTTGCTAGCTTTTGCCAAAGATCAAGCTCATAGCTAAGCCCTATGCTTGAACCAAAACTTCTACTAGAAGCGCCGCCCTCTTTTATATTTTTGCTACTTTCCGCCTCGATGCCAGCACTAAAGCTTGGGATAAGATTTGCTTCTAAAACGCCAGCTTGAGCGAGTGCTTTATTTACATTTATCGCTGCTTTTGCAAGGTCGGTATTGTTTTTAAGTGCTAGATCAATGAGTTCATTAAGATAGCTTTGGTGATACTCTTTCCACCAAGAAGTATCCACACCAAGCTCTTTACTGGCGTTATCTTCAAGTAAAATTTGCTTGTAGTTTTCATCTATATTTTTAACAGCGCAGCCACTTAAAACAAGTACTAAAGTTAAGCTTAGAAATTTCATATTACTCCCTTGAAAGCGCATCTATTGGATTTAGTTTTGAGGCATTTTTGGCTGGCATGTAGCCAAAGATGATACCAATTGCCATCGACGTAACAAGTGCAAGCACGATCGAGCCATTTGAAAAGATCATGCTAAAGCCATCTAAAAAGTTGTTAAATATGTAGCCGATCGCGTAAGAAAAGGCTATGCCAATAGCTCCGCCGATAAGGCAAAGTAGCACCGCCTCTATCAAAAACTGCTGCAAGATGTTGCTCTGCCTAGCTCCGATTGCCATTTTGATACCTATCTCTTTGGTACGCTCGGTGACTGAGACTAGCATGATATTCATCACGCCTATACCACCAACTACTAGTGAAACTACGGCTATGCTTGAGATGAGAAGGCGCATGGTTGAAATCGTCTCTTCGATAGTTTGCTTGATGCTATCAGAATTCCTTGTAAAGAAGTCTTTTTTGCCGTGTTTTATCGTTAAAAGATCGGTTAGGCTCTTTTCTGCGATTTGAGCATTTACGCTTTCATTTACTTTTACGGTTATTGAGCTAATAAATTTATCGCCCGTTATCTTGTTTATCACAGTCGTGTATGGAGCATAAATTTTAAGCGAGCTAGCATCACCGACTTTAAACTCATCTTTTTGCAAAACGCCTATAATGCGAAGTGGCTTTTTATTAAAAAGTATGATCTTGCCGATCGGATCTTCGTTTTTAAATATACTGTTTTTGGTGTTTTGGTCTATTAGTGTGACAGAATCTGAGTTTAAAACCTCGTCGTCATCGTAAATTCTTCCTTTTTCTAGCTTTAGTCCATTTACATCAAAGCTCCCTACTCCACCGCCCTTTAGTGTCGCTGTTAAGGAGATATTTTCATACGTTAGTACGCCTGAAGTACTTGTATTTGGAGTGACTGAGTCCAGAAATGACTGCTTTGAGAGCATATTTGCGTCACTTATAGAGAGCGTTTTTACCCTACCTGAGAGCATATCGCCAAAGCCTTTTCCTGGCATGATATCGATCGTATTTGTGCCGATCTTTCTAATGCCAGCTAAAATTTGCTCCTGTGAGCCTTTGCCAAGAGCTACGACGCTAATGACCGCCGTGATGCCAATAATAATACCAAGCATAGTAAGAAGCGATCTTAGTTTATGAGCTAGCATCGCATTTACCGACATTTTAAAGCTTTCAATTAGCTGATCTTTATAATAGGTAAATTTACTTTTTTCTGGCTGAGTTTGCTTTTTGTCCTCAAAAATTTCACTATTTTTTATATTATCACTTACGATGTTGCCATCTTTTATCTCGATCACACGACTCGCGTACTCGGCGATCTTTGGATCGTGCGTGACGATGATGATGGTATGACCTTTTTTATAAAGATCAACTAAAATTTCCATCACCCTTAGCCCACTTTTGCTATCAAGCGCGCCTGTTGGCTCATCAGCCAAGATGATCTCGCCGCCATTCATCAGTGCCCTTGCTATGGAGACCCTTTGCTGTTGTCCGCCTGAGAGTTTATTTGGTAAATTTTTTGCTTTTTCGCTAAGGCCAAGAGAGTCTAAAATCTCCATCCCTCTTTTCTCTCGGTCGCTCTTATTTGCCCCTGCGTAAATGCTAGGAAGTGCGACGTTTTCAAGAGCATTCATTGTGCTAAGCAGATTATATCTTTGAAAGATAAAGCCAAATTTATCTCGTCTAAGCTTAGCAAGCGAGTCGCTATCAAATTTTGATATATCTTTGCCCTCTAGCAAGTACTGCCCGCCACTTGGGCTATCAAGGCAACCAAGGATGTTCATAAGAGTTGATTTACCAGAGCCAGATTGACCGATGATAGCTATAAATTCGCCCTTTTTTATCTCTAAATTTATGCCATGAAGAATTTTTATCTCATTATCGCCTAGCTTAAAGCTTTTTGTGATATTTTTTAGACTTATCACTTAAAACTTCTTATTTTCTTTTTCGATCATCTTGGCTATTTCGCTTGCTGAGCCTTGTGATGTGATGATCTCATCACCCTCATTCACACCGCTAATGATCTGCGTATCGAGGTTGTCTTTTATGCCGGTTTTGACCGCTGTTTTTACCGCTTTGCCATCTTTTAAAACATAGACAAATGTGCCGTTTTCATCTCTTTTGATGCCGATGCTTGGTACGATGATAGCGTCCTTTACATTTGCTATTAAAAGCTCATTTTGTGTTGTCATGCCTATTCTTAAAATTTTATCTTTATTTTCAACTATGCTTTGCGCGTAATAATAAACAGCTGAGTTGCTTGAAGTGCTTGAGCTTGTGGATTTGCTACTACTGCTAGAGCCATAGCTACCATCGCTTAATGTCGTTAAGCCAGGGTCGATTGAGCTAACCGTTGTTTGAAATTTTTTCGTTGGCTCAGATAGGATTGAGTATTCAACTGGTGTGCCAACCTTTATCTTTGTGATGTCACCCTCAGCTATTTGCATCTTCATCTTGACATAGCTAAGATCTGCGATCTTTACGATAGTTGGAGTAGTTTGATTGGCATTTACAGTCTGTCCCTCTTCGACCTGCACGCTTACTATTATGCCATCTCTTGGGGCGGTGATCTTTGTGTAGCCTAAATTTATCTTGGCCGTACTTAGCTCTATATTTGTCTGCTTTATCTGAGCCTCGAGCTCCTTTATCTTGGCACTATTTGCGCTATAAGTATTTTTTGCGCTTTCAAATTCTTGTTTTGAAGTGGCGTTTTTGGCAAAAAGTGCATTTTCTCTATCAAACTGCGTTTTTGCAATGTTTAGAGCCACTTTTGCGCTTTCAAGCTGGGCTTTATAGATAGCAAGCTGTGCTTCTTTATTATCGATGTTATTTTGCTGAGTCGAGCTATCGATACTTGCGATCATATCGCCTTTTTTGACCTGATCTCCAAGCTTAACGTAGAGCTTTTTTATCTGGCCGCTCACCTGTGCGCCCACATCAACTAGCTCGGTAGCAAAAATTTCTCCAGTCGCATCGACTTTTTTACTGAATGAACCTTTCTTTGCCTTTTTGGTGATAAATTCCACCTTTTCATCTTTTATCTTAAAAAAATTATCATAGATAAAATATCCACCGACGCCTAAAATAAGCAGGATTATTAAAATTTTAGATTTTTTCATCGCTTCTCTTTGTAAAAAATTGGTCAATTTTACTTAATAAGATTAAAATTCTCTTTAAACTTCCTCTTTCGCCATGCCAGCCTCTATCAAAAACCTACTTGGCTGATAATTCACTTTCTTTATCTTGTCGTATTTTGCATAACTTAGATATAGCTCATCTTTAGCCCTAGTTACTGCCACATAAAAGAGTCGTCTTTCTTCTTCTAGGCTGCCACCCATGCCCATTAGCTTTAAATTTGGAAAGCGGTTTTGCGCGAGATCGACGATAAAGACTTGATCAAATTCAAGCCCCTTGCTCGCATGCACGCTAAGCAAGCTAACGCCCTGCCCTTCGCTCATCTCGTTGCTTCCAAGAGCTAAGAAGTTGTAAAATTTACTGATATCTTGATATTTTTTAGCTAGTTCGCTTAGCACCACGCTCTTTGCCATTATGCGCTCTTTGACCTCTTCTTTGAGTGCCAGATCGACGTTGCCATTTTTTAGAGTTGCCCTTTTTGTGCTGATGTTTTCAACGATTAACGAGTAAATTTTGCTAGTTTTTATCTCATTTATCATCGTGGCTGGCTTTGAGACGTTTCTCATGCCTCTTAAAAAGTTGTAAATTTCATATAAAAACTGCGCCCCACTCTCGCTTAGCTTTTGTAGTTTTAGCACAGGATGACCTAAGAATTTATCACTAAAGCCAAGTTTAGAAAACCTTGAGATTTCGGCAAATTCGTCAAGGTCGTCAAAAAGTCCTAGCTGGTAGTTTCGCCTTTTGTTTGATGAGATATTTACGCTCTCATCTGGCTCAAGGATCCCTTTTATCAAATTTCCATGCCCAAGCTTCAGTAGCGCGTCAAAAATTTCTTTGCTAACTGCGCTGCCAACGCCCTTTGCGTATTCGCAGATGTGGATAAATGCCATTATATCTTTTGGATTGACATAAATTCCCATGATGTCGATGAGTGCCTTGATCTCACGGCTCTCAAAGAAGCTCACCCCGCCCTTTCGCTTTGAGCCGATGCCTCGCTCTTTTAGCGCGACCTCGATGCCATCAGCTGATGAGTTATTTCTAAAAATTATGGCGATATTTTCTCTATTAAATGGCGAAAGTGAGATGATATCAGCGATATTTTGATACTGATCAAAAAGCTCGTTATAGACGAGCAGCCTTGGAGGCTTGAAATTTCCCTCGCGGCTAACTGTGAGGTGCTTTTCATAAAGCCTTGGATTGTTATTTATGACCTTGTTTGCAAGGGCAAGTATGCTCGAGCTTGAGCGGTAATTTACATTTAAAGCGTAGATATTTGCGTTTGGGAAGCGATCTTTAAACGAGCCTATGATCTCGATATTTGCGCCGTTAAATGCGTAGATGCTCTGGTCAAAATCGCCCACGCAAAAGAGGCTCTTTGTTTTAAATGCATCTATTAGGCTGCCTTGAAGCGTGTTTGTGTCTTGATACTCATCGATCAAAATTTCATCATAAGCTAAATTTGCCCCATTTTTTAGCTCATCTCGCATTTTTATCAGAAGATCGTTAAAATCAGCGTAAGAAAATTTAGCCTTTTCAGCTTCAAACTCCTCTAAAACATCTTCATAAATTTCGGCATAAACGCCCTGCTCTTCGCTCTTCTCACTTATCCATTTGCCAAATGTTGTGCCTTGCTCGCTGTTTTGAAAGAGTGAGTAAAGGTCGTATAGATAGGCTCCGCCGTAAGGCTTGACGTCGCTTAAATGGTAAAATTTACGCCTCTCAACAAGACTTTTTAAAAGCGTCTTTAGCTCGCTTGGCTGCTTTAGCGTGACGCCTTTATCAAGGCTTTTTAAAAGCGAAAATGAGACTGAGTGGAAGGTGCCTGCGGTGATTTTGGAGGTGATTTGTTTGTCAAAATACCTATTTAAGCGCTCTATCATCTCGCTGGCTGCTTTGTTGGTAAATGTTAGAAGCAAAATTTTCTCTGGCTTTACGCCTAAATTTAAAAGATGAGCGATGCGAGCGACAATCGTGCTAGTCTTGCCAGTGCCAGCTGAAGCGATGATGAGATTGTGTCCAAATGGCGCAGTTGCGGCGGTGTATTGTTCTTTGTTTAACCTAGATAAGGGCATTGTTTCCTCTTTTTTAAAAAGGGCTAATTATAGCTACTTAAACTTTAACAGCTATAATCACGCCGATGAAAAAGTTTAAATTTATAAAATTTCTTGCCCTATTTTTTGCTCTAATGGTCGCTATTTTTTTGATGCTTGATCAAATTTATCCACTAAATTTAGACGCGCTTAAAAAAGACGAAGCCAAAATTTTGCTTGATAAAAATGGCGAGATCATAAATATGAAGCTTAGTAGCGACGGAATTTGGAGATTTCACGAGCAAAGCTTTCCAAACTCGCTAAAACAATGCGTCGTTCTCTTTGAAGATAGATACTTTTACTACCATTTTGGCGTAAATTTTGCCTCCATTTTTAGAGCATTTTTCCACAACCTAAGAAGCGACAACCGCATAGGAGCTAGCACTATCACGATGCAAGTAGCAAGAATGCTTGAGCCAAGTGATAGGAGCTATAAAAATAAGATAAGAGAAATTTTTAGAGCATTTCAGCTCGAGCTTCACTTTAGCAAGGATGAAATTTTAAATTTATACCTAAATTTAGCCCCATATGGCGGCAATATCGAGGGTGCAAAGGCGGCAAGCTTCTTTTACTTTGGTAAGGAGCTAAACGAGCTTAGCTACGCTCAGGCCGCACTTTTAAGCACAATACCAAAAAATCCAAATAAGAATAGACTTGACCGCGTCTCAAACATAAACGCCCTAAAAAACAGGGTCATAAAGATGCTTTATAAGGCAAATTTAATTGATCTTAGCGCATTTAAAAGAGCGCAAGCCGAGCCATTTAAAAATGTAAGAGCAAAGGCTATCGTAACCGCGGAAGATTATGCAAATGTCGCTTTTAAAAACCAAATTTCAAAGGCGAGTTTGGATCTAAATTTACAAAAAGATATGCTTAAAATTTTAAAAGATACGATGTTTTCGCTAAAGGCTAAAAATGCAAACAACGCAGCAGCCGTGGTCATTGATAATAAAAAAATGAGTGTTGCTGCCTTCATCGGCTCGCATGATGAGCATGCGCGTGACGGCAAAAACTCAGCCCTAAATATGAAGCGAAACACCGGCAGCACGCTAAAGCCTTTTATCTACTCGCTTGCGCTTGATAGCGGGCTTATCACGCCAAATTCGCAGTTAATTGATACGCAAATTTATATAAAAGAGTATGCCCCAAAGAATTTTAGTAATGATTTTTTAGGTATCGTAAGCGCAAAAGATGCTCTAAATTTCAGCCTAAATATCCCGGTTATAAATTTAAACTTAAAACTAAAAGACAATTCGCTTTACGAACTACTTGAAAAGGTAAATTTAGTAGATGAAGATAAAGAGTATTATGGAGCTTCTATAACGCTTGGAAGTGCTGAAATGAGCCTGCTTGATCTTGCTCATCTTTATACTATTTATGCAAATGACGGCATTTATAGGCCGCTTGAGTTTGCTGGCAAAAACTACAAAAATGAGGAGAAAAATGTAACTCTCATTTCACCTCAAAGTGCCTATTTAACCGCTAAAATGCTAAGTGAAGCCTCAAGATCATATCTAAAAAATGCTTGGCAATACGCCCAAAACACGCCAAAGATCGCTTTTAAAACAGGCACAAGCGCAAACTCACGTGATCTTTACGCAATAGGCGTTGATGAAAATTACACAATTGCTATTTGGATTGGAAATTTTAATGCTAGCAAAACTGATAAACTAACAGGACTAAATGACGTATCAAAGAGCCTTTTTGATATGTTTAAGATAATCGCTCAAAAAGAGAAGTTAAGATTTATGAGTGAGCCAGATGGCATTGAAAAAGTGCCAACCTGCCTTGATGCCTTTAACTATGAAAAGTGTAAAAAAATGGCACTTGATGATAGGATAAAGGGTGTAGATTTAAAGGATAAATGTGAAAGTTTAAGGGGTGAAGAGCTTGATTTTTTGGTTAAAAATGAGCTTTTGGATAAAGATGAGATACAAAAAAGTCCTTGTGCTGAAATTTTTAAAGACAAAAAGCCAGTTTTTGCCTATCCGTATGACAATGAAGAGATAGTGACAGATGAAAATATTACACAAGTTATGGTAAAATGCTACGCGTTTTTAGGCGATGAAATTTACCTAAAAATAGATGATTTGAACTTTTCTAAGATAGAAAATGCAAGCGAAAAAAAGTTTGATCTAACTCTTGGCGAGTACAGCATAAAATGCCTTGATCAAAACTCAAATCAAAGTGAAATAACAATAAAAATAAGGAGATAAAATGTGGCAAAAAGTAGCGCTTCTAGCACTTTTGGGAATGACAAATTTATATGCTTTGAGCCTAAATGGCGCTGCGCAGATAAAATCGCCCCTAAGCGTAGAGTTTGGGCTAGAAGATAAAGTCGATAAAAATTTTGTTGGTATGCTAAGCGATAAAAAGCTACTTTTGTGCCAACCAGCATTAAATGGTACGGTTAGATTTAATAATCAAAGCTTGCTACTTTTTACAAAAGATATGCATGCTGGTTTGGATTATAGCTGCAAGCTTGAAAATGGAAGCACTGCTAGTTTTGCCACGAAAGAATTTGAGCTAACAAAGATAGAAAAAATAAGCGATAGCAAATATATACTTAAATTTAATGATGAAGTAAATATTGAAGCTATCAAAAATATTGCCGTAAAAGATGCAAAATTTAAAGCGGTTGAGCTTTCTAACAATAGCTTTGAGCTTAATCTTGATAAAAATTTAAGCAATCCAGTTTTTGATTTTGGTGAAAAATTTGAGAGTAAATTTGGCGCAACGCTTTCAGGTGAAACGATAGTAAATTTTGCAGATGAAATAAGCGAAGAAAGCGTAAATATAAATGATAATGCAAAGAGTCTTGAGATACCTGAAATTTATCCAGTGAGCCTTGATAATGGCATCTTGGGCTTTAGAATTTATCTAAAAAATTGGCTTGATGACGACATTAACTTTAAAAAATTTATAAACATTAAAGGTGTAAAAAACTTTAGCATTAGTGACGTTAAATATAGTGACAACTATGAAGAAAACTCAGAACTTAGCGAATATTATTACTACATTGATATCACAAGTGACGATTTTAAGCCACAAAATAGTTATGAAATCACCATTAAACCAGGCTTTGGCGATGATAGAAATGTAGTAAGAGAAGAAAGTAGCTATGAAGTAGTAGCTGGTAATTTTACTCCATTTGCAAATTTTATAAATAATGAGCCATATATCTCAAGTGTTGGCGAAATCGGTATCAGAAGTGCAAATTTGCCTGAGTTAAATGTAAGCATTGAAAAGCTAAGCGATCAAAATTTTAGATATTTCTTAAATTTTAATGACAATAACGAAGAGTTAAGCAACTTCAGCACAAAAGTAGCAAGCAAAAGTTATAAGCTTGATGGCGCATTAAATGAAATTTCACTAAATAAAATCAAACTTGACTTTGCTGGAGCTGGAGACGGCGTTTATAAGATAAATTTAAACTACGGCAAAGATAAGAGCGTCTCAAAAGTAGTCTACCTAAGTGATATCGCCGTAAATGCAAAGCTTGGCAAGGATGAAATTTTCGTATTTGCAAATCGTCTTGGCGAAAATACAATGCTTCCAAATGCAAATGTAAAAATTTATGGTAAGAAAAACGAAGAGATCGCAGTTGGTGCGACAAATGATATAGGTGTTTTTAAATTCAATAAAAAAGATATTTACAAAGATATCTCCTCAGTGGTTGTCTCTCTTGGAAAAGAGCAAAATTTTCTTATTTTAAAAGAAGACGAAGCGCTAAATGAAGCAAAATTTATGAGCCAAAATGCCAGTGAGAGTATCGATGCGTACGTTCATTTTGCTTCAAATATCATAAGACCAAATGAGAGTTTAAGGGGTGCAATCTATCTAAGAGATAGAGATTTTAATCCTTTAAAAAATATGCCTATAAAGATAAAATTTTTCGATCCACAAGGCAAAAGTAGTGCTGAAATTTCAAAAAATACAAATGACGTTGGCATGGTAAATTTTGAAAAAGAGATACTAAGCGATCTAAGCGGTAGATTTAATATGCAAGTAATTTATGCAAGCAAAGTGATCTCAAATGTGCCATTTTTTGTTGAGAGTTTTATGCCAAATAGGATAAAAAATGAGATAACGCTTGAGAAGGATAAATTTTTCGCAAATGAGCTTATTAGAGCAAATCTAGCTAGTAACTATCTCTTTGGTGGCGCTGCTAGCGAGCTTGATGGCAGCATGCAGGTTAGCTTTTTTGATGATGAATATAAAAATAGCGAGTTTAAAGAGTATAAATTTAAAAACAATACGCTAAAACCAAGCGCTTATCCATCTTTTGAAAACGATCTCACTCTTTCAAAAGATGGTAAATCAAGCCAAATGATAGATCTTAGCTTTAGCACTAAAAATGCCTCTTCTATCATAACAGGCGTGATAAATTTCAATGTAAATGATGATGGTAAAAACGTAAGCGATACAAAAAGCTTTACGCTCTATCCTTACAAGGATATGGTCGGTATCGCAGCAAGTACGACATTTGCTGAGCCAAACGAAGATGTAAAAATAAGAACGGTTGTAGTAGATATGTCAAGTCAAAAGGCCGTAAAATCAAATTTAAAATTTGATATAAAACGTGTCACTTGGCAATACCAAAGAGATGCAAATGGCTATATAAAGTGGTTTCAAACGCTAGAAGATGTGGATAATTTTTATAAAGATAATGGCGAGTTTAGCTATAAATTTACACAAAGTGGCTCATATGTGATCATCGCTACAAATCTAGTAAGTGGAGCAAGCACAAGCCTTGATATGGACGTAAGTGGCTACAACTACTCAACTCTAGCACCTACAAAAGAGCTTAGCAAATCTCAAATCAAGCTAAATAAAAATATCTACAAAAAAGGCGATGAACTAAGTGCTGATATAAGCTCAGCTATAAAAGAAGGCATCGCTCTCGTTACGCTTGAAGATGGTGGCGTGAAAGCTTACAAGGTCGTTAAGATAAAAAACAACTCAGCAAATGTGAAATTTAAACTTGACTTTGATTTTAGCGGACTTTATGTGAGTGCAAATATCTACCGCATGACAGATGGTGGATTAACTCCGTTTAGGACTTACGGTAAGGTTTATGCTAAGGCTGATAAGTCATCAAGGATACTTGATCTAAGTCTTGATGCACCAAATATGGCAAAAAGTGATGAAAATATAAAAATTTCTCTAAAAACAAAGCCAAAAGCTTATGTGAATTTATTTATCACAGATGTTGGCGTGCTTGATATAACGTCACAAAAGCCAGCCGACCCACTTAAATTTTTTGATAAAATTTTACCAGATGGCGTTTTTGACTATGACATTTATAATATGCTTACAAACTATAAGGTCGAGGGCAAAACTTTAAGCTTTGGTGGCGATATGGCGGCACTTGCTATGGAGGCAAAAATGGCAAAACATGCTAGCCCGGTCGATAGTAAAAATATAAAAACATACGCAAATTTAGTAAGTCTTCAAGCTGACGATAATGGTGAAATTTCATACGAGTTTAAAACGCCAAATGGCTTTAACTCAGCCATTAGAGTAGATGTCGTGGCAAATAATGAAAATAGTATGAATGCGGTAAATAAAGAAATTTTAGTAAAAGATGATGTGATTATTAAACCAAGTGCGTTAGTTTATCTGCTAAAAGGCGATGAGCTAAATGCGAACTTAAGGCTTATAAATACAACAAATGAGGATAAAAATTTAACCATAAAAGTGGCTAGCAGTAAAAATTTAAGCATTAAAACAAAAGAAAATGCGAATTTAAAGCCGCTTGAGAATAAAGCCTTTACATTTAAAATTTCAGCTCTTGAAGCTGGAGCTGGCGAATACAATATAACAATAAGCGACAAAAATAGCTCAAAAACGGCTCAAAATTTACTTGATGTAGTTAATCCTTATACGATTAGCACCTATGCAAAAAGTAGCGTCTTTGATAAAGAGAGCATGATCTCTCTTCCAAAAGGCTTTCACAATGTTAGTATAGATGCGTCAAGCTCGGTCTCAAGCGTATTATTAGCAGCTTCTAAAAATTTAGTCGAGTACCCTTACGGATGTGCGGAGCAAAGGAGCTCAAGACTGCTTGCGCTTTTAAATTTAAAGCCAAAAGATGAGCT
Source organism: Campylobacter concisus (assembly GCF_003049085.1). Lineage (NCBI taxonomy): Bacteria > Pseudomonadati > Campylobacterota > Epsilonproteobacteria > Campylobacterales > Campylobacteraceae > Campylobacter > Campylobacter concisus. Next base: position 129,523 of record NZ_PIQX01000001.1, read on the forward strand.
TGAAAAAAATGATCAAAAGAGATTTATTGCAAGCGGTATGAGTGAGCTAATTAAGATGCAAAAACCAGATGGTAGCTTTGGCTACTGGAGCGATCTAGGTAGTACTAATGCATTTGCTTCGATCTATGCAACTGACGTGCTACTTGATCTTGAAGAGGCTGGATATGAGATAGGTAAAAGAGTAAAACAAAGTGCTGTAAATTCAATGGCAAAATATGTAAATAGTGACCTTGAAGCGCTCTACTCTCTATATGTAAGCTCCCGCGCAAATGTTGCTGATAAATCAGTGCTAAATAAAATTTATGACCATAAAGCTTACAATACGACCGCACTTAATAAATATCTAATGGCAGCGGCTCTAAAGCTAAACGGCTTAAATGACGAAGCAAAGGTGGCGCTAAAAGATATTAAAAAAGCTCAGGCGGCTGATTACAGCAGGGATTATTCTAGCTTTAGCTCAAAAGTAAGAGATAACGCCTTTATCTTATACTTGCACGCAAAATACTTTGAGAAAAACGACTACTCAGACGACCTTGCAAATTTCTTGATAGTAAATTTAAATGAGCTTAGCTCAACGCAGGAGCGTGCATTTACGCTTAGAGCGCTAAACGCCTACTTTGGTAAAGATAGCGGCGAGAAAAATAACAAATTTAAGCTTAGCTACAACGGCGAAAGTAAAGAATTTGACGGCCTTTTAAGCACATCATTTACTACAAAAAATGGCGAATTTAACATAACTCCGCTAGGTTCAAATAAGCTTTATGTAACTATCTTAAGCTACGCTTACGTGCCGCTTGAGATCAAACACAAAATCGAGCCAAAAGAGCTTGACATCTACCGCGTTTTTGTCGATGAAAAAGGCAAAGAGTTGGGTCTTGACAGCCTAAAAGTAAATGACGTCATCTACTCAAAAGTGGTGATAAACTCAAAAACAATGGTTAAAAATGGCGTTATTAACGAGATCGTAAGTAGCTGCTTTGAGCCGATAAATGAAAATTTAAGCAACTTTAGCAAGAGCTTAAAAAACAGCTTACAAGTAGAGTATAAAAGCATAAAAGATGACCGCGTGCTAAGCTTTTACACGCTAAATAGCGACGAAAAAGACGCCGTGCTTTACACACCTTATAGAGTAAGACTTGGCGGCAAATGCTCGCTTGGTGCAGTTACAACTGAAAATATGTATAACGAAAGACAAAACGACTACGACCTAGCCGTGAGAAGCTTTAACGTAAAATAGCTATCTAAACTTCGGGGCGTTTAACCGCCCCAAGCCCATATTTCCCCACTTTTGCAAAGATTTTTTTAAACAAATTTTAGATAACATTAAGCATTTTTTAAACGAAACTGAGGAGAGAAAAGTGGCAGAATTTTACAATGCAAAAGAGATAGAAGATAAATTTTATAAAATTTGGGAAGAACGCGGATACTTCGAGATAGACGCAAACAAAGATATCCAAAAAGATGGACGTAAATTTTGCATTATGATGCCACCTCCAAACGTGACTGGATCGCTTCACATCGGACACGCCCTAACCTTCACACTTCAAGATATCGTGACTCGCTACAAGAGGATGGACGGCTACAAGACACTTTGGCAGCCAGGCCTTGACCACGCTGGCATCGCTACTCAAAACGTCGTTGAAAAGCAGCTTTTGGCTCAAGGGATCAAAAAAGAAGAGCTTGGACGTGAGAAATTTGTAGAAAAAGTGTGGGAGTGGAAAGAAAAAAGCGGCGGCATGATCGTCCATCAGATGCGAAAACTTGGCATCACTCCGGCTTGGTCACGCCAGAGATTTACTATGGATGAGGGCTTAAGAAAAGCTGTGAAAAAAGCCTTTGTAAATTTATACGACAAAGGACTAATTGTCCAGAAAAACTACATGATAAACTGGTGTACACACGACGGCGCGCTTTCTGACATCGAGGTTGAGCACAAAGAAAATAAGGGCAAGCTTTATCATTTGAGATATTATTTTGCAAACAAGCCAAGTGAATTTGTTGTTGTTGCAACAACTCGTCCAGAGACCTACTTTGGTGACACCGCCGTAATGGTAAATCCAAACGACGAGCGCTATAAAAATTTAATCGGTAAAAAGGTGGTGCTACCTATCATAAATAGAGAGATCGAGATTATTGCAGACGAGCACGTTGATATGGAGTTTGGAACAGGCCTTGTTAAGGTCACACCTGCGCATGATCAAAACGACTACGAAGTTGGTAAAAGGCACGACCTTGAGTTTATTACTGTATTTGATGAAAAGGGTATTTTAAACGACAAGTGCGATAAATTTGCAGGTTTTGAGAGGCTTGAGGCTAGAGATATCGTCGTGGCCGAGCTTAAAAAACTTGGCAATGTTGAAAAGATCGAGGACTACGAAAACCAGGTAGGCTACTGCTACCGCTGCAAAAACGTTGTCGAGCCATACATCTCAAAGCAGTGGTTTGTCAAAAAAGAGATCGCAGACGAGGCGATTGCAAAGGTCTCAGAGGGTCTTTCTAAATTTTATCCGCCGCACTGGATAAACAGCTTTAACGCATGGATGAGAGAGCTAAGAGACTGGTGTATCTCACGCCAGCTTTGGTGGGGACATCAAATTCCAGTATTTTACTGCGATGATTGCGGTCATATGTGGGCTGACGAGGGTGAGCCGTGCGAGTGCAAAAAGTGCAAAAGTAAAAACATCCACCAAGACCCAGATGTGCTAGATACGTGGTTTAGCTCTGGTCTTTGGCCATTTAGCACGCTTGGCTGGGGCAATGAAAATGAGCTAAAAAATGAAAAATGGTTTGAAGGCGATTTGGCTGAATTTTATCCAAACAACCTTCTCATAACTGGCTTTGATATATTATTTTTCTGGGTTGCTAGGATGATGTTTCAGGGTGAAAACGCTCTTGGCAAGCTGCCATTTGACGACATCTACCTACACGCGCTTGTAAAAGATGAGTTTGGCAGAAAGATGAGCAAAAGCCTTGGCAACGTAATCGACCCACTTGATAGTATAAATGAGTATAGCGCCGATATCTTGCGCTTTACGCTAACGCTTCTAGCTGTTCAAGGACGCGACATCAAGCTAAGTGACACCAAGATGAAGCAGGTAAGAAATTTCACCAACAAGCTTTATAATGCGAGCAAATATCTCATGCTAAATGAGAGCAAATTTGCAAATTTAGAGGATATCAAGCTTCAAACAAAGCTTGGAATTTATATGAATAGCCGCTTTAACGAGTGCGTGAGAGAGGTGCGTGAAAACATCGACGCTTACCGCTTTAATGACGCAGCAAACACACTTTATAAATTCCTCTGGGATGAGTTTTGCGACTGGGGCATCGAGCTTAGCAAGGCTGATAAAGCGAGCGTAAAAGAGCTTGGAAGTATATTTAAAGAGGCGATGAAACTACTAAATCCTTTCATGCCATTTCTTTCAGAGTATCTATTTCAAGAGCTTAGCGGCACACGGCTTGAAAATGCAAAATCAATAATGGTGATGAGCTACCCAGAGGTAAAAGAGCGAAATTTAGATGTAGAGAAGAAATTTGAGCTAGTTATCGAAGCGATCGTGGCTATTCGCCGTGCAAAAGCGACCATCGATCTTGGCAACTCAAAGATAGCAAAAGCCTTTGTTAAATTTAATGAAAAAATAGATCTTGACGAGGTTAAAGAGTACATCAAGCTGCTTGCAAAATGCGAAGAGATTGGCTTTGTAGATGAGAAAATAGAAAATTCAATAAGAGACGTGAGCGAAAATTTAGAGGCATTTGTCCCACTTGAAGGGCTTGATATGAGCGGTATCATCACAAGGCTAAGGTCTCAAAAGACAAAGCTTGAAAAAGAGATAGCCAAACTCTCAGGCATGCTAAATAACCAAAATTTCGTGGCAAACGCACCAAAAGAGGTCATAGAGACAAACAAAGAGGCGCTAGAGAGCGCTGAGGCTAAATTTAAAAAAGTATGTGAAGAATTAGAAGCTCTTGGAGAAAAATAGTGATAAAAATAGAGAAATTAAGCAAATTTTATGGTGATACGCAAATCCTTTTTGATATAAATTTAGAGGTTAAAAAGGGTGAAATTTTTGCTATCGTGGGACACAGCGGTGCTGGTAAATCAACGCTTTTAAGGTGCATAAACGGACTTGAGAGCTACCAAGGTGGCAGCTTAAAAGTCTTTGATAAAGAGATAAAAAATTTAGATGAGATGCAGCAAAGGCATTTAAGGCGAGATGTCGGGATGATATTTCAGCATTTTGCATTAATGGCTAGAAAAAACGTCTTTGAAAACGTCGCTACTCCGCTTAAATTTTGGGGTTATAAAAGCGATGAAACTGAAAAAAGAGTGAGAGAGCTTTTAAATTTAGTCGGTCTTGAAAGCAAGGCAAAAAGCTATCCAAGCGAGCTAAGTGGCGGGCAAAAACAACGTGTCGCCATCGCTAGAGCGCTTGCTTTAAATCCTAAAATTTTACTAAGCGACGAGGCGACTTCGGCTCTTGATCCAAATACTACAAATCAAATTTTAGAGCTGCTTGAAAAGATAAACAAAGAGCTAGACATCAGCGTCGTAATCGTCACGCACGAGATGGAGGTCGTAAAATCGATCGCAAAACGTGCGATACTACTAGAAGGCGGTAAGATCATAGGCTTTGGAAGTATTGAAGAGCTATTTTTAAAGCCAGATGAGAAGATGAAAGAATTTTTGGGTGAAGTAGAAATTCTACCAAGCACTGGCACAAATATTAGGCTATTTTTCCCAAAAGAAGTGGCTCAAAACAGCGTGATCACGCACATGGCAAGAAGCCTAAATATCGACTTTAACATAGTTTGGGGCAAGCTTGAGAAGCTAAACGAAAATGTTCTTGGCTCGCTTGTCATAAACATAGATGAAAAAGATAAAGAAAACGTACTTAACTACATCAAGCAAAGTGGCGTTTTATGGGAGGTTGCTTGATGTTTGGTATTGATTTTTCTAAATTTCCAGATGTGTTTTTGAGGATACTGTTGCCAGCTATCGGCGAGACGCTATATATGAGCATTGTCTCTACTCTACTCGCCTTTGCCATAGGCCTCATACCTGCGGTTTTGCTCATACTTTCAGATAAAGATGGACTAAAGCCAAACAAGCAGCTTTATTTTGTACTTGATATCATTATAAATGTGCTTAGAAGCTTTCCGTTTATTATCCTCATTATTGTGCTCTTTCCGGTCACAAAAATGATCGTGGGCACAAGTATTGGCACCACAGCTGCGATCGTTCCGCTAACTATCGGAGCAGCTCCATTTGTAGCAAGACTAATCGAAAACGCTCTAAAAGAGGTTGATAAAGGCATAATTGAAGCCGCTCAAAGTTTTGGTAGTTCGAAATTACAGATCATCTTTCGCGTGATGTTTGTAGAGGCGCTTCCTGGTATCATCTCGGCATTTACACTAACGCTTATCGTAAATATCGGCTTTTCAGCGATGGCTGGTGCAGTTGGCGGTGGCGGACTAGGATCTGTCGCTATAAACTACGGATATCAAAGATTTCGCCCAGATATCATGCTTTACACCGTGGTTATTCTTATCATTATGGTTCAAATTTTTCAAGTTTTAGGTAACTACTTATATAAAATTTCTAAAAAATAGGCCTTTGTTTTTATCTGATTTTAAGCTTTTTTCCTTAAAATTGCCCGAATTAATTTTTAGCTGAAAGGATAAAAGATGAAATCAGATATGTGCCACATGTGCCGCCTAGTAAAAAACGCGTTGTCGAAAGACTAATCTCTAAGCACAGAATTTCTTTTTAAGTGCTTAGAACTAGCTTAAGCGCTTAAAAAGAAATTTAAACCTCTAGCTTAAATTTATCCTTTTTTGGTGCTTGGCAAATTTTAAAAGGATAATAAATGAAAAAACTACTTCTTACTTCTTTGGTTGCTCTTGGTCTTAGTGTAAGTGCAAATGCAGCTGATAAATCAAAAACAATAATCGTTGGTGCTACACCTATCCCACATGCTGAAATTTTAGAGGTGGTAAAGCCTATTTTGGCAAAAGATGGCTATACGCTTGAAATTAAAGAATTTAACGACTACACCACGCCAAATCTTGCAACAGAAGATGGCGATTTAGATGCAAATTTCTTTCAACACCTTCCATATTTGGACGAATTTAACAAAAACAAAGGTACTCATCTTATAAAAACAGTTGGCGTTCATCTTGAGCCAATGGGAGTTTATTCTAAAAAGATAAAAGACATCAAAGATCTAAAAGATGGTTCGACCGTATCTATCCCAAATGATCCGACAAATGAAAGCCGTGCTTTAGATATCCTTGCAAATGCTGGACTTATTAAGCTAAACGATAATCCACTAAAAACTCCGCTTGATATAGTTGATAACCCTAAAAAGCTTAAATTTGAAGAGATCGAGACTGCTCAAGTGCCAAGAACGCTTGATGACGTTACTATTGCAGTTATCAACACAAATTACGCTCTAAATGCTAATCTTAATCCAGTAAAAGACGCACTTGTGCTTGAAAGCAAAAATAGCCCATATGTAAATTACGTTGTAGTAAAGTCTGGCAACGAAAATAGCCCTAAAATAAAGGCTCTTGATAAGGCTATAAACTCATCAGAAGTTAAGAAATTTATCGAGATCAAATACAACGGCGCGATTCTTCCAGCATTTTAATTAAAATTTTAAATAAGCGACGTGAAAGCTTTTACCTTTTTAGCGTCGCTTAGACCAAACAAAAAAGGAAAAACAATGAAATTTATCAAACTTTTAACCGCATCTTTAGTTGCTCTAAGCCTTCACGCAGCCGACAAGGACCACACTATCGTAGTTGGCGTTTCACCAGTACCACACGCTGAAATTTTAGAATTTGTAAAGCCAAAGCTAAAAGATAAAGGCTACGACCTTGTTATCTCTGAAATTTCAGACTACTCTATCCCAAATGTCGCCACAGAAGATGGCAGTTTGGATGCAAATTTCTTTCAGCATTTGCCATATCTTGAGGAGCAAAACAAGGCTAGGGGCCTGCATCTTGTAAGTGTTGCAAATGTCCATGTCGAGCCACTTGGCTTTTACTCTAAAAAGATAAAAAACATAAAAGAGTTAAAAGATGGTGCAAAAGTTGCGATCGCTTACGATCCATCAAATGGCAATAGAGCACTTAGAATTTTAGAAAAAGCTGGCCTTATCGAGATCGATAAAAATGTGAAAGTTGCAACTATAAATGACATAACTAAAAATTCTAAAAATTTACAATTTGTAGAGCTTGAGGGTGCTCAGATACCAAGAACGCTTGATGATGTCGATATCGCTGCTATTAGCACAAATTTCGTCCTTGACCTTGGTATGAGCGTGGCAAAAGACGCACTTTTGCTTGAAGACGCCAATAGTCCTTACGCTAATATCATCGTCACAAAGGCTGGCAATGAAAATAACCCTAAGATCAAAGCTTTAGTTGATGCGGTACTTAGCCCTGATACTAAAAATTTCATCATCACTCGCTATAAAGGCGAAGTTATACCTGCATTTTAAAAATGGGGCGAGCTTTCGCCCTATTTTATTTCTACTTTCATCTTGTTTTAATAAGCTATAAACTCTCTTTATTTTTGTCAAAAAGCTTAAGCTATGCTTTGCTAAAATGGCTCACTTTAAAATTTTTCAGGAATTTAAATGCTACATGATGTTATTGATTTTATAGTTGCGAGCGTAAGTAGCTGGGGTTATGCTGGCATATTTGTGATGATGTTTTTAGAAAGCTCGTTTTTTCCATTTCCAAGCGAGATCGCAATGATACCTGCTGGCTATTTGGCACATAAAGGTGAAATGAGTTTATTTTTGGCCTTTCTTACAGGTACGCTTGGTAGCTTACTTGGAGCTATTTTTAACTATTATCTTTGCTACTTTTTTGGACGTGAGATAGTTTTAAAATACGGCAAATTTGTGGGAATCACTCACGAAAAAATGGATAAATTTGAGGCATTTTTCAATAAACACGGTGAAATTTCTACATTTAACTCACGTCTGATTCCTGGCATTCGTCAATACATCAGCCTACCAGCCGGACTTGCTAAGATGAATATATTTAGATTTTGTCTATTTACCACGCTAGGAGCTGGGATTTGGTGTGCTGTTTTGCTTGGAGTTGGCTATTTTATAGGCTCAAATCCTAGCAAACAGACACTTTTAATAATCACAATCGCTCTTTTGGCTGTTGTTGCAGTAATAAGTGCTATCTATATAATAAAGCAGAGAAAAGCCTAAATACATATAAAAATATGTAAAATTTAGTGTATTTTATAAAATTTTTATTTGTGGTATTTAGTTAGATTTAGCCTAGCAAATCGCCCTCATCTTTTCTAGATGAGTTAAATTTCTTGAAATTTTATCTAGCTCAAATTTACTGAATACTTCATTGCCAGAATAGAAAAATCTAACTTTTGGGGCTTGATCTAAAGTAGAAATTTTTAGTCCAAGCTCACTTATAAGGCGATTTATTGTCCCTTCGTTGCCATCAATTATGCTTATATTTGGTGGCAAAATTTCTCTTAGGCTATCTTTAAAATAGTTAAAGTGTGTGCAGCCAAGCACTAAAAAACCAAATTTATTTAGATCAAATTTAGCTAACTCTTCTTTTAGATATGATTTCACATTCTCGGTGTCAAATTCCCCATTTTCAGCAAAATTTACAAGGCGTGGTAGAGCGAGCAGCTCAGTCTTATCTTTTGCGTGTAAATTTGCGATCAGCTCTTTTAGTTTTGCACCATTTACGGTGACTGGCGTGGCTATGACTAGCGTTTTTAAGGCATCATTATGGCTTAAGTCATGCGCCTTTTTTACGGCTGGCTCCATGCCGATTATAGGTACATTTAAATTTGCTCTAAGCTCTTTTATCGCCACGCTTGTTGCTGTGTTACAAGCTACTACAACGGCGTTTGCGCCATTTTCTATGAGAAATTTCACCGCATCAAAGCTAAATTTTAAGATCTCATCCCTGCTTTTTTGTCCATACGGGACATTTTTAACGTCTGCGTAATATAAAAAATCATGCTCGCTAAGCTTACTTAAAGCTTCATTTAAGACGCTCAGCCCGCCAAGTCCTGAGTCAAATATACCTATCTTCATGCCCTTCCTTAAAGCCTGCAATTATAGCAAATAATATCTTTGTAAGCCGTTTTTTATTATACTTTGGCACTTTTTAAACTTGGAGTTAAATTTTGGCAGTTGATAAGATCATTTTCTACCTTTGTTCGACTTTGATCGCTATAAGCATTATTTTTTCACTATCTTTGCCAGTTTTTACAGTTTTATTTTTTAATTACGACGAGTTTCACTTTTTCATCCGCCAGTTTATTGTTGGTTGTATCGGAATTTTCATTATGTGGTGGCTTTCTAGGCTCAATCCTGAAAAAACGCTTGTTTGGATAGGGTTTGGCCTTCTTATATCTTGCGGTATCGCCATGGGGCTAATGCATGCATTGCCAGCTTCAATGGTGACTGACGCTGGTGGTGCTAGGCGTTGGATCAGGCTACCTGGCTTTTCGCTAGCTCCAGTTGAGTTTTTTAAAATCGGTTTTGTCTACTTCTTGGCTTGGAGTTTTACTAGAAAATTTAGTGAAGGCAAAAGGACCCTGCTAGATGAGATTAAGATACTTATGCCTTATATTATTCTTTTTGGTGTTGCTATCTTTCTTATTGCTGTTATGCAAAATGACCTTGGTCAAGTGGTCGTGCTAGCACTTACATTTGTGACGATGGCGCTTTTTGCAGGAGCAAGTGCGAGACTTTTTAGCATCGGTATCTTAGGAGCTGCTTTTGTTATGACAGTAGCGATAATCAGCTCTGAGCATAGAATTTTACGTATAAAGTCATGGTGGGGTACGATACAAAATATGGTGCTTTCTTTCTTGCCTGATAGCGTTGCAGATGTATTAAGAGTGGCTGATGCACCAGAGCCATATCAAATTTCTCACTCATTAAACGCTATAAAGCATGGCGAATTTTTCGGCGAAGGGCTTGGTGCTGGTATCTTTAAGCTTGGCTTTTTAAGCGAGGTTCATACTGACTTTGTATTAGCTGGTATCGCTGAAGAGGTCGGTGTATTTGGTATTTTGTGTATCGTAGCTATATTTATAACGCTACTTTATAGAATTTTTAGAATTTCAGCCAGAAGCGAAAATAAGGTCTATCATCTATTTACGCTTGGTGTCGGGCTTATCTTATCGTTTTCGTTTTTAATGAATAGCTATGGCATCACGTCGATCACGCCTATTAAGGGTATTGCTGTGCCATTTCTTAGTTACGGCGGTAGCTCCGTGCTTGCGATTTGTATCGGTATCGGCATGGTTTTGATGGTTAGTAAAAGGGCAAAATTATGATTGTTATTTGCGGTGGAGGCACTGGTGGACATTTAGCGATCGCAAGAAGCTTTTGCGAGGAGCTAAATAGACGAGATATTAAGCCTATATTTATCGGCTCAACTAGTGGTCAAGATAAATTTTGGTTTGAAAATGACGAGAATTTTTTACAAAAATTTTTTTTACCAAGCAGTGGTGTGGTAAATAAAAGAGGCTTTGCTAAGCTAAAATCACTAACAAATATCGTAAATCTTGCTCTAAAATGTAGAAAAATTTTTAAGCAAAATAACGTTAAGGCAGTAATTAGCGTAGGAGGCTACTCAGCAGCTCCAGCGGCTATTGCAGCCATTATCTCAAAAGTGCCGCTTTTTATCCACGAACAAAATGCTGTAATGGGCAAATTAAATAAAATTTTAAAGCCCTACGCGAAAGGCTTTTTTAGCTCTTATGATGAAGCTTCGCCCTACCCTTACCCTGTGGCAAAGAAATTTTTCGATAGTGCAAGAATGAGAGAGGAGCTAAAGACTATTTTGTTTTTAGGCGGCTCGCAAGGCGCAAAAGCGATAAATGAACTAGCTATAAATTTAGCTCCATATCTTAAAGAAAAAGGCATAAATATAATTCATCAATGTGGTAAAAACGGCTTTGATGAACTTAAAAAAAGATATGATGAACTTGGCTTTAATGAAACGAATTTAGAAATTTTTGAATTTAGTAAAGAGATAGAAAATAAGATGAGCAAGGCTGACCTTGCCATATCAAGAGCAGGAGCTAGCTCACTTTGGGAGCTTTGCGCAAATGCTTTGCCATCTATCTTTGTGCCATTTCCTTATGCTGCTGGTAATCATCAGTTTTATAACGCTAAATTTTTAAAAGATAAAGGCATTGCTGAAATTTGTTTGCAAAATAGAGAAATTTTAAACAAAGACGAAGTTATAAGCATGATAGAAAATTTTGATCTAAACAAAAGCAGTAAAGCTCTAAAAGAGATCCTTTTGCCAAATGGAGCAAAAGAGATAATTGATAAAATTTTAAACTAGCTCCTCGCCTATCGCACAAGCTTTTAGTTCTTTTAGCTCAAAGATCAAGTAATGATAAATAAGTTCATTTGTATTTAAAATTTTTGCACTAAAGACTGGTTTTATCATAGTTATTATCTTGTCAGTTATACCCGCGATCTCCACTAGCAAAAGCTCATCCTTGCGTTGCTTTGCAGCCTTAATACAATTATAAAAGAACGTATAAATTATCTTAAAATTTTGCAAAATAACATTTGAAACTATTCTAGAATGAATATGCAAAACATTATGTATACGCTCTTGTAGAGTATTTAGCTCTGCAAGTAGTGATTTTATTTGAGTAGTATCTGTTGTCCTAGAAAAGAGATTTTTCGCTTTATTTTTATTTTGTATTTGATACTCTGCTACTAAAATTTCTATTATATTTAAAATGGCAACATAGCTTTCTTGCAAATTTTCATTTGCCTTAAAGCTCACACCATTTTTCTCAATTTTATAATTTAAGCTTCTCTTTATCTGCTCCAAATAAGTACTAATGTTTTCATAATAGTCCTCTGTGTTGAAGACACTTTTAAAGAAATCGCTTTCACCTTTTAAATTTGTAAGCTTTTTTTTAAGTTCATCAGCGTTTTTATTAAACTCAACAACCCCAACTGCTAACCCGATCTCGTGCTCACTATTTTGTTCTAATGCTGTCAAACTTTCTTTTAGTACCGAAATTTGTTTTTGAATATTTTGAAAATCCATTTTTTCTCTTTTAATTTTTTTGCTTATTTTACTATAAAAATCATGAAGTTTGTCATTAAGAATTAAAAAGATGGTGCGCCCGAGAGAATTCGAATCTCTGACCTTTTGAACCGCAATCAAATGCTCTATCCAGCTGAGCTACGAGCGCACAAGAAAGTTAAGTCGAGATATTAGCCAAACTTTCCTTAAAGAAAAATTGTATTCATTTTAATTTTATAACTGTTTTAGTAAAATCCAATAAAAATAAAAGGAGCAAAGATGAATGATTTTTTCGATAGTTTAAAAGAGATAAAAAAAGAACTTACTAAAGAGCAAGGTGAGATCAAAAAAACTCAAAAAGAAGCCGTTTCTCATACAAAAGAAGAGGCGATCTCATATAAAGAAAATAAGCTAAAAAACGAATTTGCAGATTACATTAAAGGCCAAGATATAAGAAAAATATAAATTTGGAATGCTTATTGCTAAAACATGTAATATTTTATGTGGAGTAGGCAATGAAAGTTACGCAAACATTAGAATCTCTAAGCATTTTAACTGATAATGACACTTTGTTTCGTGAGCTTAGAGATATGATAAGCAGAAATTTTACAAAAATTTTATCTAATAAAAATAAGGTTATTTCGTTTTATGAAGAGAGCGAGATCCCGCAACGCAAGTGCTTTTTAAAATTTATAAAAAAACTTTATGAAAAGCAAAGCGATGATAAGCTTGATATTCGTTTTGCAAACTATAAAACCATAAAGCTTGGCTTTGTTCAAAAAAATACCCTAACTCCAGTCATTAGCCTAAACGTAAATTTTGTAAAAAATGAAGTCAAATTTGAACTAAAAGATGCACTTTGCAGAGACTTTGCTAGCTACATCAGCGAGAGTCTGATAAAAAGTAATGTTACTTTTAGCAAAAATGATGATTTTTTAAATATCACCATCTCAAATGACAACGACATAAACACATTAAACAAACTACTCTACAAAAGAAGCTACCCAAAATTTAGCGTAAATTTTATCTATGATGAAAAAGACTACAAAGCCTTTAAACAAGGCATAAAAATAAAAAGCTCATCTAAATTTGTAAGTAGATTTTCTGTGCTTGCAAATTTACTTGAGGAAAATTTTGGGATTTTAGGTTGTAAAAAAGATGATGACTTTGAAACTATCAGACAAAGTTATCTTTCACTCGTAAATATCTATCACCCAGACAGGCACGCCAACAAAAATCCTCTCATACAAGAAGAATACGCAAAGAAATTTAAAAATATTCAATCTGCTTATGAGAGTCTAAAACCATACTTTAAAAATCAAGAAAATTTTGTGATGGTTGGCTAGAGCACGGCTTACCATAGAGCTATTAAAGAGAGCAAAAATGAATGGTGAAATGTTTAACATATGCGCCATTGTTGTTGCTTGGCTTTTTAAACTCTACCGCAAAATCAGTCATTAAGATATTTGATGCGCCGCTTATGCCAAAGAAAAATTTAACTATAGCAAGCTTGGCTGATGTCTTTGGTGGTATGGGCTCTTGGAACGACGATGCAGCAGGCATGGCACAATATAAAAAACATGGCAAAGAGTACGAAGAGCTTAGTAACGAGCTTTTTACACAGATGTGTAAGGCCATACTTTTTGCTGTAAATGAGTGGTAGTTAGCCGTTTATCTGATAGACTCTTTTTCGCTGGCTTGAGCTGCCGATGTTTAGAATTTTGCGGTATTTTGTGATAGTTCGGCGAACGATTTGGATGTTAAATTTAGCTTGGATTAGCTCTTGGATTTTTAGATCAGAAAGTGGCTTTTTGTGGTCTTCACCTTTAATGAGCTCTAGTAAAAATTCTTTTATCGCAGCATTTGAAGTCTCCTCGTCAAAGCCAGTTGCAAAGAAATTTTTAAGTGCGACCGTGCCTCTTGAACAGCTTAGATATTTGTTTGCGATCGCTCTTGATATGGTTGATGGGTTGCGCCCAAGCTCGTCTGCTAGGTCTTTTAGCTTCATAGGTTTTATGTCACCACCCAAAAAGTAGTCATACTGATACTCAACTATCATGAGCCCTATCTTATAAAGCGTCGCTTTTCTCATCTCAAGGGCGTCTATGAGCTCGCTCGCCTCTTTTATACGTGAGTTTACAAAGGCCTCTTTCTCGTCTAATCCATCGGTATCAACCAAAATTTCTGGATAGTACTCATCATTTATCTGTACACTTATGCCACTACTTGTGCTTAGCACGAAGATGTCAGGCACTGCTTCTTTTTCATCTTCAAGATACTCAATGGCCGGTGGATTTTTAAATTTTTTTATGATCTTTAGCGCGTCGTTGTAAAATTTTAGCTTTCTAAGTTTTTCTATATTTTCAAAATTTAAGATGATCTTTTTCGCGCACTCTATGATCTCATCGCTTGCCTCTGCCTCACTTAGCTGAAATAAAAAGCTCTCTTTTACGTCCTTTGCACCAACGCCACATGGCTCAAGGTAGGCAAATCTCGCCCTAACTCGCTCCACTTCGCTCTCATTAAAGCCCGCAAAAATTTCATCATCATAAGAAAAATAGCCCTCATCATCTAAGCACTCAATGATCTTATACGCGATATTTTGAGACTTTTGCGTGGGAAAAAGTGGCGGATTGATTTGACTAATTAGCTTTTCATAGAGGCTTTCTTTGTAGATGCTTAAAGCCTCGATGCTCTCACTAACAGAATTTCTACTAACCTGCTCAAAAAAATTTCGTTTTTTTTCGCTTTTTTCTAAATTTTTATGTTCGATCGTGGCAAATGGATTGTCTTTTATAAAAGGCTCAAGCGTCTCTTTTAGCTCATCAAGCCCACTTTGAAGGATGGGAAGCCAGCTTCGCAGTGTTTGGTTTAGTTTGATCTTTGGCGCTAAAGTTTGCTTTTGCCTTAGCATCATCTACTCAAGTAGCTTAAATTCTTCGCCAAGATAGTGCGTTCTAACGAGCTTGTTGTTTGCCACTTCACTCGCACTGCCGCTTGCTAGAAGTGAGCCATCTTTGATTACGTAAGCTCTGTCGCAAATGGCTAGCGTCTCGCGGACGTTGTGGTCAGTTATCAAAACGCCGATGCCTAGCTTTTTAAGATCTCTAACGATACTTTGGATGTCGCTAACTGCGATCGGGTCAACACCTGCAAATGGCTCATCAAGCAGCAAAAATTTTGGCTTTATGATGAGACTTCTAGCGATCTCACAGCGTCTGCGCTCGCCACCACTTAGGCTAACACCCTTTCTTAGGCGGATAGGCTCGATATTTAGCATATTTAGCATCTCATTTACTCTTTTTGCTATCTCTTCTTCGCTTTGATTTAAAATTTCAGCACCAAGAAGTAAATTTTCTTCGACACTTAGCTCTTTAAATATGCTTGATTCTTGCGGCAAATAGCCAATACCAAGGTGTGCTCTTTTGTGAAGTGGGACGTTTGTGATCTTTTCATCATTTAAAAAGACATCTCCGCTAGTTGGTGAGATGAGCCCACAGATCATATAAAAAGTAGTCGTCTTTCCAGCACCATTTGGCCCAAGGAGCCCCACGACTTCGCCGCTATTTACCTCTAAAGATATGCCTTTTATGATCTCAGTTTTTTTAATCGTCTTTTTTAGATCTTTTACTTCTAGTTTATGCACTTATAACCTCGTATTTTCTGCCGTTTTTGCTAGGAGAAATTTTTACTAACGTATAGCTCTCGCCGTTTTTCTTTAGAGCTTTTTCTAAATTTTCATCGCCCCACTCTACTAGATGAAGCCCCTCTTCAAACAAATTTTCAAAAAGACCATTTTTTGCCATCCCATCAAAACCGATCTGGTAAATATCGTAGTGGTAGATATCTTTACCATAAATTTGCATCAAAGAAAATGTCGGCGACGTCACGCTCTCATCTATGCCATGAGCCTTGATGATCGCCTTTGCAAGCGTTGTTTTGCCACTTGCTAGATCGCCGCTTAGTAGCACCACACCACTTTTTGGCAGCACCCGCACAAGCTCGTTAAGCTCATTTTCTAAAAGCTCAAAAACCATCAAAGCTCTTTTACATATTCGCTTTGAGCGCTTTTTGGTATGCTTTTTGTAGTTGGGATCGCTAGCACCTCGTATCTCGCCTCGCGCGTTAGAAATTTGATACTAACCACATCGCCAACCTTAACATCTTTTGCCGCTTTTGCTTGCACGCCATTGATGCTCACAACGCCGCTTTTGCACATATCTTCGCTAACGGTACGCCTTTTGGTGATATTTACTACGTTTAAAAATTTATCTACTCTCATGCGGCGGATTTTAACAAAAATAGCCTTAAATTTTTAATCCTTTAGATATTTTAAAAGCTCTTTTAAATTTAGAGGTATGACGCTGCCGTGCGTTTGCCCTTTGTAAAACTCAAAGTGAAAATTTACGCCACTTTGTTTTAAAATTTGGGCTAGATCGCTCGCCTTTAAAGTGCCAGGCTTGTCAGTCTTGCCCTTTCTTTTTTCAAGCTCGCCAACGCTAAGAAAGACAAATTTAGCTTTTAATTTCTCTTTAAATTTACCCTCACTCACATTTTGCTTTAAAATTTCAGACTCGCCCCACCAAAGAGATGGCGAAGCGATAAAGAAATTCGAAAATACGCCCTCGTTTTTAAGCAAGGCATAGAGCGTAAAAAGCCCGCCAAAAGAGTGACCATAAAGGCTTTTTTGGCTGCCATGCACGTTAAATTTTTGATCAATTAGCGGTACCAAATTTTTAGTTAAAAAGTGGTAAAACGCATCTGCGCCACCACCCTTACTAAACTCCTCGCCATCTGCCTTTGGCGTGAGATCTCTTGTGCGTTTTTCTACCTCGTAGCTTTTGTCTGTATCATATCCTATGCCTATTATTAGTGGTGCAGCCTTGCCATCAAATTCATTTAAAAGCATGTTAAACTGGGCGTTTGCATCAAGTAAGAAAAGCACATTTTTAAACTCATTTTGCCCCTTTAGCTTGGCTGTGAAAATTTTATAAATTTCATCATTTGCACTCATTTTAAAGGTTGAAATTTCAAATTTGCTAGCAGCTTTTTGGCTAAGTGGCTCAGGCGTTTGACTAGGTCCTGCGTGCAAAGCCTGCGTCACGCCAAGCGTAAAAAGCAAAAATTTAAACACTCTTACCATTTTGCAGCGACCTTAAACCAAAATCTCCTGCCTTCTTGCGGATACCAGTAGTAATTGCCGTCGTCTGCTAGCGCCTCATCGTATCTTACTTTATCAAAGATGTTGTAAGCATTTAGGCTAAGCGTTAGATGCTTGTTTGCATCCCAGCTTACGCCTGTATCAAATGTGAGTAAATTTTTATTATTTTCACTCACTTTATTGCCAGGGCCAAATTTCACACTAGTAAGCTTGCTCTCATAGTTTGTGGTGAAGAATGTTTTTACACTCTTAATTGGTTTATAAGCAAGTGTTGCATGAAATGCATGCTCTGGGGTTGCTGTTAGGCTTTTTGCATCAAGTCTACCAAGATTTGTCTCACTAAATTTCATAGGGCCTCTTGGCGTATTTATAGTTGGGTTGCCAGTTTTTATCTTTGATTTGTTATAGGTGTAGTTTGAGCTTAAATTTAAGTTTGAAAGGATGTCGTAGTCTCCGCTTAACTCCACTCCCCAAACAGTTGCACCTTCTATGTTAAAGTAAGTTCCCCAGCCAGGGCAAGTAATATGTGGTGCATTTGGGCAAGTGCCAAAGGCAGGAATTTTATTGACGTTGCTGCCATCAGTATCTAGGATCTTGTCTTTAAATTCATTTTTAAAAAACATTACCGAGCCTCTAAAATCAGCCTGATTGTCATAATATGCACCAACTTCGTAAGTTATACTTTTTTCTGGCTTTAGATCTTTGTTTCCAAAATCAACTATTTTCCAAGCATTTTGAATAGTGCCTACTTCCGGGGAGATTTGATTGACATTTGGCGTTTTATAGCCAGTCGCTACGCCACCTTTGAGACTTAGCGTATCTGTAGCGTTATAGACTAGGTAGGCTCTTGGCGAGAGGTGGTTGCCAAAGAATTCGTTGTGCGTAAGCCTTGAGCCAAGCGTTAAAAATAGCTTCTCTTCTAAAATTTGCCACTCATCTTCGATAAATCCAGCATGCTCACTCATCGAGTAGCTTTTTGGACTTTCGAGGCCATTTTTTGAGGCGTTTGAGACGATGAAGGTCGTGCCAACATTTTGCTTGCTAAAGTCATAGCCAAAAGTTAGTGCGTGAGCACCAAGAAAGGTTGTAAATTTTGAGTTAAAGTTGTGATTTTTGGCTTTTGCAGGTATAAATTTGTCAAAAAGGCTCGTTCTTTGTGTCTGGTCATAAATGTAGCTGATATCGGCATTTAGGTTATCAAATTCGCCAAGATAGCCCACACCATAGCTCTTTTTTTCGTAGTCATAAGCGTTTAAAACCTTATTTGTCTTTATAGTGGCTGTTTTGCCAACGGTGCGCGAGTAGTCGTGCTTTTCATTTGAGCCAAGGATGAAAAATTTATTGTGTTCATCTGGAGTGATCCAAAGCTTTGCGCTTAAATTTCTCTTATCGCTCTTTTGATAACCGCCTTTGTAATTATCCTCGTCCCTTAGCTTTTTATATCCCCAAAGCTGAAGCGCAAAAAGGTCTTTATAAAGAGGTAAATTTAGATAAAAATCACCCTGTCTGCCATTACCTATGCCTTTATGCGTGTTTATAGTGGTTGAGATGCCGACATTGCCGCTAAATTTTGAAAAGTCCTTTTTGGTAATGATATTTATAACGCCTCCAACTGCGTCGCTACCATAAAGCGAGCTCATAGGACCACGGATGACCTCTATACGCTCGATCGCTTCAGCTGGTGGGATGAAATTTGAGTTCATATCCCCTGCTCCGCCCTTTGGATTTGCGCTGCTTGAATTTACTCTTTTACCATCAATTAAAACTAGCGTTTGAGACTTCTCCATACCACGTATCGAGATACCGCTAGCTGCCCCGTCTTCGCCGCCAACAACATTTACACCTGGTACTTTTTGGGCGATAGAGTGGAGTGAAGTAAAGCTATCTTTTGTAAGCTCATCGCCACTTATCACGCTTATGCTCGCGGGTGCTTCTTTGATCTGCTGCGAAAAGCCACTTGCACTTACTACAACACCATCAAGTCTTGTTTCGTTATTGTCTTTATGCTCTGCTCCAAAGAGTGAATTTGCCACACAAACACTAAGGCAAATGGCAATAAATTTTGTTTTTCCCATGACTATTCCTTTGTTAAATTTTAAAACCAAAAAATTTAACAAAGTGTATATAAAAATAATATTAATTATCATAATTTTAAACAATAACCTTTTTTGTAAAAATTTCTAGTAAAATCTTAAATTATTCATTAAATTAATTTATTAAAAATTAATCAATTTAGGCTAAAATACGACCATTTAAACAAAAGGAAGAGCTATGAAAAAAAACGTAAAAAAAGTGGTTTTGGCATACTCTGGCGGACTTGATACAAGCATTATTTTAAAATGGCTTCAAGATGAATACAACTGCGAAGTAGTCACATTTACGGCTGACATCGGACAAGGCGAAGAGCTAGAGCCTGCACGCAAAAAAGCCCTAGCGCTTGGCGTGAAGCCTGAAAACATTTTTATTGAAGATTTAAGAGAAGAATTTGTACGCGATTATGTATTTCCAATGTTTAGAGCAAATGCAGTTTACGAGGGTGAGTATCTGCTTGGTACATCGATCGCTCGCCCACTTATAGCAAAACGCCAAAGTGAGATCGCAAGACTTGTTGGTGCTGATGGCGTAAGCCATGGAGCAACAGGCAAAGGCAACGACCAAGTTCGCTTTGAGCTTGGATACTACGCACTTGGCGATAATCTAACTATCATCGCTCCATGGCGCGAGTGGGATCTAAATAGCCGTGAAAAACTTTTGGCATACGCTGAGAAAAACGGCATAGATATCACCAAAAAACCAGGCAAAAGCCCATACTCAATGGATGCAAATTTACTTCACATAAGCTATGAAGGTCTAGTACTTGAAGACCCAAGTCACGCACCAGAAGATGATATGTGGAGATGGACGGTAAGCCCAAAAGATGCTCCAGATAAGAGCGAGATCATCGAGATTGGCTATGAAAAAGGCGATCCAGTTAGTATAAATGGTAAAAAAATGAGCCCAGCTGAAATTTTAACCGAGCTAAACCGCCTTGGCGCAAAACACGGTATAGGCAGACTTGACATCGTAGAAAACCGCTCTGTTGGTATGAAGAGTCGCGGATGCTACGAAACTCCTGGTGGCACGATAATGCTAAAAGCTCACAGAGCAATAGAGAGCATCACGCTTGACCGCGGCGCAGCTCACTTAAAAGATGAGATCATGCCAAAATACGCCGAGCTAATTTACAACGGCTACTGGTGGTCACCTGAGCGAAATATGCTCCAAGCTCTCATTGATAAGAGCCAAGAGCATGTAAATGGCTCTGTAAAAGTTGAGCTTTATAAAGGCAACGTGACTATCCTTGGCAGAAACAGCAAAGATGATAATCTATTTAGCGAGGCATACTGCACATTTGAAGAAGATAGCGTTTATGATCAAAAAGATGCAGCTGGATTTATCAAACTAAACGCGCTTCGCTTCATCATCGCACGCAAAAATGGGCGAAAATTTGAC
This sequence comes from Campylobacter concisus, assembly GCF_003049085.1. NCBI lineage: Bacteria > Pseudomonadati > Campylobacterota > Epsilonproteobacteria > Campylobacterales > Campylobacteraceae > Campylobacter > Campylobacter concisus. Next base: position 150,251 of record NZ_PIQX01000001.1, read on the forward strand.
TAAAAATAAAATTTAAAAGGAAAAAAATGAAAGTATTATTAATAAAAGATGTAAAAGGACTTGGCAAAGCTGGCGAGATAAAAGAGGTAAAAGACGGCTATGGCAACAACTTCTTAATTGGCAAAGGCTTTGCAAAAGCAGCTACTCCAGACGTTCTTCGCCAATATGAAGCAGCCCAAAAAAGAAAGGCTGAAGAGCTAAAATACGAGATCGCAAATTTAGAAAAACTTAAAGAAGAGCTTGAAAAAGTGACAGTTGTCATCAAGAAAACTCTTGGTGCAAATGGCTCACTTTTTGGCTCAGTTTCAAAAGAAGAGATCGCAGCAGAGCTTGAAAAAACGCATCATTTAGTTGTCGAGAAAAAAGCGATTGACATGGACACTCACCTAAAAGCAGTCGGCCTTTATGACGTTCATGTAAAGCTTAAACACTCGATAAATGCGAGCTTGAAGGTTGATGTGCAAGGAGAGTAGATGTTTCATGCGACAACCATCTTAGCCTACAAAGGCAAAAATAAAGCGGTTATCGGCGGCGACGGACAGGTGAGCTTTGGCAACACCGTCTTAAAAGGAAATGCCGTAAAAATTCGTAAAATTCATAACGGTAAAGTCCTAGCTGGCTTTGCTGGCAGCACTGCTGATGCGTTTAATCTTTTTGATATGTTTGAGAAAAATTTAGAGCACACAAAGGGTGATTTGCTAAAGGCGGTGATAGAATTTAGCAAAGAGTGGCGCAAAGACAAGTATCTAAGAAAGCTTGAAGCGATGATGCTTGTGCTTGATAGGGATAAAATTTTCTTACTTAGTGGTACCGGGGATGTTGTAGAGCCAGAAGATGGTAAGATAGCAGCTATCGGAAGTGGTGGCAACTACGCACTTTCAGCGGCCCGTGCTTTAGATAAATTTGCCGATATCGACGAAGAGGAGCTAGTCAAAGAGAGCCTTAAGATTGCCGGCGAAATTTGCATCTATACAAATACAAACATCAAAACTTATGTTTTAGAATAAGAGAGAAAATGAACTTAACACCAAGAGAAATTGTTAAATTTTTAGATGACTATGTGATCGGTCAAAAGGACGCCAAAAAGATCATAGCGATCGCACTTCGCAACCGCTACCGCCGTATGAAGCTTGAAAAAAGCTTGCAAGATGACATCATGCCAAAAAATATCTTGATGATCGGCTCAACTGGCGTTGGCAAAACTGAGATCGCAAGGCGTCTTTCAAAGATGATGGGTCTGCCATTTATCAAGGTTGAAGCTAGTAAATATACTGAGGTTGGCTTTGTTGGTCGTGATGTTGAAAGCATGGTAAGAGACCTTGCTATGGCATCATATAATCTCGTAAAAAATGAGCAAAGCGAGAAAAATCAAGATAAAATCAACGCCTATATCGAAGAAAAGATCGTCTCAAAGCTACTTCCACCACTTCCAAAAGGGGCTAGCGAAGAGAAACAGGCCGAGTATTCAAAGAGCTATGAAAAGATGCTAAATAGGCTAAGAAACGGCGAGCTTGACGAGCTAAGCATCGAGATAGAAGTGCAGCAAAACCCACTTGAAGCCGGCTCAAACGTGCCACCTGATATGGCGCAGATGCAAGAGAGCTTTATAAAGATAATTGGTATCGGCGGCAAAAATATCAAAAAAGAGATGAAGGTAAAAGACGCTAAAAAAGCTCTTCAAAGTGAGGCAAATGATAAAATTTTAGACCTTGAGAGCGTAAAAACTGAGGCTTTAAAAAGAGCTGAAAACGAGGGCATCATCTTTATAGACGAGATCGATAAAGTGGCCGTTGGCTCAGGTAGCTCAAATAGGCAAGATCCTAGCAAAGAAGGTGTGCAAAGAGACTTGCTGCCTATCGTTGAGGGCTCAAATGTTAATACCAAATTTGGAAATTTAAAGACAGATCATATTTTATTTATCGCGGCTGGTGCCTTTCATATAAGCAAGCCAAGCGATCTCATCCCAGAGCTTCAAGGCCGTTTTCCACTAAGGGTCGAGCTTGATAGCCTTGATGAGGACGCGCTTTATCAAATTTTAACTCAGCCAAAAAATTCGCTTTTAAAACAATACATCGCCCTACTCTCAACCGAAAATGTTGATCTAGAATTTGACAATGAAGCAATAAAAGAGATAGCCAGGATCGCTCATGCGGCAAATGAAAAGATGGAAGATATCGGTGCTAGACGCCTTCATACGGTGATCGAGCGTGTGATAGAAGATATCAGCTTTGAGGCTAGCGAAAAGAGCGGCGAGAAGATAAATGTGACAAAAGAGCTCGTAAAAGAGCGCCTAAAAGACGTGGTTGAGGATCAAGATCTAGCGAGGTATATACTTTGAAATCAGGCTTTGTTAGCATCATAGGACGCACAAATGCTGGCAAAAGCTCGTTTTTAAATGCGTTATTAAACGAAAAGATCGCTATCGTCTCGCACAAACAAAATGCAACTCGCAGAAAGATAAATGGCATAGTAATGAATGGTGAAGATCAAATCATCTTCACCGACACACCAGGACTTCACGAGAGCAACAAGGCGATAAATCAACTACTAATTAGTCAAGCGATAAAATCGATGGGAGACTGCGATCTTATCGTATTTTTAGCGCCTATTCACGATAATACCGACGACTATGAGAAATTTCTAGCTCTAAATCCTGAAAAACCGCACATCTTAGTACTAACAAAAGTCGATGAGAGCTCGAACACAAAGGTACTTGAAAAGATCACCCAGTATCAAAAATTTCAAGATAAATTTGAAGCACTTCTTACTTTTAGCACCAAGCAGCCAACCTATAAAAAGCCGCTTCTTGATGAAATTTGCAAGCTTTTGCCAGAGCATGAGTACTTTTACGATCCAGAATTTCTTACTTCAACAAATGAAAAGGAAATTTTTAGAGAATTTATACTTGAAGCGATCTATGAAAATTTAAGCGATGAGATCCCATATCTTAGCGATGCGATCATAAAAAGCGTAAAAGAAAAACCTGGCATTACTGAAATTTTTGCAAGCATCATCACTGAGCGCGAAATTCACAAAAGTATGATCATCGGTAAGAATGGTGAAACGATAAAACGAATAGGAATTTTTGCAAGAAAGTTAATACAAAATTTAACCGGATCAAAGGTCTTTTTGAAACTCGATGTAATCGTTAAAAAAGGCTGGAGTAAAGAAGAAAAGAGCCTTAATAAAATAATTGGTTATTGATTTTTTATTGTAAAAATATTAAAATACAGCCCAATTAGAGCATTATGAGGTAAATTTTTATGTTAAAGCTTAGAAAAATTAACGATAATCCAATCGTTACGCTAGATCCTTATGAATATGAAGGTTTTAGATTTTCTAATAGCAATGTCGATACACTAAGTCTTTCAAAGAATATTTTAAAGCGAGACTTTTTTATATCTTATATCGAGTACAAAGATATAATAACAGCTACCATAAATATTTCAAGAACAATAGATGATGAGGATATTGAAAATAATATCTCGATCAAAATTTACGAAGAGCTCTCTCTTGATCCTGCGATTGACTATAAAATAGTTTATTTTGAAAGCAATGTTGAAAAAGAAGATAGAATTTTTAATGTTTTTATTGCTACAAATGAAACGATAAATAAAATTTTTAAAAATATTTCTAAAAGAGTACCTTTTATAGATTATGTCGTTGTAGAGCCACTCTTATATAGTGCTATATATAAAAAAGGTTTACTTCCTAGCACTCAGAGTGATTGTTTTTTGACATTTAGGGCCGATGAAGCATTTATAAGCATTTATGTAAATGGAGAATACCTTACATCAAGAGGTTTAAGATACACACTAAATTATCTAAAAGATAAATTTATAGAGCAAAGTGGTGAAAGAGTAAGCCTAGAAAGCTTTTTGAATATCCTAAAGACAAGAGGACTTTTAGATAGCAATGAAGAAGGCTTTAGCTACGATCTAAATACTGTTTTTGAGGACTATATATTTTACGTAAATGACACGATAAATGTTGTCAATAGAATCTATAGCATAAATATAAAAAATATCTATATTGACTGCGACTATAAAATAGAGCGTTTTGAAAAATTTATCAATACAAAGCTTGGCACAAATGCTACGAAATTAAATACAAGCACTGTAATAAATTCTAAAAATTTAGCTATTAGCGAACGATATAACATGATGGCTTTATATGCAAATTTTTATAAAAAAGAGGCCTTTAATGCCGATTTTAACTTCTCAAATTTACTTAGGCCTGATCCGTTTACAAAAAGAAAAAGTGGTAAATTTATACTGACATGTGCTGCTGCTTTTTGCCTAAGTATGTCCTATCCACTTTATAATTATATAGCTGGTAGTATTTTAGAGGCAGATTCGCAAAGACTGAGCGATGAGCTTGATGTTCTTAATGCACAAGCAGCACAAATAAGAAATACTCTTGAAAGACTAAAAAAAGAGCAAAATGATATAAAAGGATTAACTGATAAAGAGGAAGAGAAGTTAAATTTTAGAAAAGGGTTGCTTCAAGAAATTGAAAATAAAAAAGATCATTACGTAATGAAAGGTTTAAATCTTTTTGAAATTACCGATATGATAAATAACAATAGCGTTTTTATAACAAATATTAAAAATAACGATAAAAATTTAACCGTAACGGTTGTTAGCGATAATGAAAAAAGGATTACGCAGCTAATAAAAGATATTAGCAAGATGCCTAAATATTCAGTAAATACAAAAAAAATTAAAGAAGATAGGCAAAACAACGAGTATGAAAGTAATATAAGTATAGAGATTAGACAATGAGACAAGACGTTTTAAGTAAAATAGATAAGTATTTTGACGCAAAAAAACAAAGCGAAACAAATATAATTTTTTTGGGTTCAGCCTTAATTATTATTTATATTGTTTATATGCTTTGCTTTGATCCATCGCAAGATTTTTATGATGAAAGACTTAATGCGCATACTAAAATTAGCAATGATCTTTCAAGAACAAGAGATTATTTAAGATCAACTAGCTCACCTAGTGGGGATAAAAATTTTAAAATAAATGAAGAGACCAAAATACTTGAAACGCTTAAAGGCAAATATTCTAGTGTTTTAAAATTTAATGCTCATTTTGACTCAAAGCTAAAAGAACTATCGTTTTTATTATTTAACGATCAAAATTGGGCAAATTTCTTAGACAATATCGTATCTTTAGCAAAGCAAAATAATATAAAAATTTTAGAGTTAAAAAGCGATATAAAAGAGCCAAATTTCCAAAAGATTGAGCAAATTTTAAATATTGACTTGACATTTTTGGGAGGTTTTAAAGATATGCTTTCATATATAAATGGCCTTGAAGAATCAAAGCTAGTAGTTGATCTTCATAAAATGGATGTAAATTCTACCCAAAAAGAGCTTGGCGCTAAGATCTCAATATCTGTTTGGGGAATGAAATACTAATGAAAATAAAAATTTTATTGGCTTTTTTATTTTTAAATATTGCTTTTGCTAATCAGCTTCAAGAGGAAATGGATTCTTATGATAAAATTTTTGAAAAAATAAAGGAAAAAAGAAGCGGTCTTAGCGATATTGAGCTTTCTAGTATAAAAAATCCTTTTAAGCAAGAACCTATCAAGACGGTAACAGATCAAAATTTATCAATTATCACTCAGGCTTCAAAAGGGCTTAGTTTAAAAGCAATTTTATTAAACAAAGCAAATATTGATTCCAAATGGTATGCTGTCGGTGATATTGTTGATGGTTACAAAATAGCCAACATTACTAGAAACAGCGTTTTTTTAGTAAAAGGCGATGAAAAACAAGAGCTAATTTTAAAAAATGGAAGTAAAAATGTTGAGATTAAAATTAAATAAAATATTAATAATAGGTGCACTTATTTGCTTAAATATGAATTATGCTAGTGCCAATGAAAGTAGTTGTTTAAGCAAGAATTTTAATATGAAAATTTCAGATGATGTTGCGCTAGTAGATGTGTTAAATCAGCTTTCAGAGATGTGTAACTTTAGTATTGTTGCAAAGGATACTTATAGCAAGACAGAACTAAAAGATAAAGTTTTTGGTGTTAATATCAGAAATATGAGTCTTAGCGAAGTTTTTGACCTGCTTTTAAGTGAGAAAAATTTAAGCTACGAGTTTTCAAATAATGTATTAAAAATTTCATCTTTAAAAACTCAAATTTTTAAACTAGATTATATAACTTCTATTAGAGAAGGAACTGCTGTCACCCAAGCTTCGGTGGATGCTACTCCATCTGAAATTTCTAGTGGTTCAAGTAGTAGCGATAATTCCCAAGATGATAGTTCTCAAGGCTCAAGCAACCTTATAAAAACTACTGAGAGGTTTGACTTTTGGGAAAAACTAGATGCTGAGCTTAAAGCTATTTTAAATAATAGTAGCGAACATATTACAGCACCTGATCCTATTATAAACCAAAATGCGGGACTTATCACTGTTACGGCCACTCCTTCTCAACTTAAGCGTGTCGAGAAATATATAGATGAAATGCAAAAAAGACTAAAAAAACAAGTAATTATTGATGTTTCTATTATTTCAGTTGAGTTAAATAATGAATACAAGCAAGGCGTTGATTGGAGTAAATTTGAACTTGGATTTAATACATACATTGGTAATTCAAGAAATAATCCGAGCTCAAGTGCTACTTGGACAAATAAAGGCAATAGCCTAAGTGATGGATTTGGACGTACATTAAATATTGCAGCTAATTTAAATTTTAGCCTTGATGGAATGATAAATTTTCTTGAGACAAATGGAAAGACAAAGGTCATATCAAGCCCAAAAGTAACAACACTTAATAATCAACAAGCTCTAATTTCAGTTGGTGATAACATAAACTACCGTGTTCAACAAAAGACTGACAATGGAAACAGCAATAGCGATAGGTTGACAACCACTTACAAACAATACTCTGTTTTTATAGGCATATTATTAAATTTACTACCAGAAGTTTCTGATAACAACAAAATCATGCTTCGAATCAATCCATCGCTTAGTAACTTTAAATATGCTGAAGACGACACAAGACAAAATGCGTTAAGAGAGATTGCTCCAGATACAGTGCAAAAGAAGCTATCAACTGTTGTTCAAGTTGATAGCGGTGATACTATTATTCTTGGTGGATTAATAGGTCAGACAAAGGGTAAAAATAATACTTCTGTACCTCTTCTTTCTGATATCCCGCTTATAGGTGGTGTCTTTAAAAGCACAAGAGACAATATAAAAACAACAGAACTTATCTTTGTCATCACTCCTCATGTAGTTGATTTTGACAAAAAAAAGCCACTTAATCAATCATTAAAAGACTTAGGTTTTTCTAAAACGATCTATGAATAACAAGAATATTTATACAGATATAAAAGATATCTTTATCAACGAAGACGAAGTAGCTGATTTTGTTAATCTAGATAACTCAATCACTTGTTACAATAAGATCGTCTCGGCTCTAAAAAAGCCATTAAAACTTATACTTTTTTATGGCAAGCCTGGCAGTGGAAAGACTTTTTTGCTAAACAAGATAGCCTCTGATCTTCAAAAGGATAAAAAATTAATTTTTTTCCCACATCCTTTTTTTAGCGAAGCTACATTTATAGAAGCTCTTTGTGAAGATATATACGGAAATAAACTTGATAATATAAATAATTTTGAAAGTTTTGTCGCACACTACTCAAAAGAATTTAAAAATAAAGATGAAATTTTACAAAACCAAATAGTCGTTATCCTAGATGAAGCACAACTTTATCCTACTGAATTGATCGAAAAAATAAGGCTTATGGCCGATACAAGATTATTTAAATTTCTATTTACGATTCATAAAACTGAAAATGAAGATGTGTTAGCAAAGGACTATTTTCAAACTAGAATTTGGGAGAGTATAGAGCTTGGAAGTGCAAACACGAATGAAATCATAGTTTATTTACAAAGAAAAATAGGACAAAAAGGTTACGATAAATACCTAAATTTTCAGAAAAAAGACTATGAAAAAGCCTATGAGCTTTGTTGCGGAAATCTACGCACACTAAATAAAATTATGTATAAATTTTATGAAATTTGTGAATATTACGAACAAAATCAGCCATCAAAATTAAGTAGCGAGGACGCAAATATTAAAATTTTGACAATGTCTGCACTTGATACAGGAATAATTCATGCTTGAATTACAAGAAATTCAAAGGCTAGAAAAGCTTTATGAAGAGTACGAAAAAAAGAATAAAAATAGCCTTTTAAAATTATTATCACATAAAAAACCAGGTCTTTTAATAATTACGATCTTGCTAATTGCTTTTATATTTGGTGCTTTTTTATTTTTCTCAAATGCTAAAAACAAAAAAGAGACAACTAATACTCCAGCTTTATTTGAGAAAAATTTGACAATACAAACAAATATAAAAGAAAAAAACATAACCTTTGCTGAAACCAATATCAGCAAAAATATTTTAGAAGATGGCAAACAAAAAAGCGAACAGGCAAAAGAGAGATTTGAATCAGATAAAAAACAAGATGAGCTTGCTGAGAAAATAGCCAAAAAGCTAGAACAATCCATAAAGCTAAATGAATATAATAAAGAGCAGGCATCAGATAAAAAACAAAGAAGTGGTGGCGGTTGGCTAAAGCTAAATTTACCAACTGAAAATGAAAATATGCAAAATGAACAGCCTCTACAAAATGAAGAGATAATAGAATTGGAACCAAAGGCAAAGCCAAAAATTGATATTCAAATTTCAAGTGAAAACAATGAAATTTCTATGCTAAAAGAAAATTTTAATAAAAATAAAAATCCAGAAATCGCCCTTAAAATAGCAAGAAAATGCTATCAAGATAAAAGATATAGCGACACTATAAAATGGGCACTATCGGCAAATAATTTAGATAGTAGCATTGAGGAGTCTTGGGTCATGTTTGCTAAGGCAAAATATATGCTAAAGCAAAAAGATGATGCATTGCGTGCATTAGAAGAATATAATAAAAATAAAAATAAGCCAGAAATAAATGATCTAATAAATAAGATAAAAAGTGATACGTTGTGAAATTCTTACTTGTTATATTTTTATCATTAAATGCCTTTGCGATTGGGATGGCTGATATTAAAAGTTATTTTGAAAAAGCTGAATATCCTAAAATTTGTAATCAAAAAATACAAGATCTTTTAAAAGATTCACAAAATGAAGAATTTCTTAATATCTTTGGCATATCTTGTTTAAAAACAAATGATATAGATAGGCTCGCTCTTCCAGCAAGCAAACTATCAAAAACGCAAAGTTCAAGAGAGAATGCAGCATATTTTGCTGATATATTGCTTAAAAAAAAGCTATTGCTTCATGCTATCTTGGATGGGGCTGATATAAGCTATATTAGACTTCCAAAGAGCGATTACATTCTTTCATTTATATTTGATAAATTTGTCAAAAAAGAATACGTTGAGGAGCTTGGCGTATTTATTTTTGAAGAGCCAAATTCAGACACAAGATATGAACTTAGTACAATCGTTAGCCCAAATTTTGCAAAAATGATTTTAAAAATTTTTAAAAATGACGATCTTACTTCGCAGATTGAGTATAGATAAAGAGAAGAGATGAATAATTTAGAAAATTTAACGCTAAAAACATTAGAACAACTTAATAAACTAAATGATGAGCAAATTTTAAAGATTATAGAGATAAAAAAGATAAATGAAAAAAGTCTTTTGGCTATTTTGCTTGAAGAAAATATACTAGAAGAAGAAATTTTTTTTGAAATTCTATCTGATATTTATAGAAGAGGACACACTGACATTGATGAAATTTCGACTAGTCTTCAGATAGATCAAAAGCGCTTTATTCAATATGTATGTGATAAATTTAAAATCACATTTTTTGACCTTGATGATATAGATATCGACTACCGTATCAGTGAAAAGCTAAGCACCTCGCAGCTAAAATCATATAATGCGATCCCTGTAAAAGAAGATGAGATAAGCGTTTATGTTGCTTTTAAAAATCCTTTTGATGTGATCATTCAAGATAAAGTTCAAAATTTATTTAACAGAAAGCTATTAAAAGTAGCTTGCGCCGATCCAGCCCAGATAGAAAAATATATAAACAAAATAGCTCTTAATGAAAGCATAAAAGACGTTATTACAGAGATCAGAAAAGAGCTTTCAAGCTCTAGCAGCCAAGGGCAAAGCACAGAAAGCTCTGGAATTTTAAAGCTAATTGAGATAATTTTAAAAACATCTATTCAAAGCAGAGCAAGCGATATTCACATCGAGCCAACTGAGACAAACTGCATCGTAAGAAGCAGGATAGATGGTATGCTAAGTGAGACATTTATATTTGATAAAGATATCTATCCTCCGATGGTAAGCCGAATGAAACTACTTTCAAATATGGATATCGCGGAGCGTCGCCGCCCACAAGATGGTAGATTTTCAGCTCAAATTTTAGATAAAGAGTACGATTTTCGTATCTCTACGCTACCTATCTTAAATGGCGAGAGCATAGTTTTAAGAATTTTGGACAAATCAAAAGTTATCATAAACATTGAAGACCTTGGTATGCATCCAGATAATTTTGCTAAATTTAAAAAGAGTATGAAAGCGCCTTACGGCATCATCCTGGTTACTGGTCCGACAGGATCAGGAAAAACGACTACACTTTATGGTGCATTAAATGACATAAAAAGTGTAAAAACTAAGATTATTACCGTTGAAGATCCGGTCGAGTATCAGCTAAATATGATCCAACAAGTACATGTCAATGAGAAGGCTGGGCTTACTTTTATCTCGGCTCTTCGCTCTATTTTAAGGCAAGATCCAGACATTATTATGATAGGTGAGATCAGAGATCAAGAGACGCTTAGAATCGCAATTCAAGCGGCACTAACTGGTCACCTAGTCTTTTCTACACTTCATACAAACGACGCTATTAGCGCTTTACCTCGTATGGTTGATATGGGTATTGAGCCATATCTAGTAAGTGGCGCACTAGTTTGCATCGAGGCTCAAAGGCTTGTAAGAAAGCTTTGTCCGTATTGCAAACAAAAAGTCACGCTATCTCAAAAAGCTCTTGATGAGATTAAGAAATTTCTTCCTGAAGATTATCAGTTTTATAAAAGCGTAGGTTGCCAACACTGCTCACAGACTGGATATCTAGGGCGTGAAATGATAAGCGAAATATTATCTATCAGTGATCATATAGCAAGTATCGTAGCAAATAACGCTTCAAAAGAAGAGCTTAAAAAGGCCGCCTATGACGAAGGCTTTATAGATATGTTCCATGATGGCGTTATACGCGCAGCAAATGGTGTAACAACAATCGAAGAAGTATATAGAGTTGCCAAGATATGAAATTTTACGAAATAGAATATATAAAAGATGGCAAACGCCAAAAGATGAGCTTAAAGGCCAATAGCAAAAATGATGTAAAAAATCGTGCAAATATTCAAGGCATGATAGTAAAGATCAAAGAAACTCAGGTTTCAAGTATCAACAATGATTTTTTGGACTTACAAGAAAAATTTAACAAAATATTCTCTTCTTCAAAAGTAAAAATTCCAGCTCTTGTTGCTACCATAAGGCAACTTAGCGTTATGACTAATGCCGGTATATCAATACACGATGGCATAAAAGAGACAGCAAATGCTACCGAAGATAAAAGACTAAAAACAATATTTCAGACATTAGATGAAGACCTAAATCAAGGTGCGAGCTTAACTCAAAGTATAGAAAATTTTCAAGAAGAGCTAGGCGATGTCACTGTCGCTATGGTAAGGCTTGGAGAGAGCACTGGTAATATGGCTGATGCATTATCAAAGCTAGCTTCTATCTTGCAAGAAGTCTGGGATAACCAACAAAAATTTAAAAAAGCCATAAGGTATCCAATAACCGTAATATGCTCTATAATTTTGGCTTTTATTGTGCTCATGACATCGGTTGTTCCACAATTTCGAGAAATTTTTAGCCAGCTTAATGCCGACCTCCCTCTTCCTACTAAAATTTTACTAAACATTGAATACATAATGAGCAATTACGGCATATATATAATAGTTGTTCTTGTCGCATTTGCTTTTTTACTAAAAAGGCAATATTCAAATGATGAAAATTTTAGGGATAAGGTCGATAAATATCTACTAAAAGTCTATCTTGTGGGCAAAATAATATTTTTTGCAAATATGAGTAGATTTAATCTAATCTTTACAGAGCTTGTTCGCGCAGGACTTCCTATCGCTGACGCACTAGATACTGCCGTTGTAACTGTTTCAAATCAAGACATAAGAAATAAGCTAACTGCTGTAAAAGTACTGGTTGGTCGTGGCATAAGCTTAACTGAAGCCTTTAGGCAAACTGGACTTTATGAGGGCATGCTTATACAAATGATAGGTGCTGGCGAACAAAGTGGTAGCTTAGACGACATGACACAAAAAGTTACTGATTATTATAGAGTGAAATTTAATGATATTATTGATAATATTTCAAACTATATTGAGCCGATACTACTAATATTTATTGCGGCTATGGTGCTTTTGCTCGCCCTTGGTATATTTATGCCAATGTGGGATATGGCAAAAGCTGTTAAAAATTAAATCAACATTTAAAGGAGTAAAATGCCTATAGAAAGAGAATATGGCGTTGATGAGAACGCATTTTTAGTTTCAAAAACTGATCCAAAAGGAAGAATCACTTATTGCAACGAGCCATTTTTAGAAATCGTAGGTGTAAAACAAGGCGATGTTTTGGGCAAACCGCACAACATCATAAGACACCCAGATATGCCAAGGGTTATTTTTAAGCTACTTTGGGAACGTATACAAAACAAAGAAGAAATGTTTGCTTTTATTAAAAATAAAACTCTTAATGGCGGATACTACTGGGTATTTGGAAATATCACCGCCTCTTTAGATCAACAAGATAATGTAGTTGGATACTATTCTGTTAGACGTAAGCCAAATGCAAAAGCAATAGAGATCATAAAACCACTTTATGCAAAATTACTTGAGCTAGAACGAGATGGCGGTATTGAAGCGTCTAAAAAATATTTATTAAAATTTTTGGAAGAAAAATCAACAAGCTATGATGAATTTATAAACAACTTACAAAGGTTCTAGATATGTTTAAGAAAAAATCAAATGCAATAAATGAGATTTTAAGTGTTGTCAAATCGGCAAGCAATGGCATATTAGAGCCTCGCATTGTAAATGTTGGAGAAAAGGACGAGATGTATGAAGTCGCCCTTGGCATAAATGATCTATTAGATCAAGTTGAAGCACTTCAACGTGAAATTTCAACCTCTGTCCAAGCTGCACAAAACTCAAAAACATATAGAAATATATTTGTAGAAGGGTTTAGGGGTTTATTTAAACGAAATGCCATATCTATGAGCAAGGGTGTCACAGGTATAAAAGACGGCCAAAAAAGCAAGGTTAGAGGTCTTCTATCAAGCGAGCTTGACAAACTTGGAAACGGTATAAATGGTATAAATTATGTAAGAGATGATCTAAATGAAAGTATCAAAAATTTAAGCCAAACAGCAACAGATGCTAAACAAACTGCACAAATAGCAAAAGAAAATATGTCAAATATCGTCGAGCTTAGTCAAAATATGGGAGAGCTTGATGGTCTAGTACAAAGCTGCTCAAATGCTACTGGCATGCTAAGCACTAGGGCTTCTGAAATAAGCTCTGTTTTAAATTTAATAAAAGATATTGCCGATCAGACAAATCTACTTGCTCTTAACGCCGCCATTGAAGCTGCTCGTGCAGGAGAGCATGGACGTGGTTTTGCGGTAGTTGCTGATGAGGTAAGAAAGCTAGCTGAAAACACACAAAAAGCCGCAAGCGACATAGAAGTCAATATAAAAACACTTCAGCAAGAGGTAAATGATATCGATGAAAATTCTAAAAAAATCGATGAAATTTCTAAACTAACAACACAAAATGTAGAAAATTTCAAAAAGGTATTGAGCGAGTTTAATGCGAACGCACAAAATACTGCTCAAACATCAAAATATGTCGAAAATAAAACCTTTGCTATAATCGCAAAAATTTCGCAAATTGCCTACAAAACCAAAGTGTACTCTGATCTTATAAACGAGCAAGGATACAGCGAGGAAATACGTGATTTAGCACAAAGTCTGCTAGATTGGTATGAGAACGAGAGTATAAGCGAACACAAGCAAAACAAAAATTTTGATAAGTCAAAAGAGCTTACAGCGTCACTAAATAATGAAATCAAACTCTTGCTCGAGAAGTCAGCCTCTAGCTACAACGAACAAAATTTGAACTATTTTGTTGATAAGTCTAAGAAAATAGAAGATCTAAGCGAGCAAATTCTTACTTCGTATAACGAGATTTTTAAAGATAAAAACTGAAGTGTTAAATTATCTTTGATGTTTTTTAGGGTGGTCAAAAAATAACGCTTTTGCGCCGCCCTCTTTTAACTCGCTAAATCTACATCCAAACTCAACGCAAAATATTCCAGAAGTTGGGATATTGTCTATTGACGAATCACTTAAATACTCACAAATTTCAGTTATGCTTGGGTTGTGCGTGATGATAAAAATCTCATCCAAACTCTCTTCTATATTTTTGACAAATTTTAAAAGATCTTCAAAGCTTATATCATAAAGCTCATCTATAAGATCGATCTCTTCTTTAAATTTTAAAGTTTTAGCAATAATCTTTGCTGTTTGCTCGCATCTTTTGGCACTACTAGAAAAGATAACCCCTGGCATCACATCATACATTTTTAGCCTATTTGCCATAAATTTAGCGTCCTCTTTGCCTTTTTGACTAAGCTCCCTTAAAACATCTTTAGCTCCATCCTTATTCTCATCAACCGCTTTTGAATGTCTTATGAAATAAATTTTACTCACTATCTCTCCTTTGAGAAATTCTTTATCAAGCAAAGCTCTTCTTTACTAAATCCAGCTTTTAAGCGATCTTGCTCATTGATCTCTCTAACATTTTTAAATGAATTTGGATACAAACTTAAGATAATGTCAAAGTAGCTTTTCTCGTCAATACGCTCTTTTTTGCAAGCAAATTTAAACCACTTATCGCCTTTATAAACATGAGAGATTTCTTCTTTTAAGATGACTTTCAGGCACTCTATCAGCTCTTCGTTGCCGCCCTCGCCTTCAAGCCTTTTTATAATATAAGCGTTTGCATCAAGCCCATTTGCCTCCATATATCTTGGCAGTAGCGCCATACGGCTAGTTAGACTATCTGAAGTCTTTTGAAGTGCGATAAAAAGTCCATCATGTACACTTAGCTCGCCGTATCTACCACCTTGTTTTAAGAGCAAATTCTCTATCATACAAAAGTGTCTGATCTCATCTTCAGCTACTTCTAGCCAGTCTTCATAAAATTCTCTTGGCAAATTTCTAAATCTATAACAAGCATCAAGCGCGATGTCAATAGCACTAAATTCAATATGAGCTACCGAATGGATAAAATTTAAATTTTTATCCTTTGGCTTTACTTTTTTGTTTAGCTCTTTCATACTAACCACTTCACAAAATTTTGCATAGCTAGGCGTTATTAGCTCGTTTGGCTTAGAGCTTTCGTAAAAATTTATATTAAAATCTCGTTTAAATTTCTCATAAAATAGCTCAAATTTTAAAAATTTAAGCCCAATCTCGCCTTCATCTAAAATTTCCCAAATTTCATCATAAAAATTCATATTTTCTCTTTATATAAATCTGTATTTACGAGTGTAAATTTATATAAATAAAGCTTAAAATTTGAGCCTAGTATTTGTTTTAAAAGGTTTTTAGTAAAATTTCTGATTTATTTTGCTTTGCCATATCCAGCAAATCTATTTGCTGCCAAGCAACTTGAGTTTGAACATCTTACAAGATAACTATTTATCTCTTGATTTCCTTTTAGATGCACATTTTTTTGTTTTAGATTCATATAGCTATGAATTATCTTTCCGCCAGAATTATGTATAAATTTTACTGTCTCATCGCCAAGAACAGCCGTAACTATGCCAACATGAGTGATATTTTTCTTATCTTTATTTTTTTGAACACCCTTGCCAAGAGTATTTGAGAAAAATACAAGATCGCCTATTTTTGGATTTTTATGAGTAATTAAATTTTTACTTTCATAAAAATTATAGATCGCTTTTGACTTTCTACCACCATTATCGTAGTAGCGATTTATTGTCTTTTCATCAAAATACATATTTTGATACTTTGCATTTACGATAGAAACAAATCCTGAACAATCACCGCCCGCTCTTGTATTTAGGTATTTTTTAAAAAAAGAACCAAATTTTTTATCTTCTCTATCATTATCTTCATCTATGATTTCACCAATCATTTGCTCACTAAAATCAACACTTGAAGTTACGGTTTGATTTGTTTCATTTTGCGGAGTTGTCGGTTGATTAGAGGTAACAGAACAACCTGTAAAAAATATAATGCTAAGTATAAAAAAGATTTTTTTATTTATTGAATTTGACATATTTATATCCAAAATTTTAGTGTTTGCAATTTTAACTTTTAAACGTAAATGAACCGGAAATAGTGCTTTGCTTTCTTTATTCTAAGTTAAAAAGCAATATAATATCGGCAAAAAACATATTTTCTTAAGGCAAAAAACAATGATGCACTATTTAAAGATAAAAGGAAATGCCAAATTAAGTGGCGAAGTAAAAATAAGCGGTGCCAAAAATGCTGCTCTACCGATCATCGCCCTAACCTTACTTGCAAAAAAAAGTGTAAATTTAACAAATATCCCAAATGTCGCTGATATAAAAACACTTTGCCAACTGCTAACTAACCTAGGAGCAAAGTGCGAATTTAAAGATAAAAACTCACTAAGCATAGACACAAGCTGTGTAAGCTCGACGACTGCAAATTATGACATCGTTAGAAAGATGAGAGCATCGATATTAACGCTTGGACCGCTTCTTGCACGCTTTGGCCACTGCGAAGTGAGCCTACCTGGAGGATGTGCGATCGGACAAAGACCTATCGATCTGCATCTAAATGCGCTTGAAAAAATGGGAGCAAATATCGAAATAAAGCAAGGCTACGTCGTTGCAACAGCACCAAACGGACTAAAAGGCGCAAAAATCGTCTTTGATAAGATCACCGTAACTGGCAGTGAAAACATCATCATGGCTGCAGCTCTAGCGCACGGTACAACAGAGCTTTTTAACGTAGCACTTGAGCCTGAAGTGGTGCAAATTTGTGAAATTTTGGCTAAGAGTGGCGTTAAAATAGAAGGCATCGGCACAAGTGAACTAAAGATAACTGGAAGTGGCCAAAAATTACTTGAAATTTGCGATATTGAAGTCATCCCTGATAGGATCGAAGCCGGCACATACCTTTGCGCTGGAGCTATAACAAATAGCAAAATTTCAGTCAAAAAGGCAAATGCAGCCCATATGACGGCTATTTTAAATAAATTTGAAGAGATGGGCTTTGGTATCGAAGTAGACGGCGACAAAATCACGATATTGCCAGCAAAAGAGATAAAACCAGTAGAGATAAGAACCACCGAGTATCCGGGCTTTCCTACGGACATGCAAGCTCAATTTATGGCGCTTTGTCTTGCAGCAAATGGCGTTAGTACGATAGATGAGAGACTTTTTGAAAATCGCTTTATGCACGTTAGCGAGCTTGCTAGAATGGGAGCGGATATTAAATTAAATGGGCATATCGCAAGCGTTTATGCACCAGCTAAGCTAAATGCAGCCGATGTAATGGCAACAGATCTTAGAGCAAGCTCAGCGCTGATACTAGCTGCTCTTATAGCAAATGGCGAAAGCTTGGTACATAGAATTTATCACCTTGATAGAGGATATGAAAATTTAGAAGAGAAATTTCAAGGCCTTGGTGCAAATATTACTAGGCTTGAGGAGTAAAAATGCTGCTAAATGATGCATTAGATGCGCTTAAATCTAAATTCAAATTAAAAATAGATAGTGAAATTTTACCTATCAGCATGGCTCTTGGTAAAACATTGGCAAATGATGTAGTGGCGGTAAAAGACTTGCCATGTTTTGATAACTCTGCGCTTGATGGCTTTGCTGTGAAATTTGAAGATAAAGACAAGCCATATAAAATAGTTGCAAGTGCCTTTGCAGGCGATGAAGAGCAGCTAATAATCGGCAAAAACGAGTGCGTGAAGATAATGACAGGCGCAAAGATGCCAAAGGGTGCTGACACGGTCATGAGATTTGAAGATTGTGTGGTTGAGGGTGAGTTTGTAAAAGCACCAGAAAAGCTTAAAAAAGGTGACGCTTACCGCTTTAAAGGCGAGGAGGCAAAAATAGGTGAAATTCTCCTAAAAAGTGGCGAAATTTTAAATACTAGAAGCGTGATGATGCTAGCAGCTCAGGGCATAAGCTTTATAGATGTTAAAAAGCAGCCAAGCATTGCAGTTTACTCAAGCGGAAACGAGATCATCGAGCCTTGGCAAAGAGCGAGCGAGGATGAAATTTACAACGCAAACGCCTTTGGTATCGCTGCACTTTTAAGATCCATTGGGCAAGGTAGCTCATATCTTGGCATCATAAAAGATAATTTAGACGCTGTAAAGCAGGCGTTTTTAAATACTACAAACTATGACATCATTGTCTGCTCTGGCGGAGCAAGCGCTGGTGAGGCTGACTTTATGAAGATAGCCCTAAGCGAGCTTGGATACAACGAAATTTTCTCGCACCTTGACATAAGACCTGGCAGACCTTGCAAGGCTTATGAAAAAGATGGCAGGCTTGTTTTTATCTTGCCTGGCAACCCTATGGCTGCTTATCTTTGCACGATGATGCTTGTTTTGCCTCTTTTAAAAGAGGATTGCTTTGTGATACAAAATGCTACAAATGCGCAAAATTTAAAAGTAAAATCAGGCAGGATCAATGCTATTTTTGGAAATATTGAAAATGATAAATTTATAGCAACAAATGGTGGAAAATACGGCTCTGGCATGATAGATCATATTTTAAAAAGCACTTTTATGTTTTTAACTAGCCCAGATCAAAGCGAAATTTTGCAAAATAGTGAAATTTCTCTTATAAAACTTCCATAAAATCTTGACAAATGAAAAACAATCTGATAGAATGCGGATTTCATTTTAACTGCGGGAATAGCTCAGGGGTAGAGCACAACCTTGCCAAGGTTGGGGTCGCGAGTTCGAATCTCGTTTCCCGCTCCATCTTTTTTATACTCATTTTTTTACTTTCCACAAAACTTTTTGCAAATGAAGTCAGCATTTACCCAATGTATTGCGTTCTAAATGATCAAATTTCACTTAGCACTTTTGGCTTTGAAGGCGAAGACAATGAAATTTTAAACCTAGAGGGCAAAAGAGCAGCCAAGATAGATAGCAAAAAACTCTATGAAATTCTAACAGCAAATTTTAAAACATATAATGACAAAAGCGGTGGAAGCGTTGCCTTTGTGAAAAACTGCTCTATTATGGATGAGATTCAAATGCGATTTTTAAGATCAATTAGCGATGAATATCCTGGTATCAGCATAAGTGATCTTAGCATTAGCCCACAAAATAAGCTTCCAGCAAATTTCAAAGAACTCGTCCTAAAAAATATCTTTTTAGGTGATCAAAATAGTCAAAAAGGTACATTTAGAGCATCATTTGAGGATGTTGATCTGAGTCTAAAAAGTATCTATTTTAAATTTAGCTTTAACGCTAAGATGCCAGCCTTCATAGCAATAAATTCAATGAATACAAACCATATTTTAAGCCTACTTGACTATCAACCAACGATGATCGAGTTTGGCAAATGGCCAAAAGATGCACTTTCTAGCTCAAATAGCTTAGCTCTTATAACAAAAGTGCAGATAAAAAGCGGTGAAATTTTAACCAAGCGTCAGTTTAACGCCATAAATTTAGTAAAAAAAGGTCAAATGCTAAATGCAGTTTTGATCGAGGGCGGTGTCAATATAATCGCCGAAGTAAAGGCACTTGAAGATGGAAATTTAGGCGATATGATAAAGATAAGAACAAAGGATAATAAAATTTTAGAAGCCACGGTTTCTGGTAAAGGACAGGCGATAATAAGATGAGAAAGATAGTTTTTGCAGCCACCGGAGCAAGCGGAGCTGGGCTTTTTTTAAAACTAATAAATGCCGCAAAAAATAGCTGTGAGGTGCACGTCATAGTTGGCAAAAATGCCATGAAAGTTTTGGAGGCTGAAGAGAATTTAAAGCTAAATTTAGATGATCTTGGCGTAAAAATTTATGACGATCAAGACCTTGGCGCGGGCCCGGCCTCAGGTTCGTTTGGCACAGATGCCATGATCATAGCGCCCTGCTCTACCAACACACTAGCAAAAGTTGCAAACGGCATAAGCGACACGCTCATCACAAGAGCCGCAAGTGTCGCGCTAAAAGAGAGACAAGGGCTAGTCTTGGGCGTTAGAGAGATGCCATTTTCTACGATCACACTCTCTCAGATGCAGCTACTCTCATCTCTTGGCGCTATCATTGCACCCCCAGTTTTAGGCTACTACGCAGGCATAAAGTGCCTTCAGGATATGGAAAATTTCATAATCGGCAAGTGGCTTGATGCCTTAAAAATCAAAAATAATCTTTACAAAAGGTGGCAAATTTGAAAAAATCTTGCATCTATCCAGGAACCTTTGATCCGATCACAAACGGCCATTTAGACGTTATCATAAGGGCTACGAAAATTTTTGACAAAGTGATCGTCGCAGTTGCAAAAAGTGACAGCAAACAACCGATGTTTGTACACGAAAAACGCATAGAGATGGCAAAAGAAGCAGTTTGCGAGCTTGGCAATGTAAGCGTGCTTGGTTTTGATAACTTACTTGTTGATTTTGCTAAATCGCACGGCATAAACACCGTCATCAGGGGTCTTCGCGCAGTTAGTGACTTTGAGTATGAGCTACAAATCGGCTACGCAAATGCTGCACTCTGGGACGAATTTGAGACGGTTTATCTTATGCCAAGCTTAAATAACGCCTTCATTTCAAGCTCGATTGTCCGCTCAGTCTTACGCCACGACGGCGACGTGAGCAACCTAGTGCCAGCAAAAATTCTAAAAAAATTAAAGGCGTAAAATGTATGTTTTATTTGAAGGCATTGACGGCGTTGGAAAGAGCACGCAAATAGAAATTTTAGCTTCTAAATTTCCTGACGTCATCGTCACAAAAGAGCCTGGTGGCACGCAACTAGGTGAAAATCTGCGAGAAATTTTGCTTAGTTCAAACATAAAAATAGGCAAAAGAGCTGAAATTTTACTCTTTTTAGCTGACAGGGCCGAGCATTTTGAAAAGCTGGTCGCTCCAAATTTAGGTAAGCTAATACTTAGCGACAGAGGCTTTATATCTGGCATCGCCTACGCTTTGGCAAATGATGGAAATTTAGATGAAAACGTGCTTTTAGAGCTTAATAAATTTGCGCTAAATGATAAATTTGCAGACAAAATAGTCTTTTTTGAAGCAAGCCATGAGCTAATAAGCTTGCGTTTAAAAAATAGAGGCACAAGCGATAAGATAGAGGCTCGTGGGCTAGAGTATCTTTTAAAAGTGCAAAGTTTGATGAAGCAAATTCTCATCAAAAATGGCTTTGAAACGCTTTTTATAGACGCATCTAAAAGCATAGAGCTAATTTCAAAAGAGATAGAAAATTTTATAAATTTTAAGTAAAATCACAAAAAAATAAAAAGGATAATGCGATGATAACGGCACTTCGTGGCATGAAAGATATGCTTCCAGCTCGCGCTAAACTTTACGCACAGATAATCAAAACCTGCGAGGAAGTCGCAAAAAACTACGGATATGAGCAAATTTTGACCCCGCACCTCGAGGAGACGGCGCTTTTTAAAAGAAGTGTCGGCGAGAGTAGCGACATCGTGGGCAAAGAGATGTATCAGTTTGAAGACAAAGGTGGCAATGACGTTTGCTTGCGTCCTGAGGGCACTGCTGGCGTGGTTAGAGCATTTATCGAGGCAAAACTTGACAGGGAAAATGTGACAAAACGCTGCTTTTATCACGGTTCGATGTTTCGCTATGAACGCCCGCAAAAAGGCCGTTTAAGAGAGTTTCACCAGTTTGGTTGCGAGTGCTTTGGCGAGGGCAGTGTTTACGAGGATGCGAGCATTATCTTGATGGTGAGCGAAATTTTTAACAGACTAAACATAAAAACAACCCTAAAAATAAACTCGCTTGGTGACGAGAGCTCGATGAAGTCTTACAAAGAAAAACTTGTCAAATTTCTAGATGAAAATGATGGTAGAATTTGCGAGGACTGCAAAAGACGCAAGCTTTTAAACCCTATCCGCGTGCTTGACTGCAAGGTCGAGAGCTGCCAAGAAATTTATAAAAACGCTCCAGTTATCACTGATAGCTTAAGCTGTGAGGCGCAGGCTGATTTTACAAAACTGCAAGAAATTTTAACCGCAAATGGCGTTAAATTTGAGATAGACACTAAGCTCGTTCGTGGGCTGGACTACTACTGCAAGACGGCGTTTGAGTTTATAAGCAATGAGATCGGCTCACAAAGTGCAGTCGCAGGTGGCGGCAGATACGATAGGCTGGTCGAGTATCTTGGCGGTAGAGCAAGTTATGGCGTTGGCTTTGCGATGGGCGTTGAGAGGATAATGGAAATTTTAGGTGAAGCTGGAGATGAGCGAGACGGAGTTTATCTTTGCGCGCTTGATGCGGCAAATGTTGATTTTATCTATAATCTTGGCTCAAAACTTCGCAAAAAATATCAGGTTGAAATTTCATATGAAGCTAAAAAGCTTCAAAAACATCTGCAAAATGCCGACAATAAAAATGCAAAAATTTTCCTTTGCGTGGGCGAAAACGAGATGAAAGAGAATAAAATTTGGTATAAAAATTTAGAAACCAAAGATGAAAAAACGATACATTTAGATAATCTTGAAAAGGAGCTGGGATGAATGATTTTGGACTTAGCATTTGGGGTAATTCAAATTTTGTTATAGAAGATGGCAAAGTCTGTATAAATGCAGCCAGCAAACCAGCGATTATCGACATCGTAAAAGAGATAAGAGACGACGGATATAGAGGGCCACTACTGCTTCGCTTTCCGCACCTTATCCAAAAACAGATCGAGCAGATCCACGCAAGCTTTGCAAAGGCGAAGAAAGAATTTGCCTACAAAGGCAGCTTTAATGCCGTATTTCCACTTAAGGTCAATCAGTATCCTGGCTTTGTAAAAAACCTAGTTCGCCTTGGCAAACCTTATAACTACGGTCTTGAAGCTGGTAGTAAGGCTGAGCTACTTTTAACTATGGCTTACAATAACGAAAAAGCTCCCATAACCGTAAATGGCTTTAAAGATAAGGAGATGATAAATATAGGCTTTATCGCCGCTGAAATGGGGCATAACATCACGCTAACGATCGAGGGTCTAAACGAGCTTGAAGCGATAATCGCCATCGCAAAAGAGCGCTTTAAACCAAAACCAAAGATCGGGCTTAGAGTGAGACTACACTCGACAGGATCGGGACTTTGGGCAAAGAGTGGTGGCATACACTCTAAATTTGGACTAACATCAACCGAACTGATAGAAGCTGTAAAGATGCTAAAAAAGGCAAATTTACTTGAAAACTTCACGATGATACACTTTCACATTGGCTCTCAAATAAGCGAGATACATCCGCTCAAAAAGGCACTCATCGAAGCTGGCAATATCTACGCTGAGCTTAGAAAAATGGGTGCCTCAAATTTAAAAGCTATAAATTTAGGTGGTGGTCTTGCGATAGAATACTCGCAGTTTAAAGAAGAAAGCAGCAGAAACTACACACTAAACGAATATGCAAACGACGTTGTTTATATGCTCAAAACCATAAGCGAGCAAAAAAAGGAGATCGAGCCAGATATTTTTATAGAGTCAGGCCGCTACATCGCCGCTTCTCACGCGCTTTTGGTTGCCCCTGTGCTTGAGCTATTTTCTCAAGAATACACCGAAGAGAAGCTAAATTTAAAGAAAAATAATCCAAATTTAATAACCGAGCTAGTTGATCTTTACAAGTCAATCAAGCCTTCAAACGCCCTAGAATACCTACACGACGCCATTCACCACACCGAGAGCATCCTCACACTTTTTGACCTAGGCTATGTCGATCTGCAAGATAGATCAAACGCAGAGGTGCTTTTAAGGCTCATTAGCAAAAAAGCTGTCGTGATGCTTGGCAACAAGAGCAACTCAAGCGATCTAACTAAAATTCAAAAAGAGGTTCAAGAGAGATACCTGCTAAATTTCTCTATTTTTCAAAGCTTGCCTGACTTTTGGGGGCTAAAGCAAAATTTCCCTATCATGCCACTAGATAGGCTTGATGAGCGCCCTACTCTGCCAGCTTCGATCTGGGACATCACCTGCGATAGCGACGGCGAGATCAGCTATGATGACGAGAAAAACCCACTGCTTTTGCACGACGTGGATGTAGAGAAGGAGGATTATTTCTTGGGATTTTTCCTAGTTGGCGCATATCAAGAGGTGATCGGTATGAAACACAACCTCTTTACCCACCCGACAGAGGCCACGATAGAGCTTTCAAGTGATGGATACAAGATCACAAATTTACTAGAGAGCCAGTCGATCCTTGATATTATGGAGGATATGGACTATGATATTTACGAGATCCAAGACACTCTAAACGAGCGCTTAGTGAAATCAACTCTGATAAACGAAACACAAAAGAAGCAAATTTTGGGCGAACTTTATCTATTTTTAAACGACAATAGCTACTTAAAAACAATCAACTAAAAAGGACGAAAATGCAACTAGCAAACAGAATGCAAACATTAAGCGAATCAATCACAATCGCGATCAGCACAAAAGCCAAAGAGATGAAGGCTGCTGGTATCGATGTGATCTCGCTTTCAGCTGGTGAGCCTGACTTTATGACTCCAAAAAAGATAAGAGAAACTGTAAAAAACGCACTTGATAACGATAGCAAAAGCGGCAAATACACGCCAGTGCCAGGCCTACCTGAGGTGATTGATGCCATTAGAGCAAAGCTAAAAAGAGATAACGGGCTTGACTATAAAGCAAATCAAATCGTCACAAACATCGGCGCAAAACACTCACTTTTTAATGTATTTCAAGCGCTTATCAACCCAGGTGACGAGGTCATAATCCCTTCTCCATACTGGGTGAGCTACCCTGAGATCGTTAAATTTTGTGGCGGTGTGCCTATATTTATCGAGGCGGACGAGAGCACAAATTTTAAAATCACAGCCGAGCAGCTAAAAAAAGCGATCACACCAAAAACCAAAGTCTTTTCGCTAAATCATCCGACAAACCCAACTGGAGCTGTATATACAAAAGAGGAGATCGCGGCATTTGGCGAAGTTTTAAAGGGCACTGACATCATCGTTACAAGTGACGAAATTTATGAAAAAGTGATCTACGGCAAGAAATTTCACGCAGTTGCCTCAGTAAGCGAGGATCTTTTTAAAAGAACGGTTACGATAAATGGACTAAGCAAGTGTGGCGCGATGCCTGGCTGGAGATTTGGCTATATAGCAAGCTCGATGGACTGGCTAATTGCCGGTATCAAAAAGCTTCAAAGCCAAAGCACTAGCAACATCAGCTCGATCGTGCAAATCGGCGCTATCCCGTCACTTCTTGGCGAAACTGATGAAGATATCGAAAATATGAGAAAAGAGTATGAAAGAAGACGCAACGTGGCAGTTGAAATGATAAATGCTATCCCTGGACTAAGTGTCGTAAAGCCTGATGGCGCGTTTTATCTATTTGTAAAATGCAAAGAGGTAGATGGCGACTCACTTAGATTTTGTAAAAAGATGCTTGAAGAGGCGAATGTAGCGACTGTGCCAGGTGTGGGCTTTGGTATGGAGGGATACTTTAGAATTTCTTTTGCAACTGACATCGAGAGCATAAAAAAAGCGATCGAGAGGATCGCGAATTTTGTAAAAAGCTACAAAATTTAATGATCAAATTTAGCGTAAATGGCAAAATTTTCGAGCTTGAAAACGATATAAGCGTTTATGAATTTTTAGCTCAAAATGGCTATGAGCTTAAATTTATAGCCCTTGAGCGAGACGGAGAAATTTTGCCAAAAAAGCTTTGGCGTGAGCACTTAATG
Organism: Campylobacter concisus; assembly: GCF_003049085.1. Taxonomy (NCBI): domain Bacteria; kingdom Pseudomonadati; phylum Campylobacterota; class Epsilonproteobacteria; order Campylobacterales; family Campylobacteraceae; genus Campylobacter; species Campylobacter concisus. The sequence continues at coordinate 176,304 of NZ_PIQX01000001.1, forward strand.
AGCGAAGGCAAAGCTTATGAGATCGTCACTTTAGTTGGCGGTGGATGAGGAGAAAATGATAGAGATTGTATTAAACGGCACAAAATTTAAGGTGCCAGTAAAAAGCCTTAGCGAGCTAAAGGAGCTTGCGCTTGGTGATAAAGAGAGTGAAATTTATAAATTTTTAGAGAAATTTAACGCGACAAAGCCAGACATTTTTATCATTGATGGCTTTGCTACAAAAGAAGATAGCGAGCTAAAAGATGGCTCAAACGTCGTATTTATAAGGCGTGGCGTGATGCCTGAGGGTGAGGTTTTACGCGCGATGATCGCTTCACGAAATAGCCCTGAGCTAAATTTAGCCCTAAGCAAAGCGGTGATCGGCGTGGCTGGACTTGGTGGCCTTGGCTCAAATATCGCACTAAGCCTTGCAAGAGTTGGCGTAAAAAAGCTAGTGCTTGCCGACTTTGACGTCGTTGAGCCAAGCAATCTAAACCGCCAGCAGTATTTCGTCCGCCACATCGGCTTAAAAAAGACACAGGCGCTTAAAGAGCTGATAAATGACGTCAATCCCTTTGTCGAGGTCGAGACTCACGATATATTTTTGGACGAAAAAAACGTGGCTAGCGTATTTGGCGAGTGCGAAATTTTATGCGAAGCCTTTGACAACGTTGCTGGCAAGGCGATGATACTAAATGAAGCTGGTGCTAGCCTAAAAGATAAAAAGATCATCGGTGCCTCTGGCATGGCAGGATACTTTAGCTCAAATCTCATAAAAACCATAAAATTTGCCAAAAATGTCTATCTTTGCGGCGACCTCACAAACGAGGCAAAGATCGGTCAAGGGCTAATGGCGCCGCGCGTCGCAGTCTGCGCAAACCACGAGGCAAATTTAGCCATTAGACTGCTTATGGGCTTGGAGGCGTAAGTGCAAAATGATAGTTTGATCCTTGGCGGCAAGGAGTTTCAAAGCCGCTTTATCCTTGGCTCTGGCAAGTACTCGCACGAACTCATCGACTCAGCCATAAACGAGGCTGGAGCGCAGATCCTAACCCTTGCTCTTAGGCGCATAAACGAGAGCAAAGAGCGAAATATACTTGACTTTATCCCAAAAGGCGTGGCGCTTTTGCCAAACACAAGTGGTGCTAGAAACGCCAAAGAGGCCGTTCGTATCGCCCAGCTCGCACGTGAGCTTGGATGCGGGGAGCTTGTTAAGATAGAGATTATAACTGACTCTAAATTTCTCTTTCCAGACAACGCTGAAACCATAAAAGCGTGCGAAGCCTTGGCAAATGACGGCTTTGTGCCAATGCCATACATGTTTCCTGATCTAAATGCCGCAAGAGCGATGCTAAGCGCAGGGGCAAGCTGTATAATGCCTCTAGCTGCGCCCATTGGCTCAAACCAAGGGCTAATTTTTAAAGATATCATTGAAATTTTGATAAACGAGCTTGATACGCAGATCATCGTAGATGCTGGCATCGGCAGGCCTTCACAAGCGTGCGAAGCGATGGAGATGGGAGCGGCTGCGATCATGGCAAACACAGCCATCGCCTCATCTAAAAATATCCCGCTCATGGCAAGAGCTTTTAAAGAGGCGATCATCGCTGGTCGCAACGCCTATCTAGCAGGCCTTGGCGCAAAGAGCAAAAGCGCAAACGCCTCATCTCCGCTCACTGGATTTTTAGACTGATGAAATTTACTAGAACCGACCACATGCAGCTACTACCTCACATGCAGGATGTTGGCAGCGACATTATGGATGAGATTTTAAAAGAGCGAGCAAGCTACAAGCCTGAAATTTACACCGAGGCTGACGTAAAAGCAGCTCTTAATGCAAAGCACTGCTCGCTTGAAAATTTAAAAGCCCTGCTCTCGCCTGCCGCAGCGCCATTTTTAGAGCCAATCGCCCAGCTTGCCCAGGCTAAGACAAGGGCAAATTTTGGCTCAAACATCACGCTTTTTACGCCGCTTTACATAGCAAACTACTGCGATAATCTCTGCGTTTATTGCGGTTTTAACGCTAAAAATAATATAAAAAGGGCAAAGCTAAGCGACGAGGAGATCACAAGAGAGCTAAAAGAAATTTCAAAGAGCGGCTTAGAAGAAATTTTAATTCTAACTGGCGAGAGCGAGACCAACTCAAGTGTCGCTTACATCGCAAATGCCTGCGCTTTGGCAAAGAAATTTTTTAAAGTCGTTGGGGTTGAAATTTACCCGCTAAACTCTGAGGGCTACGCCCTACTTCACAAAAGCGGCGCAGACTACGTGACCGTCTTTCAAGAGACCTACAATCCCACAAAATACGAAAAAATCCACCTTGGTGGCAATAAAAGAATTTTCCCATACCGCTTAAATGCGCAAGAGCGAGCGCTTCTTGGGGGTATGAGAGGGGTTGGCTTTGCCGCACTTCTTGGCATAGATGACTTTAGGCTTGACGCCTTTGCTACGGCACTTCACGCAAGCTTAGTTCAAAAAAAGTATCCGCACGCTGAGATCGCATTTTCATGCCCAAGACTTCGCCCTATCATAAACAACGACCGCATCAACCCGCGTGACGTGGGTGAGCGCGAGCTTTTACAAGTGATCTGTGCTTATAGAATTTTCATGCCAACAGCTAGCATAACGATCTCAACCAGAGAAAAGGCAAAATTTCGTGACAACGCCGTAAAGATCGCCGCAAATAAGATAAGCGCTGGCGTAAAAGTAAGCATCGGCGCTCACGGCGAAGAGAAAAAGGGCGACGAGCAGTTTGAGATAAGTGATAGCAGAAGCGTGGATAAGATCAAGGCTATGATAAAAGCAAACGGACTAGAGCCCTTAATGAGCGAGTATGTCTATGTTTAAAATTCTCTGCGTGGCTGATTTTGAAAGCTACGAGGGTGATGACTTTTTAAAGAGAATTCAGCTGCTTTGCAAGACTGGTGTGGATGAAATTTTGCTTCGTGCAAAGGGGCTAAACGAGACTGATTTTTACGATCTTGCTAGGGTTGTGGCTCAAATTTGTGAAAACTACCGCAAGAAATTTATCATTAATCAATTTTTTGACGTAGCTTGCAAGCTAAAGAGCGACTTTTGGCTCACTTCAGCACAGCTTGACTTTTTTAAAAATCACAGCATTTTTTTAGATGAATTTAGAAAAAAAGCTAAAATTTACGCCCCAGCTCACGACCTAGAGCAGGCTAAAATTTCAGCCTCTATCGCTGATGTGCTGGTTGCTTCTCATATATTTGCCACCTCTTGCAAGCCAAATTTAGAGCCAAGAGGGCTAAATTTTATAAGTGAGTTAAAAAGCTTTGATAAAGAAATTTATGCACTTGGCGGGCTAGACAGCGGGAACTACAAAGAGACCATAAAAGCTGGCGCAAACGGCATTTGCTTTATGAGCCTAGCAATGAACGGCGATATGGAGCTTATAAAAAAGATAGCAGAGAGCAAAAACGGCTAAATTTAGTATAAATTACATAAAATAATACGTAAAATTTTACTCATTTTTGCTAGCGATATATGTTTTTATATCAAATATAAGTAGCGTCACAAGCGATGGCAGCATATAGGAGTTTAGCACTAAAAGCAGCGACTTTGTCAAATTTGACTTTATTAAAGTCTCTATGTCAAGGCTGCTGTTGTAGTTAAAAAAATATAGCAAGGCAAACTCGCCAACAAGAACTATGCGAGAGATCTTTAGCAAGATGTCATTTCCCAGTCTTGCAAATTTATCATCGACCACAAGCGACAAAGTGATCCAGCCAAGCAGCCAAATTGAACAGGCTAAAGCATAAACAGTAATGCTTTCATCAAATTTTTCAAGTAGTAAAAATACCAAAGGTTGCAAAAATACAAGGCTAGCGATAAACCAAAGAAGTGAGCTAAAGGCTAGCAGGCAAATACAGCCAAAGATAGAAATGGCAGAGATAAAGCCAAAAACCTCTAACCCAAGATAGTAGGCCAGCGCATAGGATAAAAAAGAAAAAACAAGCCAAATTTTAATAACAAGTCGCCACCTATTTGCAAAGGCAGTGGCTTTTAAATTTAGGCTATCTGTCAAACTCATTTACGAGATTTTCTTTTGTTTTGGGCGGAAAACTTTCATCACGTTTTCATCAGTCTCGATAAATGCACCACCTATTAGATCGATACAATACGGCACCGCTGGAAAAACTGGCTCCAAGCACTCTTTTATCGCCTTTGGCTGGCCTGGTAAATTTATGATTAGCGCATGACCTCTGATACCTGCTGTTTGACGTGATAGGATCGCTGTTGGGACGTATTTTAAGCTAGTCGCTCTCATTAGCTCGCCAAAGCCTGGCATCATCTTCTCACAAACTGCCTCTGTTGCCTCTGGTGTAACGTCTCTCACTGCCGGTCCTGTGCCACCGGTAGTGAGCACAAGGTCGCAGCCAAGCACGTCCACCATGTACACAAGCCTCTCTTTTATCAGCTCAAACTCATCTGGTATAACCTCGTAAAAGTACTCACGCTCGCTCACTATCCAGCTGTCAAGCACCTCTTTGATCGCTGGACCTGATTTGTCCTCGTATGTGCCTTCGCTTGCACGGTCAGAAAGGGTTAATATGCCTATTTTTGCTTTCACTTTTTCTCCTTTAATAGTTTTCGTTTAAAATTTTTGCCAGCGTTTCTTTATCTACGCTCTCATATGCTAGCAGATATGAGCTTATCTTTGCGATTTGCTCATTTGTGCCTTTTAAAAAGGATGTGATCTCCTCTTTTGCTTGCTTTAAAATTTCTTCTACATCGTTTGGATTTGGCACAAAAGAGCTTCCCATGCCATATTCATAAACCATCTTTGAAGCGATCTCTTTGGCTAAATTTAGATCACTACTTGAGTTTGAAAAGATGTCGTTTTCATCTATCTCAAGCTTGCACATACCAGCGATGAGCACCTTGATACGAGATATCATCTGCGACTTTGACTCGATCTCTTGCTCTGTCGCCATAAACCTATCTTCTATAAGAGAAATTTTTTCAAATTTCACATCAAACCAGTAAGCACTTAGTGCCTTTGCTCCTTGATAGATGGCTTGAATTTTCTTCTCGTTTTCGCTATAGCTTAGCACCTTTTTCTTACCGAGCAAGACCTTGTTTAAAACAGCCTCAAAGTCTCTCATTTTAAGCACGCTCTCGCCGTTTCTTAGGGCATTTATCGCAGCTTCATTTACAAGCGTACTAAGTGCCGCACCTGAAAAGCCAACGCTCATTTTGGCGATATCCTCAGCGGCCACTTCGCAGTTTTTATCTTTTAGATATGTGTTTAAGATCGCCACCCTGTCGTTAAAATCAGGCATAGAAAGAAAAATTCTCCTATCAAAACGCCCTGATCTAAGTAGCGCCTCATCGATCATTTCGATCCTATTTGTAGCAGCTATGACGATGACGCCTGAGTTATCTTCAAAGCCATCCATCTCAGTTAGTAGCTGATTTAGCGTGGCTTCTCGCTCGTCGTTTCTAGTCCCGCCCCTACTCTTACCAACGGCGTCTATCTCGTCGATAAAGATGATTGAGGGCGCATAGGACTTGGCTCTACTAAAAAGCTCTCGCACTCTCTTTGCACCCATACCAACATAAATTTGAACAAAGCTTGCACCATTTTGATAAAAAAATGGCACATTTGCCTCGCCAGCAACTGCCTTTGCCACAAGCGTCTTACCAACGCCTGGAGGGCCTATCATCAGCACACCTTTTGGCATTTTGATACCAAAATTTCTATATTTTTGTGGATTTTTTAGAAAATCAACTATCTCGCTAAGCTCGCTTTTAACCTCACTAATACCAGCTACATCGCTAAATCTCACATTTGAGATGACTGGCATAGTGTTTTGATTTAGCACGCTCTCTATCTCAAATGCGCCCTCTTTTTTGCTAAGCAAGCTCTCCTCTTTTTTCCTGATGCTTCTAAAGATATAAGCGTACCAAAGCACAAAGCAGACAAAGATGATAAATCCCCAGATCATGCCAGGAGTGATGTATTGCTTAGTCTTTTCAACAGGCACTTTTTTGATAAGCTCTTTTAGATCGATGCCCTCTTTTATGATTGAAAAACGATTGTTTTGTGCATAAAGCACGACTTCATCGTCATCGATTACAGCGCGGTCTATAAAATTTCCATCCATTAGCTGCATATATTGCGAATATGTGATATTTCGTGGTTCTTTACTAACGGCAAATAACAGCACGCTGATTAATGCGACAGCTGCGATTATTAGGATATTTTTCTTATTAAATTTAAATTTTTGCATAATTGGCATCTGGCTTAACTTCATATTCGCTTACCTCCACCCACTCTTTTGTTATATCTTTTTGGCTTAAAATTTTAGCTTTGTTGTAAAACTGATCAAAACCTTCGTAAAACTCACTATTTTTTTGCTCGACTAAAATTTTCAAAGCTCCGTTATGCTTTTTTCTAAAATTTTCATTATTTTGCAAAGCTATGCCTTGTAAAATTTTTAGCCTACTTTTTGCCACATCGCCGCTAACATCGCTTTTTAGCGTAGCTGAGTGCGTATCACGCCTTGGCGAATAGACAAAAGCATGCAGATGTGTGATAGGAAATTTCTTAAAATTTTCCACAGCCTCTGCCCAAATTTCCTCACTCTCGCCTGGATGACCCACGATGTAGTCCGTACCAAGCGCAAAGCCAAGTGAGCTTAGCTCATTAAAAAGCTCCAGATCACTAAATGCGTTATTTCGTCTTCGCATTATCTTTAGCATCGCCTCGCTCGTGTGCTGAAGTGCGATGTGCAAATGACGCTCCAGCCACTCTTCTTTTAAAATTTCTCTAAAGCTCTCATCTATCTGGCTTGGCTCAATACTTCCAAGCCGAATACGTCTAATGCCAGAAATTTTACCTAAGTTTGCCAAAAGCTTACCAAGAGAGCTATTTGTATCTTTGCCGTAACTGCCTATATTTGTGCCGGTTAAGACAAGCTCATTATAGCCGTTTTGAGCCAAAATTCTTGCCTCTTTTAATATCATAGCCTCATCCATACTTCTAGCCTTACCACGAACTGAAGGGATGATGCAGTAGCTGCAGCTAAAGTTGCAGCCTTCTTGAATTTTTATAAAAGCCTTTGTGTGATTTTCGTAATTTGTAACTATATTTTTATCGACTGAGTTTAAATTCCCAAGCTCAAAAAATGGTTTTTCTTGCTTTAAAAGCTCATTTAGATCGCTCTTTTTGCTAGCTCCTAGCACACCAAATATACCACTATTAAATAGCTCTTTGCCCTTGCTAACCGCTCCACATCCAGTCAGTACCACCTTTGCCCCACGCCTTTTTACGCCGTTTATGTAGTTTCTGACACCGCTATCAGCAGAATTTGTAACAGTGCATGAGTTTATGACCACAATATCAGCAGCATCTTCATCATTTGTGATCTCGTAGTCCTTGATGTAGCTTTTTAAAAGCTCAGTATCATAGATATTTGTGCGACATCCAAATGTTTTAAAAAATATCTTTTGCATTAAGAATTTTCACTCTCTTGCTCGCTGTGAGCGGTATGATCGCTTGGATTTTCTTTTTTACCTATAAACATGGTTTGTGTTGGATAAGCGATCTTTATATCATCTTGAGCTAAAAATGCTTCTATTATCTCTGCGCTAATAGTACTTCTAAGAGCCAAAGTTGCATAAGAATTTGCCATATACCAGCATGAGACATTTATGCCATAAGGCTCAAAAAATGTATAAATTCTTGGCTCGACGTTTGGATTTTTGATGCTGTATTGACTTCTTAGTTTATTCATCTGGCGTTTTGCGATATCAGTGTAGCCTTTTGAGTATTTTTTAACGACATTTCTTGCTAGATACACAGCTTTTTTATGATTGCTATCAAAGCTTATCACGACATCTATGCCGTCCCAAACGGTCTTCATACCATAATGAGCATAGTTTGCGATGAGATCGGTAAAGATATAGTTATTTGGCACAAAGATAATTCTACCTGCACGGCGGTTCGTCTTATAAGTCGAGTAACTAACATCCTCAAAAACGGTCAGCCTAAGCAAAGAGATATCGATCACATCGCCCACAAATTCACTGCCATCATGAAGCACTCTGATCCTGTCACCCACATGTATAGAGCCACCAAACATGATCACCATCCAGCCAAGCATACTCATAAACATATCTTTCATCGCAATGGCGATACCAGCTGAAGCAAAACCAAGTACCGTTACAAGATAAGTGACATTTTCTATATACGAAAAAAGCAAGATTATGATAATAACAGTGATATTTAAAACGTTTAAAAATTTATTGACCGTGTAAAATCTCTCATTATCGGTAATTGTTCTTTTAACGATAAATTTAGCGATAAATGTTAGCCCGATCGTCAAAAGAATGATGATAGCCGTATAGCCCATACTTAAAAACTGGGCTTTTATATCAGAGGTGGTTAAATTTATAGCCTCATCAGCCCTTTTTTCATAGACATTATAAGTTGTATCAGCGATCTGTTTTGCCGCTTTGAAGTCGCCTATTTCTTGTTTTACCAAGTTTAGGCTTTCTCTATTTTGCTCATTTTCTTCTATCAAATTTAGTCTATTTAGTAAATTTTCTTTTGTTTCAAGCTTTTCTAAAAGCGTATCAAGCTCTTTTATATGCCTTTGATACTCGATCTTATCACTCTTTATCTTTTTGATATACGAAAAGCCAGATATAAGTGCAACAGGACTTGTTATCCTTGGTGGAGTATCCATTTCAGGGGCTGCTAGCATATTTGAAAATGGCGTTTTTTCATACTCTTTTAGTAAATTTATCTGCTCTTTTAGAGTTTGGATTCTCTTTATGATATCGCTGCCTCTTCTTGAGCTTTTGTCCAGTTTCTTTAGTTCATTTTCATTTTTTTCAAGCTCATCAATAAGCCTTTGATAAGTGTTATAGTTAGCATACCTTGTGATCCAGATATTGTTTTTTAGGGAGTTATCTAGATTTGAAATATCTTTTATAAGCTCGTTATTTTGTAAATTTTGCGAGCTATTTTGCTCAAGCGTAACGTTCTCCTCAGCATAAAGGGCAAAGCAAAAAAGTATTAAAACTAGGATCTTTTTCATTTAAATTCTCTTAAAATTTTTAAAACGTCTTCTTTTTTGACGTCATTTTTGATGATCGCACTGCCGATTTTATCTGCAATGATGAAATTTATCTTATCATCTTTTGTCTTTTTATCCATAAAGAATGCCTCGTAAAATGCATATTCATTTTCTATTTTGTAGTTCACTGGAAGGCCAAATTTTACCAAAACCTGTTTGATACCCTCTGCTTCTACCTCGCTCATGAGCCCTAGTCTTACGCTTAAACGATTTGCCATATTCATACCTATTGCCACCGCTTCGCCGTGTAAAAATTCTTTGTAATTTGTCTCATTTTCTATGACGTGAGCAAAGGTATGTCCGTAGTTTAGGATAGCTCTTAGCCCTTTTTCTTTCTCGTCTTGTTCAACCACTTTTGCTTTTAAAATTACAGACTTTTCGACTAGCTTGGCTAAATTTTCATCATCTAAATTTACGATCTTTAGCCAATCAAACATCTCTTTGTCAAAAGTTATCGCCATTTTTAAAGCCTCAGCCACGCCAGCTGCAAATTCTCTCTTTGGCAATGTCTTTAAGAAATTTATCTCGCAAAAAACTGCCTTTGGCTGATAAAATGAGCCTATTAAATTTTTGCCAAATTTGTTATTTACACCCGTTTTTCCGCCAACACTCGCATCGACTTGCGCTAGAAGCGTAGTTGGGATATTTATAAAATTTATCCCTCTTTCATAGATGCTCGCCGCAAAGCCAGTCATATCGCTTATGACGCCACCACCAAAGGCGATTAGCGTAGATGAGCGATCAAACTTACTCACAAAAAGCTGCTCCAAAATTTGCTCTAACGTCTTTAAATTTTTATACTCTTCGCCGTCAGGCACACTTATGATAAATTTCTCATCACACTTCAAAATACTAAGTAGCTTTTCAAGATGAAGCCCCGCTACTTTAGCGTTTGTAACTATGCCAACCTTGCCTTTTAGTTCTAGTCTTTCAAGCTCGTTTATATAAATTTTATAACCTGATGCTTTTTCTTTAAGATTTAAATTTATCTGCATTTTTACTCACTTACTGGCACAAAAAGCTGTGCATTTTGGCTTAGTTTTTTATAAAGCCTATTTAAATTTGTCGATAAAAAGGCAAATGCCCCACCATTTGCCACGCTTTTGCTAAACATCACAAAATGAAGCAAATCTTTTGTATTTTTTAGTTTTACAAGCGGATTTTTAAGATTGTGATTTTCTATCTTTATACGCTTAGAAAATAGCGCGCTAATGCTCTCAAAATGCTCTCTTAACGCTTCATCGTCGCTGTGTTTATTATCAAAATAGTAAAATTTCATCTCCAAATCAAGCTGTGCACAGCAGTCTGTTATCACAGCTGATTGATTCTCCACTTCTTGGCTTTTATCGCCTAGTATCACGCCCTCTTTTATATTTGAGAGCAAAATTTTGCCTGTTTTTAGCACTGGAAGTTTTAGCTCATAAAATACTTTTTTAAATTTAAAAAAGTATTTATCATCGCTTAAGATTAGGCCGATGTCGTGCTTTAACACATCATGTTTTATAGATTTGTTATCACTATTAAAATAATCCATCAAAACAATGATATTTTTCTCTTTTATCGCTTTTAAAGTATCTAAATTTTCACCTAAAGTTGGATTTATCACTCTAAAAAAAAGGCGTTTATTATTTAGTTTTGAATGCAAATACAAGCTATCCTTTATGAGCTTGCTAACACGTTCTTTGTCCATTGAGATCATATCGATCAGCACATAGATGTTGCTACCAAACGGGCTTGGAAACTGCCCACTTTCACGCTTAATCGAGCGGTAAACATTTTGAAGCACATTTGGATCACCAACGATCAGTAATATATCGCTTGGCTGTATCATTACATTTGGCTTTGGCAAGATGATCTCGCTGCCTCGATATATGAGGGCTATTCGCCATTTTTTTTGAGCTACTGAGCTAATGTGACGATACATATAAGAGCTACCTATTGGCACCTTAACTTCCATGATCTCACCCTCACTAAGTCCGATATTATCAGCTAAAACCGGCAAATCTGGTAAATAGTCCATAAGCCTTGATGCTGCAATATCTCTGATATCAACCACGCTTAAGTGTTTATCGCTTGCAAATATTTCTTTACATTTTTCATCAAGCTCCCATGAGCTCATAAAAACAGTCTCGGTCTTTGTGCTGATCTGTCTTAAATTTTCATAAACAGCAACCGCCTCATTTTTATCATCGCAAACTATACAAAACTGACTAAAATAGCCATCACTCACGCTTTTTAGCTTTGAGAGGCTAGTTGGGTCAAACTGGTAAAATGTAAAATTTTCATAATTTGATTTTTGGCTGTAATCCTCACTTGAAACAACGATATAGTGATGCAAATTTGATTTTGTTTCAAGCAGTCTGTTTAAAAAATTTCTTGCGAAAGTTCCATCTGCGATTATTAAAATTTTCTTCATCAATTCTCCGTATTTTAAAGCTCACATTATAACAAAAGGTCTTTAAAATAAGCTATTTTGGCTATAAATTTAAAATTTACAGCCAAGAAAATTTAAGAGATTATTTCAGAGATTAGCGTATCGATTGCTAAATTTGTAGCCTTATTTATCGTATCAAAAATAGTACTTGAGCTTGGATCTGGACAAAAAATTTCTTTCGTGATCATGCCAGATTTTAGCGAAGTGTTTGCATTAAACAGCTCATAAGCTAGTGAAACTTCGGCCTTGTCGCCTCTTATCTGAAGTGAGATGATGCTAACTTTTAGCCTAAGATCTTTTGCATTTGGCGAAAATATCGGCTTTGCAGCGCAGTTTGAATAAAGCCCTTTTACAAGCGATTTATAGACCATTTCGCTTGGCTCAGATACAAATTTAGCATCGCTTAGATATCTGATTTTATTATTTTCAGCTACGATCAAAATTTTTCTAGTATCGACCATATCAAGAGCACTTACATTTTCGATGAAGACATTTTTTAGCTCTTTTTGCTTGTTTTCAGCTGAGCAAGCCTTATTTGAATAGTGAATTTCATACATCGTTGCAACTGGCACATCCGTCTTTAGCGAGCAGCCAAGAAATAAAAGCGTAGCCGCTAGAAAGATTAAATTTCTCATTTTTTATCTCCTTTGTCGTTTGGCACTGGATTTGTAAAGAAAAACTCGTAAGGATTATCTTCAAGCCTTTGAAGCGCGCCTCTAAATTCGCGAAGCGTCTTGTCAAATCCATTTAAAAAATCACTCGCTTCTCTTAATAACGGCCCAACCGTATTTCTAAGATCGTATTCGCCATCTTTAGCCTTTTTGGCGATGAGCTCTTGCAGCGAATTATATCCAGTGATAGCCGAATTTGCCGATACAAAAACTTGGTTTGCATTTGAAATTAGTCTATTTAAATTTTTAACCAATTCTTTTGTATCGGTTTTGTTTAAAGTATCTGTAAAATTTTTCACATTTTTAACGATACTATCAACCTCACTTAGCCCCTCTTCGTCTGTTAAAACTTGTGTAAATTTATCAATATTTTTAAGGACTGACTCTACGTGAGCGATATTTTCAGGCGAGAAAAAGTTATCGACTTTATCAAGTGTCTGATTTATCTTTAAAGTAATGTTTTCAGCGTTGTTTCCAAGCTTTGAAAAGAGGCTCTCTTCAAGCTGCAAGATAGGCTTTTGACCTGATGTAAAGTCTTTTGTGCCACGGCTTATATTTATACTAGCCACACCGCTAATAGCCTGAACTTCAATACTTGCCACGCTATCGGCCTTTATCGGCAGGTCTTCTCTAATTTTCATTGTGATGTTTATAAGAGCATTTTTATCATCAACAAAATTTATATCACTAACACTTCCAGCTGGCACACCGATAAATTTAACCGTAGAATCAACCTTTAATCCACTTGGCAGCTCAGTCGTGTGGATGTAGTACTCTTTAAAATCAACCTTTGTATTATTTTTACTAGTCATCCACCAAATAAATATCGCAAATACTGTAAGGCAAGCCATAAAAAACATGCCAACAATGGTATAAGAATTTCTATTTTCCATCTACTTTTTCCTCATTTTAAATAGCTCTTCAAGTGGGTTGTTTTTAAGATATTCAAGCTCTTTTATATTTCCCTCAAAAGCTATTTTTTTGTTATCTATTATCAAAAATCTATCCAAAATATCAAAAATACTATCAGCATCATGAGTCACCATGACAACAGTCACGCCGATGCTATCACGAAGCTCTTTTATGAGTGCATCCATCTGACGTGAGCTAACAGGATCAAGGCCGCTGTTTGGCTCATCTAAAAATAGTACTCTAGGGCTTAGCACCAAGGCTCTTGCTAGCGCAGCACGCTTTTTCATACCGCCACTTAGCTCGCTTGGATAGAGCATTGATACCTCTTTTTTTAGCCCCACTTTTTGTATCCAAAACATCGCTATCTCATCGATCTGACGCTTGTTAAATTTAGAGTACTCATGAAGCAAAACGCCCACATTGTCAAGGATCGTCATAGAGCTATAAAGCGCTCCAAACTGAAACATCGTTCCACTTTTTAGCTTAATCTCTTGCTGCTCCTCTTGACTACTTTTCCACATATTGACGCCATCAAAAAATATATCACCCTCGCTTGGCTTTTTTAGATATATCATCGTCTTCATAAGCGTCGTTTTCCCAGCACCACTGCCACCTAAAAAGCCGTAAATTTCTGCCTCTTTAACGCTCCAGCTCACATTATCGTGCATTATCTTATCGCCATAACACGTAGTTATGTTTTTTCCAACTATTATCTCGTTCATATCTTTAGCCACATAAAAATTATTGCGAAAAACGCATCAAGCGCAATGACCCAAAATATCGCATTTACAACGCTAACTGTTGTCATTGCTCCAAGGCTTTGGGCGTTTTGGCTCACACCAAATCCCCTCATACACCCAATGATCGCTATTACCGCACCAAAAAATGGAGCTTTTATCATACCAACGGTAAAATGTCTAAGCTCGACCATCTCGCGAAATCTATTTAGATAGTCACTAAAGCTGATATCAAGTATCGTTTGACAAATGATCATCTGCCCCAAAATACTTATCGCATCAGCTATAAAGATAATGACAGGCACACAAAGCACCATGGCGATGATGCGCGGCAAGACCAAGAAGTTAAATGGCTCAAAACCCATCGTCTTCATCGCGTCTATCTCCTCAGTTAGCTTCATAGCACCAATTTGCGCGGTAAAGCTGGAGGCCGACCTGCCTGCCACAACGATAGCAGCGATGAGCGGTGCCACCTCTCTAAGCGTTAGCATACCCATGATCTCTACTATAAATATACTTGCCCCAAAGCTTGCAAGCATCGCACTACCAAGATATGCAAGCACGACGCCTATCAAAAAAGCGGTGAGCGATACGATAAAAACGGCATTTACACCGCCATCTTTTATGTAGTTACTAAATTCTCTAAACCTTAAATTTGCAGGATTAAGGAAAATTTTGACGCTTTTTATCAAAAACTCGCCCAAAAACGAGCCAAACTCAACTAAATTTACAAATCCCTCGCAAATTTTCTCACCGAGGCGTGAGAAAAAATTTAGGCTATTGTGCGGTGGCATATATCTAAAGTCGATCTTTTCGTCATTTAAAAGATCGCCCATCGCCTTTATCTTCTCGTCATTTGTGATGATCTCAAATTTCTTGCCATTTAGCGTGTTTTTTAAAAGGATCAAAACAGCGTAATCAATGCTCTTTAGCTCACTAAAGTCAAATTTAACATTGCCGTTAAGCTTTTGGATTTTTTTAAAAATGCTTTGTAAATTTTTAGCCTCTTTGTAGCTAAATTCGCCTGCAAATTTTATGGTCGCAGTGCCGTTTGCTTCGGTAAAAACGATATCATTTCTCTTTTGCAAAAAGTTCCTTTGCCTTAAAATTTCTGGATTATATTATAAATTTTGTTAAAATAAAAAATCAAAAAAAAATTAAGGACTTAGATGAAATTTGAAGTTATAAAAAAAGATGGCAACGCAAGGCGCGGCATCCTCACAACCGCTCATAGCGTGATACAAACGCCAGTTTTTATGCCTGTTGGCACGGTTGGCGCAGTTAAAAGCTTAGATGCCTTTGATATGAGTGAAATTTTAGACGCAAAGATCATTTTAGCAAACACCTATCATATGTATCTGCGCCCTGGCAGCAAGGTCGTGCGTGAGTTTGGCGGACTGCATGGTTTTTCTAAATTTGATCGCTCGTTTTTAACTGATAGTGGCGGATTTCAGGCGTTTTCACTTAGATCAAACACCAAAAACGACGATGGCGGGATAAAATTTAAAAGCCATATCGACGGCAGTACGCACTATTTCACACCAAGATCCGTCCTTGATACGCAGTATGACCTAGGCAGCGACATCATGATGATACTTGATGATCTAGTCGCCTTGCCTGCTGAGACAAAAAGGATCAATCTAAGCATAAAACGAACGATAAAATGGGCAAAAGAGGCGATTGATTATCACAAATTTATGCAAAGCAAGGGCGTTGGCTTAGAGCAAAATATATTTGGCATCGTTCAAGGTGGCACCGACTATGAGGCACGTAAATTTTGTGCGCAGGCCTTAAATGAGATGCCATTTGATGGCCTTGCGATAGGAGGACTAAGCGTTGGCGAGAGCAATGAGGCGATGTATGACACAGTTGAGGCGGTTATGCCATTTATGGATGAGCTAAGACCGCGCTATCTAATGGGTGTTGGCACGCCTGAAGATCTTGTAGAAAACGTGGAGCGAGGCGTTGATATGTTTGACTGCGTCATGCCAACAAGAAATGCAAGAAACGGCACACTCTTTACTAGCTTTGGCAAGATAAATATAAAATCAGCCAAATTTATAAACGACCACGCACCAATCGACCCGCAGTGTCAGTGCTATACCTGCAAACGCTACTCCAGAGGCTATCTAAACCACCTTTTTAAGGCTAGAGAGCTAACGTTTTTTAGACTAGCAAGTCTTCACAACCTGCATTACTATCTAAATTTAATGAAAGAGATGAGAGAGGCGATAGAAAGAGGCGAATTTGCCAAATTTAAGAAAAATTTTTATGCTAAAAGGGTAAAAAATGAGCTATAAAAGTTCAGTTTGTGGATATTTTTATGGCGATGAATACGACTATATTTTGCTTGTTTCTTTCACGCAAAAGCAAAGCTATAAATTTTTATTTAAAAATGGCAAGATTTATAAAGAAGATCTTAATCACGAATGCGATAAAAACGAGTTTGAAGCGGCCCTTAAAAAACTATGTAATGAATATGCAAACAAAATTTTAGAACATCAAGAAGAACTAAACGAGTATGAAAAAATTTACGCTAGTCGAAAGAACTTTAACAAATTTATCAAAAGACACCACTTTTTAAAATATGAGATTAGAAAATTTCAAAACAAGATATCTCACTTTTATGAGACACTTTCGATTTGTCAAAGTGAGCAACAAAATTTAAAAAAAGAGCTTAAAAATAGTACTCATGAGGCAAATGTTTTTAGAACAATGGCCAATGAGTATGCCTGCAGAATAGATGATATTTATACATTTATACAAAGTATAAAAAATGACAAAATCAATCAAAATATTTACATTTTGACAATGATATCAGCTGTAATGCTACCACTAAATCTGATAACTGGGTTTTTTGGCATGAATACACAAGGCTTGCCATTTAATGAAACTAAAAATGCTACTATAATAGTTGTATCAATAATGCTTGGAGTAATTCTTTGTTGTACTTCTTTTTTGTTTTGGTACACGAATAAGAAAAAGTAGAAAATAAATAAATTTAGTATATATTTTAAATTTTTATAGACTAGTGGTAAAAACAATAAAAATAAATAGATTTTTATTAATATTAAAACGATAAAAATATTTAATAGAAATTAGATTTAAAGAAAAGTTGAAAAGTCCTGAATAGGCTTCAGGACAGATAGTAGAATTATTTTCTAAGTTCGCGGATCTTAGCAGCTTTACCACGAAGATCACGTAGATAGAATAATTTAGCTCTTCTAACACGACCTTTTCTAAGAACTTTTATCTCTTCGATAGAATCACTAAAAATTGGAAAAATTCTCTCAACGCCAACACTATTAGCGCCAATTTTTCTAATGATAAATGTTTCACCAGTACCGCTACCACGTCTAGCTATACAAATGCCTTCAAAATTTTGAATTCTAGTTTTATCGCCTTCGTGAATACGAGTAGCAACACGCAATGTATCTCCTGCACGGAAGTCAGGAATATTTTTACTAGCAATTTGAGCATTTTCAAATGCTTCAATGTATTTATTTCTCATGTTTTTCCTTATTTATGTGGCTTAAGCTTTTGATATAAATCAGGGCGAAAGAACCTTGTTTTGCAGTGAGCCATCTTATTTTTTAAAGTGTGGATTTTAGCATGGTTACCCTTTAAAAACTCTGAAACCACAAAGATCGATCTAAAATTATCAGGCTTTGTAAAAGATGGGGCTTCAAGTAAATTATCCTCAAAACTCTCAACTTCAAGGCTCATATCGTTTCCTAAAACTCCAAGTACATTTCTTGATATTGCATCGCTCATACAAAGCGCAGGAAGCTCTCCACCAGTTAAAACAAAATCACCTATACAAAAAACTTCATCTGCCCAAAGCTCAACAACTCGTTCATCAAGGCCTTCATATCTACTGCAAACAAAACAAATGTGATTTTTTTTAGAAAGCCTCTTTGCATCATTTTGATTAAATTTTTTACCAGCTGGTGTCAAAAATATCACGTGAGTATTTTTATCTTTTGCTTTTAAAAATTTGATCGACTCATCCAAAGGCTGTGGAAACATTAAAAGCCCTGCTCCGCCTCCGATCATATAATCATCAACTTTACTATGCTTATCTTTAGTAAAATTTCTTGGATTTATAAAATCAATTTCAATAAATTTATTACCAATTGCACGTTTTAAAATAGAATCACAAAAATAAGGTTTAACTAAATTTTCAAAAAGTGTAATAAACGTAAATTTCATGAATTTTCTAAAATGGCTCTAGCACCTTTTACTAAAATCTCTCCACCATCCAAATTTACGCTTTCAATAAAATGCTCCAAATATGGAATGTAAAAATTCTTTGGTTTACTACCCAAGGTAAGCTCTTCATCTGTTTTTATATATAAAAGTGAATTTGCAAAATTATCTTGGATATCTTCTACAATACCCAAAATTTCACCATTTTCTATAACTTTTAAGCCAATAATATCAAACTGAAAAAATTCATTTTTTTTTAATTTGCAGTTTTTTCTAGTGAGCTCTTTTGTGGTATATATAGTTCTATTTACAAGCGTTTTAGCAAGATCTAAGTCATCAAAATTTTCAAATAAAACCAGCTCTTTTTGTCTATTATAGTCTTTTATGACGAGCTGATCATTGTTTTTGTCAAAAAAGGTTGCACCTTTTTTAAACTGTTCTGGGAAGTCGCTCTTATTGTGAAGCTTTAAGTAGCCCTTTAAACCAACACATCTTCCAATGGTAGCGACTTCAACAATATCACTATTCAATAGCTTTTACCGTTACCCTATAACTTGTATTATCTTTGGCTTTACAACCAATAATAACGGTCTTTATAGCATTTATCATTTTACCATCTTTACCGATAAGTTTTCCTGTATCAACCTTATCAGCACTTATAATTATCTCAGCAAAATTTTCACCAAGTTCCTGGCGATCAACACTTACTTTATCAGGAAAATCGGCAATCAACTTGGCATATTCGTATAAAAAATTTTTAACCATTATTTTGTAATTTGTGCAACTCTATCGCTAAGTTTAGCACCAACGCTTTTCCAGTAATCTAATCTCTCTTTGTTAAAATTTATAACATTTGGCTCAACCATAGGATTGTAATAGCCAATACTTTCTATCCAGCCACTATCACGTCTTTTTCTACTATCTGTAACAACTATACGATAAAAAGGTCTTTTCTTACGTCCCATTCTTGTTAGTCTTACTACTGTTGCCATATTATATTTCTCCTCTTGTTTTTAAATAAAGCTTAAATTTAGATAACAAATATCCAAATTTAAACCCTTTTATCAAACAGGTCTTTTTAAATTTGCTTGAGAAAGCATATTTGCAAGTCCTTTTGTTCCACCTTTTCCTGAAAATTTCTTAGCAAGTTTTGAGGCATTTTCAAACTGCTTTAAAAATCGATTCACCTCTATCTGAGAAAGTCCAGAACCAGCCGCTAAACGTCTTTTTCTACTATTATTCAAAAGTTCAGGATTTTCACGCTCTTTTTGCGTCATAGAGTTTATCATAGCCTTAATATGTAAAATTTCTTTTGAATTATCAAGGTCTATATCTTTTATCTGATTTGCAATATTTGAAAGTCCAGGTATCATACCCATCAAAGACTTCATGCTACCAAGCTTTTTAACGCTTTCCATTTGATCCAAAAAGTCATTAAAGTTAAACTGACCTTTTTTTATCTTTTGATTTAGACGCTTCGCCTCTTTTTCATCGATAATGGTCGATGTTTTTTCGACCAAAGTAGCTAAGTCGCCCTCGCCCATTATGCGGCTTACGATACGATCTGGTATAAAGCTCTCGATATCAGCTACTTTCTCGCCAGTACCGACAAATCTAAGTGGAATATTTAGCTGTTTTGCGATGCTAATAGCTACGCCACCCTTTGAGTCAGAGTCAAATTTAGAAAGAATAACTCCAGAAATTCCTAAAATTTCATTAAAACTTGCAGCTGTTTTTACAGCATCTTGACCACTCATAGCGTCAGCTACGTAGAAAATTTCATGTGGATTTATCGCATTTTTTACATCTTTTATCTCTTGCATCAACTTCTCATCGATCGCGAGACGACCAGCGGTATCCACTAAAAGCACATCGTAAAGACCAATTTTTGCTTTTTCTAATGCTTCTTTTGCCACTTTTATAGGATTATTTTCATTTTCTATATAAAAAAGATCGATCTCGTTTGCAACGCAGAGCTGTCTTAGCTGCTCAACCGCCGCTAATCTCTGCAAGTCACAAGCCGCAACTAAAACTTTTTTCTTTCTTAGTTTTAGATAGTTTGCAAGCTTGATAGTTGTCGTAGTTTTACCGCTACCTTGCAAGCCAGCCATCAAAACAATGGTCGGTGCAACTGGCGCATAGACAAAGCCTTGATTGCCAGGAGCTGTTAAGATAGTAGTTAAATTTGACTTGATCGCATCTAGGAAATTCTTTTGACCAACGCCAGTTTGCTTTAGTTCGCTTTCGATAGACGCGAGTAGATCTTTGGTGACTTTGTGGTGAACATCAGCTTTTAAAAGAGCTTTTTTGAGCACGTCAAGTGCGTTTTTTAGAGCTTTTTCGTCATCTACAAAACGTATCTTACTAACGGCTAATCTAAAAGACTCGCTAATTTGTTCGAACACTAATCACCTTCCTAAGTTGTTATTAAAGGGCGTATATTACTAAATAATTTCTTTATTGCTCTTTAAATTTCAAATTTATTAGATAGCTCAAATCCAAGAGAGTTAAATTCTCTTGGGATCGGCGCTTTAAATTTATAGTCTAAAAGAGCGATGTAATAGGCATGCAAGAACATTCTATTTGCCCTATTTTTGCCGTATTTCTCATCGCCAACGATAGGTAAATTTAAGCTAGCCAAATGCACTCTTATCTGGTGCGTCCTGCCTGTTTTTATAGCAACTTTTACAAGCGTTTTTTTACCCACAACCATAAGTGGTGAAATTTCACTGATCGCCTCTTTGCCATCTTTTGAGATCTTTGAAAAGGCGCCATTTTTATTTTTTATCGTTAAGATCGGCTCATTTACG
This sequence comes from Campylobacter concisus, assembly GCF_003049085.1. Lineage (NCBI taxonomy): Bacteria > Pseudomonadati > Campylobacterota > Epsilonproteobacteria > Campylobacterales > Campylobacteraceae > Campylobacter > Campylobacter concisus. Next base: position 197,166 of record NZ_PIQX01000001.1, read on the forward strand.
ACCACCTCCTCGCTCATGATACCCCTAACTGCGGCCACGTAAATTTTCTCAACCTTCATCTTTTTAAACTCATTTATGGCAAGGCTTGCAAATTCGTCATTTTTTACAAGAAGCAACACGCCACTCGTATCTTTATCGAGTCTGTGAAGGAGTGGAAATTTATACATTTGGCTGATTTTTTCACTAGTCACGGCAGCTGGTTTATTAATGGCTATTAAATTTTCATCTTCAAAGATAATGCTTGGCTTTGGCATCTCCTCGACGCTAAATTTAGTATTTTCACTCATTAGTGCACGAGCGATCATCACCTTTTGCCCCTTGGCATAGACTAGACCGCTATCTATTAGCTCCTTTGCCTCGTTGTTTGAGATGTTTTTTTGTTTGGCTAAAATTTTATACGCTTTTTCTTCACTCATAAAGTGCTCCTTATATCTTCCATGATCGCATCAGCGCTTGCGTGCACGGCGATCTTGCTCTTTTTGGCGTTACTTTCTATTATGCCACCGATCTCGCTTGCCTTTGCGATGTAGATGTTTTCAACTAGGCTAAATAACGCCTTTTGATTAAATATAAACTCACCGCTAATTATCACTGGGTTAAATTGTGCGCACTCGATTGGATTATGCCCACCGATATTTGGTACAAAACTGCCTCCAAGCACGACTACATCACTAATGGCATAGACATTTACAAGCTCGCCCAAAGTATCAAGTAAATTTACTTTAGCTTCAAATTTATACGTTTGACTAAATTTCGCAAAGCTAAAATCATGCTTTTTAGCGTACTCACTTGCTATCTTTTCAACATCTGCAAATCTCTCAGGATGGCGTGGTGCGATGATTAATAGATCGTTTTCTTTTAAATTTAAATTATCTAAAATCATCTCTTCTTCGCCCGCATGCGTGCTTGCTAGCACGATCACTCTAACTTTTGGCTTTTCATAAATTTTACTCACGCTTGGCAAAAACGCAGCTTTTATGTTGCCAACAACCTCTATTTCGCCTGCTCCAAGCGACTTTAACCGCTCTTTATCAAGCTCACTTTGGGTGTAAATCTTATCTATAAATTTAAAAAGATATCTATAAAAAAAACCAAATTTTAAGTAGCTTTTGTAGCTTCTATCTGAAATTCTAGCGTTTATCAGTATCACGCGGCTGCCTTTTAACTTCGCCATGAAAACCAGCATGAGCCAAAGCTCAGCCTCAAAAATGACTAAAATTTTGCTCTTTTTTAGCCAAAATGGCAAGAAAATTTCAAATGGCAAAAATCTCGTGTTAGAGCAAATTTTACTTGCCGCTTCAAAACCCGTATTTGTCACTACACTTATGGCTTTGCTATCAAATTTTTGCATCAAAGGTTTAAGCGCTTGTATCTCGCCAAACGAGCAAGCGTGAAAATGCACATCTGCATCTTGAAATTTAGGATTATTAAATAGAAAAAAACGTGCTGGAATCGACTTATGATACTTTTTTTTAAAACTTAAAAAAAATAAAAAGATAGCCCCAAAGAGATAGAGTATTGAGGCTAGAAAGTAATATATTATTATCACGAAATGTGTTATTGCTCTTGTTTGTATAAAATTCTGCCACAATGCGGACATGTAACGATATCTTCACCCTTGATAACAGCAGAGAAAGTTTTGTCGTTTATCTGCATAAAGCAACCATAACAAGCTTGTTTTTTTACAGGAACAACAGCTGTGTTATGAGCCCATTTTCTAATTTTTTCATAAAATGCGAGAATTTTTTGATTCATAGTGGCGATAAGCTTGTCTTTTTTAGCATAAACTTCTTCACGTTCTTTCCCGATATTTTCAAGCTCAGATGAAGTTTTGCTTTTTATATTTTTTAAATTCTCTTCAAGTTCAGCTTTTTTTGCACCAAGCTCATCTTTTTGACTATTTTTACTATCTATTAGCTTCTCAAGTCTAGCGATCTCCTCATTTGCAGCCTCAAGTTGCTCTTTTGCAATATCTTCTTCAAGACTTAGAGCTTTTATCTCCTTTTCACTTTTTGCACTTGAGCTTTTTTTAGCCACATCTTTTATCTTAGCACTAAACTCGGCTATATGAGCATTTGTTCCTGATTTTTGAGATTTTAAGTCACTTACCTCTTCATCTAGTCTTTCTATATTAACCGTTATAGTTTCGCACTCTTCTTCTATATTTTTATAAGCCTTTTCTATATCCTGAATGCGTGGTATAAAGCCATCTATTTGTTTATCAAGATCAGATAATTCAACTAATTGTTGTAAGTATTTATTCATAATGTTTCCTTTTTTGTTAGCAATATGTAAATGGATTTTTAGAATTGCGTATTATAACTTCAATTTTCAGATTTTGCAAATATTTTGCTAAAAAATCACCAAAATAACGTTCACTTTCATAGTGATTTATATCGATTAAATTTAGCCCATTTTCCTTTGCATAAAGAGCTTGATGATACTTTAGATCACCCGTTAAAAAGACATCTGCTTTGACATCTTGGATGAGATCTCCGCCACTTCCAGTGCAGATACAAATTTTAGAAATTTTATCTTTTGCATGAACCACTCTTAAATTTTCTAGCCCAAGCTTCTCTTTTACAAATTTGCAAAGCTCATTAAATTTCATCTTCACATCAGCGTAGATCAAAAAGCCCTCTTTGCTTGAAATTTCAAGCCCCAAAACCTGCGTTACAAATTTTTCATTTAAAAATGCAAGGTCAGCATTTGTGTGAAGCGAGATGAGCGAGATATTTTTTATCATCATCTCTCTTATGAGTGAGCTTGGATAAAGGCTGTAGTCCAGGCTCTTTAGCCCCTTAAAAATGAGTGGATGGTGGGTGATGATGAGCGAGTTTGGCAAGACATTTTGCAAAAGCTCGCTATCAAGATCAAGACTTAGATAAATTCGCTCAAATTCGCTATCAAATGAGCCAACTTGCAGGCCGCTATTATCCCAAGATTCTTGGCTCGCAAATGGACAAATTTCATCTAAATTTTTATAAATTTCAGCTATTTTCATCAAATTTTACTTTTGCTCTAAGCTCTCTTTATACGTTAGCGCGCACTCTTTTGCAAGCTCACGAATTTTTAAGATGTAGTCTTGTCTTTGTGTCACGCTGATCGCTCCGCGCGCGTCAAGCACGTTAAACGTATGAGCCGCAAGCATGCAGTAGTCGTAAGCTGGCAGTGAAATTTTAGCCTCCAAGCAGCGCTTGCACTCGTTAAATGCGTTTTCAAACTGGTTAAAGAGCATATCAACATTTGCCACTTCAAAGTTATATTTGCTCCACTCATACTCGCCTTGTTTGTGAACGTCGGCATAGGTTACGATGCTTCCATCCCTGTCGTCCCAAACGATGTCATAGACGCTATTTACATCTTGGAGATACATGGCCAAACGCTCAAGTCCGTATGTTATCTCACCAGAGATCAGCTCGCATGCGATGCCGCCCACTTGTTGAAAATACGTAAACTGCGTCACTTCCATACCATCTAGCCAGACCTCCCAGCCTAACCCCCAAGCACCTAGCGTCGGGCTTTCCCAGTTATCCTCGACAAAGCGAATGTCGTGATCTTTTAAATTTAACCCAAGCTTTTCAAGACTTTTTAGATAAAGCTCTTGGATATTTTCCGGACTTGGTTTTATGAGTACTTGAAACTGATAGTAAGCGCCTAGGCGGTTTGGATTTTCGCCGTATCTGCCGTCGGTCGGACGGCGGCTTGGAGCTACATATGCAGTCGCCCACGGCTTTGGTCCGAGGCTTCTTAAAAAAGTCGCTTGATGATAAGTACCAGCACCAGCAGGCATGTCGTATGGCTGAAGTATAACGCAACCTTGCTCTTGCCAATAGTTTTGAAGGGTTAATATTATTTGTGAAAATGTCATTGCTTTCCTTTTAAAATTTTACTTTACATAGTGTATAACTGCACCAGGTCCTAGCGGTAGATCAAAAATGTACCAAAACGACATTAGCGCTGTCCAAGAAATTAAAAATGCAACCGTATAAGGAAGCATAATAGAAACCACTGATCCGATTTTTAACTCTTTATTGTATTTTTGCATAAAAGCTACTATCAAAACAAAAAACGGCATCAAAGGCGTTATGATATTTGTAGTAGAGTCGCCTATTCTAAAAGCAGCCTGTGTAAGCTCTGGTGAAAGTCCAAGATTCATAAACATTGGTACAAAAATTGGAGCCATCATCGCCCACTTTGCAGAATCAACAGCTATAAATAAATTTATAAAAGCGATCAAGAAAATAAAAACTATAATAAGGCTAAGTCCGGTTAATCCAATCTCTTTTAGAAAAATAGAACCTTTGATAGAAAGCACTAGCCCAATATTTGAGGTATTAAAAAGATATGTAAATTGGGCTGCAAAAAATATCAAAACCAAAAACCCTGATAGCTCAGAAATAGATTGCTCCATAAATTTTATGGCATCATTACTACTTTTTATACTCCTAGCGCCTACACCGTAAGCTACACCTACTACTATAAAAAGCAACATCATAAAAACAACAATAGAATGCATAAAAGTAGATTTCATAAAGCTTTCATTGCCTTTTGCTCCAAATAAAGAGCCTGAAGGCAAAATAGCCACAAGCAATAAAACCACAAAAACAATCAACGCTATTAGTGAAAATTTTAAGCCACGTTTTTGCTCTGCACTTATCTCGCTATGCTCTTTTAGGCTAAAATCACCCAAAAAATCAAATTTGCCAAGCCTAGGCTCTACGATTTTATCCGTTACAAACCAGCCAACAAATACGATCAAAAATGTCGAAGCTATCATAAAGTACCAATTTGCAGTTGCTAATACCATATAATCCGGATTTAACACGCTAGCTGCTTGCATAGAAAATGCTGCAAACATAGGGTCATTTGTACCGATTAATAAATTTGCCGACCAGCCGCCGCTAACACCAGCAAAAGCAGCAGCTAATCCAGCAATTGGATGGCGACCAAATCCAGCAAATAAAATAGCTCCAAGCGGGATTAATACAACATAGCCAACTGAGGAAGCAACATTTGACATTACACCAAGAAAAATAACGATTGGGGTTACCCATATTTTGGAAGATTTTAAGGCAATCTTTGTCATAAGTGCTGATAAAAGTCCAGACTTGTCTGCAATACCAATACCTAGAATAATCGCAAAGACTACTCCCAAAGGATAAAAATTAGTAAAATTTTTAAGCACAGACGAAACAAAAGATCTAAGACTATCAGCAGAAAGCAAATTTATAACATTTGCATTAAGCTGTGATATTTGTCCATCTTTGATAGCCTGATAGCTTACGCCAACGCCCATTTTTTCTAACACAAATGATATTATTATCGTAATAATCGAAAGATATATAAAAAGCATAGTTGGATTTGGCAATTTGTTACCAAAATTTTCAATAAAACTTAAGATTGAACTATTGTTTTTTTTATTCATTTTTTTCTAACCTAAAATAGATATAAAAATTTTTATCTCGTCGCTGCTGTAAAGCTCAAAATCCGTTTCATAGGCTCTTTTTAGCTCACTACTTTCAAAATATTTCCAAATTTCTCCCCAAAATTTTGTAACATTTTGTGGCTCATTTGCAAAACTAAAAACGGCATATTTACCACTTTTTATCTCTAAAATTTCATCACTTTTGTGGCTTGATCTTGTGCCGATGAAGTTATCGTAATGTCCGTTAAGATCACTTTCGTAGTTACAGTAAACGCTATAAATTTCACTTTTGCCATCATGGTATTTACTCATAAATTTAGACCATAAAGCTGGAATTTTACCCTTGCCATCTATCTCATCTTTATTTTTAGTGCGAGTTTTTACACCGTAAATTTCAAAGCTATCATCTAAATTTATAATCTTCATAAACTACTTTTGTCCGTTAAAATTTTCAACCGCTTGGTTCCACATGAGTTTGTATTTTCGTTTTAAAAATTCAACTTCATCTTGTGAAATTTTAAGCTGTTTTGTAAGAGTCTCTACCGTTTTTCTATCTTCGTCATAGAGCTCTTGCATCGAAATAAGCGCCTCTTTTAAAAATTTATTCTCATTTCTTAGGGTTTCAAGCGTCTCATCCTTTGCGTCAAGCACCTTTTCGTGTAAATTTAATATCGTTCCAATCGTCTTTTCAACAAAGCTGATACCATCTTGGCCTTGCGGTTGCAAAGATAAATTTTGCGAAACACTAGGCACAACACTCATCGTTCCCTCGCTCGCTTCTATCAAAATTTCTCCATTTTCCTCTTTGGTTTTCAAAACGCCACGATTTATCATATCTTCGATAACTTCACGCTCCAAGTGCACAAGTTTGCAAAATTCATCAACTCCAAGATAGGTCTGCACCGCTTCTCCTTTTTACAGTATCACTTCAACCTTTGAAGAGTCTTCCTCTAAAGCCTTTATCTTTGCCTCTCTGTCAGCTTTTAGAGCACTTGCCAGACTATCATCTTCAAGCGCTAAAATTTGCACTGCCAAATAGGCCGCATTTATGGCACCGGCCTTGCCGATAGCTAGAGTTGCCACTGGCATGCCACTTGGCATTTGCACAGTTGAGTAAAGTGCGTCAACACCGCTAAGGGCCGAACCTGCCATTGGTATGCCGATCACTGGTTTTGTTGTATTTGCAGCAATCGCACCAGCTAGGTGAGCCGCCATACCAGCAGCTGCAATAAAGACTTTTGCGCCCTTTTTCTCAGCATTTGCGACGTACTCGCTCGTTCTTTTTGGGCTTCTGTGAGCTGAGCTGATTATCAGTTCATATTTTACGCCAAATTTTTCAAGAGTTTTTGCCACCTCGCTAACGATCTCATAGTCACTTTTACTTCCCATTATAATAGAAACAAATTTCATATTTTCTCCCTTAAAAAGCTAAATTTTGGTAGCTTAATACCAAGGTTTATCTCATTTTCATTGCCACTATGAATTTCACTCATAACTTTACCTTTTTTGGTGATGAGCTGCTTAAATTTAATAAATTTCTTGCCATCTTGTGAATAAACCTTTGAGATTTCATTCTCGCTATCATCTATGTGTGAGCCGATAGGCGCCACAATCTCGTAGCTATTGCCTGGAAAAATTTTATATTTACACTTAAAAAACTCACCATCTTCGCTTATTGCATTTACCTGATGTGTGCCTTCTTCTAGGCTGCTAACGTGATTTTGTGTATCGGTTCGTTCATAAGGTCTATGCACCAAGTAGCCATCCGTAAAGCCGCGGTTTTTCAACGTATTTATCTCATTCTCATAAATTTGTGCGTCAAATTTATCATTCATAGCATCATTTATCGCCATTTTGTAGGCTCTTGCTGTGCAAGCTGCATAGTACTCGCTCTTTGTGCGACCTTCTATTTTTAAGCTATCTATTACGCCACTATCAACGATCTCTTTGATGTGAGAGATAAGGCAAAGATCCTTTGAGTTCATAATATGAGTACCGTTTTCGTCCTCTTCTAAGCGGAAAAGCACACCACTCTCTTCGTTTTTAGCGTAAAGTTCATACTTAAACCTGCAGTCGTTGGCACAGCTGCCGCGATTTGACATACGTCCGCTTTGCACTGAGCTTACTAAGCACCTGCCAGAGTAAGCAAAGCACATCGAGCCATGTACAAAAATTTCAATGTCAAGAGTTGGAATTTCTTCTTTTATCTTTATAACATCTTTTAAATTCATCTCGCGTGCTACGACGATACGTTTTGCGCCCATATCGTGATAAATTTTTGCATCAAGTACGTTCATAACGTTTGCCTGAGTTGAGAGATGTATCTCGATATCAGGAGCGATGGCTTTTGCTAGACTCATAACGCCTGGAGTTGCGATGATAAAGGCATCTGGCTTCATCGCCGAGATAGTTTGCAAGTGCCTTTTTAGTGGCTCGATCTGAGAGTTAAAAGGAAAAGCATTTATGGTCGCATAAAATTTCTTTCCCTTTTCGTGTGTGTAGTCTATCGCCTCTTTGAATGTTTCAAGGTTAAATTCCCTTGCCGATCTAGTCCTTAGTGAAAAACTAGCCACTGAGCCATAAACAGCGTCAGCTCCATACTCAAGGGCGATTTTAAGTTTTGTTAAATTTCCAGCTGGAGATAAAAGTTCAGGCCTTTTTAGCACTATTTTTTACCCAAGCTTTCTATCAAGGCTTCGATATCGTCGTTGCTGACAAGATTTTCAGTCGTTGTATCACCAGCGATGTGAACAGCGGAGCTAACGCGCTTATCATCGTCAATTTTACCTTCAAACAAGGTATTCATATATTTGCTAAGTGCTCTCATAACGTTGATAACACGCTCGATCTTTTGTCTATGGATGTCTTGATACTGCATCATATCCATAGCCATCATGATCTCATCTTGTCCCATTTGTAAATTTCCGATGATATTATCGATCGTGCCAAGAAGCGAGTTGTTTTTCTCCAAAGCCTCACTAAATGCAGCGATATTTGGAAATTTCTCGCTTAGTGTCGTAAATAGCTCAATATTTGAGTTTATTGTGTCTTTTAGGCTATTTGAGTCGCTCTCAGCGTCCATAAAAAAGTTATTTATCGTCTCAAGCTTATCAAACATCTGAGTAGCTTTTTCTTCGCTATCTCTTGTCACATCGTCAAGCTGATGAACCATTTTGTGATCTTCCGTTGGTGGTGGTGGTGGCCAAACGCCATCTGCACTCACTCTGTAGTTTTCTGCATTCTTTGAATTACTTTCTGATTTTGACTGTGGCTCATCTTTAGTATCGATTGCTTCTGCAACTTCTGTTACCTCGTCCGTATCCTCTTTGACGTCCGCAACCTCTTGGTCAGCATCTTCTTTAGTATTATCTAACTCATCATCTAGCCCACCTGCCATAAGTGCGTCAAGTTCCTCTTGGGTCATAAAAGCTCCTAATAAAATTTGGCTTGATTATATAGGATTTAAATAAAAAATAAGTTTAAAGGCAATGCTTTTATCTTTAAATTTATAAATTTTTAGATAGCATTTTTAAAATAAACGACCTTAAAAGGCTAAAAATGACCGTCGATCTTCACAACCATACGCCACTTTGCAAGCACGCAGTTGGTGAGCCAAGAGAGTATGTACAAAACGCAATAAAAGCTGGCACAAAATACTTTGGTTTTAGCGATCACGCACCGATGAACTACGATGAAGCTTACAGAATGAGATTTGATGAAATGCAAGGCTATGAAGACGAAATTTTACATTTAAGAGATGAATTTAGCGGTGAGATAGAAATTTTGCTTGGCTATGAGATGGATTTTTTAGATGGGTTTATGGATGAGCGAGTTTTTGCTAGAAAAGTTGATTATCTAATAGGCTCTGTGCATTTTTTTAATGGCTGGGCATTTGACAATCCAGAATTTATCGGTGGCTACGAGGGCAAAGACTTGGATCAAATTTGGCAAGAGTATTTTGATAATGTAGAAAGATCAGCCAAGCTTGGCAAATTTGACATTATGGGGCATATCGATCTTTTAAAGCTTTTTAAATTTTTACCAAAAAAGGATGTTAGGATTTTAGCTAAAAATGCAGTAAATGCGATAAAAGAAGCAAATTTAGTTGTTGAGATAAATGCTGCTGGCTTTAGAAAGCCTATCGGCGAGCAATATCCAAGCGTAAATTTACTTGAACTAATAGCTGAAAAAGATATAACCATCACCTTTGGCTCAGACGCTCACGCAAAAGAAGATATCGGTAAAAATGGTGAAATTTGCGAGCAAATAGCTAGAGATTTAGGTTATTCAAAATGTGCTATTTTTAAAAATAGAGATAGAGAATTAGTAAAATTTTAGATTGGGTTCAAATAAAATATAAATTTAATCTTAAATATTATGTTTTATGATAGAATACGAAAAATTTAAAAATTAAAAGGAGAAAAAAGTGGGAAAATTCGTCCAAAATATAGATCATTTTTTTGATTTTTGTAAAGAAAATGAAGTCAAATTTGTAGATTTTAGATTTACTGATTTAGGTGGTGCTTGGCATAGCATTAGCTACAACATAAAGGCTGTTACGAAAGAAAATTTCACAAATGGCATCCCGATGGATGCTAGCTCTATGCATGGCTGGCAACCAATCGATAAGAGCGACATGATAATGAAACCAGAAGCTACAACTGCATTTTTAGACCCATTTACTTCTGATATTACAGTTGTTGTTTTTTGCGATATTTACGACATTTACAAGAGTCAAATTTATGAAAAATGCCCTCGCTCAATAGCTAAAAGAGCAATGCAGTACGTAAAAGATAGCGGTCTTGGCGATGAGGCATACTTTGGCCCTGAGAATGAATTTTTTGTATTTGACAATGTCAAAATCATCGACAGCCCAAACTGCGCGATGTATCAAGTAGATAGCGAAGAAGGCGAGTGGAACGATGCTACTGACTTCAAAGATAGCTACAACACAGGTCATCGCCCACGCAGAAAAGGCGGCTACTTGATGACTCAGCCGATAGATAGCATGGTAGATCTAAGAGCCGAGATGATGCAAGTTTTAGAGCAAGTTGGTCTTGAAGTCTTTTTAGGACACCACGAAGTCGCACAAGGTCAAGGCGAGATCGGCGTGAAATTTGGCAATCTAGTAGAAGCTGCCGATAATGTTCAAATTTATAAATATGTCGTTCGCATGGTGGCTCACCTAAACGGCAAGACAGTTACATTTATGCCAAAACCACTTTATGGCGACAACGGAAGCGGCATGCACGTTCATCAATCAGTCTGGAAAGATGGTAAAAATTTATTCTATAAAGAGGGCAACTACGCAAATTTAAGTGATTTCGCAAGATACTATATCGGTGGCGTTTTAAAACACGCAAGAAGCGTTGCAGCCTTTACTAACCCAAGTACAAATAGCTACAAACGCCTAATCCCTGGCTTTGAAGCACCATCTATCCTAACATACTCTAGCCAAAACCGCTCAGCAAGTATCCGCATACCTTATGGTTCAGGTGAAAAGTCGGTTAGAGCCGAGATGAGATTTCCAGATAGCACAGCAAACCCTTATCTAGCCTTCTCAGCGATGCTAATGGCGGGACTTGACGGCGTTAAAAATAAATACGAGCCAGTTGGTCCTATGGATGAAAATTTATTTAAACTTCATCTTGATGAGATTAGAGAGCGTGGCATAGAACAGCTTCCACACACACTTCGTGGTAGCCTTGAAGCGCTAATTCGCGATAATGAATACTTAAAACCAATAATGACCGATCTTTTCATAGATACATATCAACACTTCAAATTTGAAACTCAAGTTTGGCCTTACGAAGCGCGCCCAACCGCTTATGAGTTTAAAACCTGCTTCTCTTGCTAATCTAAAATTTTGAATTTTGCCTTGGCACACATGCCAAGGCTTTTTATATCAAACACAATTCATACAAAAATACAAAATATTTAACATAAAATTTTATGTATTTTTATTATAAATTTTAAATCTATACGGCTATGGATCATTATAAAAAGGGATATTTTTTATTTTTTTGCAAATGTACTAGAACTTTTATGCAAATCTATAAAAATTTATCCGCCCTCATTAAACTAAAATAAAAAATTTTAAAGCCAATTAAATATATAAATAATCATAAATTTATGCCTTTTTTTATAAAATCCTTGAACTTTATAAAAAGGATACCGCATTGCAAGCACTAGCTTTAAAATATCGCCCTAAAAATTTTGACGAGCTCATAGGTCAAGAAGCAGTTAGCAAAAGCCTAATACATGCACTTGACGAGGGTCGCATAAGCCACGCATATCTATTTTCTGGGCTTAGAGGCAGTGGTAAAACTTCAAGTGCCAGAATATTTTCAAAAGCTTTAGTGTGCGAAAAAGGACCTACTTCAAAACCATGTGAAGTATGCCCACAATGCATCATGGCAAATGAGTCAAGGCATATGGACATCATCGAAATGGACGCTGCTAGCCACAGAAAGATAGATGACATAAGAGAGCTGATCGAGCAAACAAAATATGCTCCAGCAATGGCAAGATATAAAATTTTTATAATCGATGAAGTGCATATGTTAACCAAAGAGGCATTTAACGCTCTTTTAAAAACGCTTGAAGAGCCACCAAGCTATGTAAAATTTATCCTAGCGACGACTGATCCATTAAAACTCCCAACAACGGTGCTTTCAAGAACGCAGCATTTCAGATTTAAACAGATAAGCAGATACAGCATCATTAAACATCTTGAGTTTATTTTAAGCAAAGAAGGCATTAGCTACGAAAAAGAGGCACTTGAAATTTTAGCAAGAAGTGGCGGAGGATCGCTAAGAGATACTTTGACGCTTCTTGATCAAGCTATCATTTACGGAGCAAATAATGTCACGGCAAATGGCGTAGCATCGATGTTAGGACTTCTTGATCCAGAAAAGATCGAGGAGATAATAGCTCATGTTTTAAATCACGATAAAAATGCTATCAGAGTGCTTGTAAGCGAACTTGAAAGCTATGATCTAGAGATGATAATAGATGAAATTTTGGCAAATTTAAAGCAAAAATTTATAGAAAACGACTCAAAAATTTCTCTACTTGTTTATGAGAGATTTTTTAGGATTTTAGCACAAGCTAAAGGTATGCTAAATGTAAGTAGCGACAATGGCTTTGTGCTAATGCTAATGCTTTTTATGATGATAGAAGCGCTAAATTTACAAGATATCGATGACGCTATAAATGAAGTGATCTCAAAAAATAGCGAAAATTCCACACAAATCACAGAAGTCATCACTCAAAAAAGCCAAGTAGCTCCTGCTAAAATGCAAGGTCCATACGAACTCTTCTTAACAAAAATTTATGATAGAAATTACGATCTTGGCGAGTTTTTTAAAGAATTTGTAGAATTTAGTTTCTTTAATAATAATGAGCTTGGACTGATAGTAAATGCAAAAGATGAAAATCTTGAATATTTTAAGAAAAATTGGAAAATTTTAAATGAGATATTGCGTACGCTTTTTGGACAAAATGCAAAGATAGTAAATGCAAAGAGAGATGAACAAAAAGCACAAACTAAGACGCCTAAAGCCTCTTTAGAAAATAATGAAAAAAGCGAACTAGACGAGCTTGATGAGGAAATTTCAAGACTAAATGCAAATAACGTTGAAACTAAAAATGAGCCAAAAACCGAAATAAAAAGCGAACTGCAAAACGAGAAAAACAGCTTTGCTTTAATGCTCAACAAAGAGCCAAAAACACCAGAAGAGCTTCAAAGGCAAAGAGAACAAGGTGTGCTAAAAGAGGCAAATAGGCTCTTTGGCGAGCCAACTATCGAGAGCTAGCCTTATCTTTACTGCTAGCCTCTAGCCTCTTTTTTAGAGCTTCTTTTTTGCGAAGCTCTAACTCATAAGCTTCATTTAGTGCATCTTCATCGTCCAAATTTGCTCCGTCTAAAAATTTTCGGTAGTCCTCAAATTGTTTATTTTTTATCCCCCAAAGCACGCCAAAAAGCAAAAATGCTCCCATCAAAACCGAGATAAAAACCAGCATCGCAAGTGTCGCGCTATCCATTATTTTTCCTTAAATTTTCTAACAATATAAAGCGAGTTTAAGATAACACTTAGCGAGCTAAGCGACATAAAAAGCGCAGCAAATAGCGGAATGACGTAGCCACATACGGCAAATGGCAGAGCAAGAACATTATAAAGAAGGCAAAAGAGCAAATTTTGCTTTATCGTTTTGTAAGTAAATTTCGAGATTTTTATGGCCTTCGCTAGACTTTTTAAACTATCATCAAGTAGCACTACATCGCTTCTTTCTAAGCTTATTGCCGCCCCGCTTCCCATACAAATGGCAACATGAGCAAGGCTAAGCGCTGCTGCGTCATTTATGCCATCTCCTGCCATTAGAACCTTTTTGCCCTGATCTTTTAGTTCGCTTATAAATTTAGCTTTCGTTTCAGGTAACATCTCTGCTCTAAACTCACTCACGCCAAGCTCATCTGCCACGTTTTTTACCACTTTTTGCACATCGCCACTTAAGATACACACTTTCATACCAGCGCTCTTTAGCTCGTCTATCAAGGCCTTTGCCTCGGGCTTTACACTATCTTTTAGGTAAAATTTCGCCACTAACTCACCATTAAGCCCCACAAAAAAGCTCACATTTTCTTCAGCTTCATCAAAGCTAATACCATTTTCAACTAAAAATCGCTTGCTTCCTGCATAAAATTTCTTACCTGAAATTTCAGCCTCAACACCCTTTGCCACGCTTAAATTTGTATTTTTAAGCTCTATTTTTCTTGCACCTTTTTGCTTTAGAAATTTAGCCACTACCACGCTTATTTGATGACTTGATATAAGAGCTAGCGAATAAATTTCATCTAAGCTTATGCTTTCTTTTATGAAAAAATCACTAACTTCAAATTCCGCCTTTGTGAGCGTGCCAGTCTTGTCAAATACTGCTACATCGCACTTTGCAAGGCTTTCAAAAAATTTAGCCTCTTTAAAAAGAACTCTATTTTTAAAAGCCACACCAAGAGCGCAAACACTACTAACTGGCGTGGCAAGCGCAAGCGCACAAGGGCAAGCGATCACGATGACGCTAACAGCTGTGACAATGGCTTCTGAAAAGCCAAATTTAAAGTACCAAAACCAAAATGTAAAAAATGCTAAAGTTAGCACGCTAAGAGAAAATTTAGAAGCGATTTTATTGACTACTAGCTCGATATTTGGCTTTTTTAGCTCTGCAGTTTGGAGCAAATTTATAAGCTGATTTAGATAAGAATTTTTAAAAATTTCCTTTGCTTCATAGATGATTTGTCCATTTTGGCAAATGACGCCACTTTTTACCTCTTGCCCCACTCCCAAGGTCACAGGCAGGCTCTCTCCCGTTAGACTTGAGCTATCCACGCTTGCCTCACCACTAAGCACCACTCCATCAAGTAGCGCCCTCTCACCAGATCTAAGCACGATCTTTTCGCCCAAATTTACATCTCTTGGCTCTTTTAAAACATCCTTGCCATCCTCTAAAATACATACCTTTGCAAGCAGCATATCATTTAAGAAATTTGAAGTCTCAAGCGCCTTTTTCTTACCCAAAATTTCTAAAAATTTACCGATAAAAACAAAGGTGATGATCATCGCAACTGAGTCAAAATAGCTCTCACCGCTTCTTGTAAACATCATATAAATCGAATAAATATAGGTAATGCTAGCTCCGGTGATAACAAGCAGATCCATATTTGGCGAAGCGTTTTTTATGGCTATCTTTGCCCCTTTGAAAAACTCGCTACCAGTATAAAAAAGTACAGGCGTTGCTAATACAAACTGCGCAAAGCTTAAAATATCTTTTATATCGCCTCTTATGCCACTAAAGTACCCGCTATATTGAGCGATGGCTAGCCACATAATGTTCATCGTAGCAAAGATACCAACTAGCGCTTTTGTGTAAAATTTTCTTCTTTTCTTAGCTAGCTCGTCCTCTTTTTGACTCGTAGCATATGGCTTTGGGACGTAACCAACGGCATAAATTTTTTCAATTATTTGCTCTACCAAAAGCTCTTGCTCATCAAAAACAATGACCGCTTTTTGATTAAGCGAGTTGATATTTACCTCCAAGACGCCCGGTAAGCTAAAAAGCGCCTTTTCAAGTAGCCAGATGCAAGCTGAGCAAGTGATACCATCGATTAAAAATGAAATTTGACTAAAGTCGCCCTCTTTTGTCACAAGCTCGCTAAAATTTGCCGCTAAATTTTTGATATTTAAACCGTTGCTCGCCGGTGTAAGTGTATTTTTACCAAGACGCTCATAAAACTCACTAAGCCCATTTTCATTTAAAATTTCATAAACGCCTTTGCAACCAACACAGCAAAATTTCAGTCCACTTTCATTTGAGATCATCACGTTTTCATCAAATTTTAATCTACAATGAGCACATCTACTTTGTGGCATTTTTACTTTCTTTTATCTAAAATTTTTACTAATATTATTGCATCATATGCCTATTACGCACCATATAAATTTGAAGCAGACAAACTGCAAAAATAGGCACAAATTTCTTTTTTTGTTACCGTTATAAAATGGCGAGATTATAGCAAATCAACCATTTTTGAGCAAAAATTTCATTTTATACCATTTCTTGACAACAAAGTTTTATTTTTATAAAATGCCAAAACTTTCAAAAACTTCTTTTTGAAACCTAGAAATTCTGCAAAATTATCCCCGCATTTAAAGAGGAAATATGGAAAATAACCAAACCGAGCAAAGTGCTTCTCAAAACACAAAAACTACAAAAAAACATCAAGTATCAAGAACACACATACCAGTAGATGGACACAAGATCGAAGAGCTAAGAACGCTTAGCTTAGATGAGCTAGTACAGATCGCAAATAGCGTTGGTGTCGAAAATCCACGCGAATTTCGTAGGCAGGATTTGATATTTGAGATACTAAAAACCCAGACAAAACAAGGCGGCTTTATACTATTTACTGGAATTTTAGAAATCACAAACGAGGGCTATGGCTTTTTAAGGGCTGTTGATGCAAATTTAAGCGATAGCTCAAACGACGCCTACGTTTCAAACTCTCAAATCCGCAAATTTGCACTTCGTGTAGGCGACATCATCACCGGCCAAGTAAGAGAGCCAAAAGATCAGGAAAAATACTACGCCCTTTTAAAGATAGAAGCAGTAAACTACATGCCTCTAGCAGACGCAAAAGAGAGGCCACTTTTTGACAACCTAACTCCACTTTTTCCAACTGAAAAGCTAAATTTAGAGTATGATCCGATGAAGTTAACGGGCCGTGTACTTGATCTTTTCACGCCTATTGGCAAGGGTCAACGTGGTCTCATCGTCGCACCTCCAAGAAGCGGTAAAACCGAGCTTATGAAAGAGCTAGCTCACGGCATCGCTAAAAATCACCCAGAAGCCCAGCTAATGGTGCTTTTGGTCGATGAGAGACCAGAAGAAGTTACTGATATGCAGCGCTGCGTAAAAGGCGAGGTATTTAGCTCAACATTTGACCTGCCAGCGCTTAACCACGTCCGCGTAGCAGAGCTAGTCATCGAAAAAGCAAAACGTCTAGTTGAGATGGGCAAAGATGTCATTATATTGCTTGATAGCATAACCCGTCTAGCACGAGCCTACAACACAGTGACCCCACCAAGTGGCAAGGTACTAACAGGCGGCGTGGACGCTAACGCGCTTCACAAGCCAAAACGCTTTTTTGGTGCAGCCAGAAACATCGAGCACGGCGGCTCTCTAACCATCATCGCAACTGCTCTAATAGACACTGGCTCACGTATGGATGAAGTAATATTTGAAGAGTTTAAAGGCACTGGTAACAGCGAGATCGTGCTTGACCGCAACATCTCAGACCGCAGAATTTACCCAGCTATCAACGTACTAAAATCAGGCACCAGAAAAGAAGAGCTACTTCAAAAACCTGATGAGCTTCAAAAGATTTGGGCTATCCGCTCTGCGATCGCCACAATGGACGACATCGAAGCGCTTAAATTCTTGTATGCAAAAATGTTAAAAACAAAAGACAACAAAGAGCTTCTCTCTATCCTAAACGAGTAAATTTAACTGAGCTTGAAGCAGTTGCTCTGAGCTCAAATTTCTTTTTTACACCAAATTTATCAATAAATATTTCATAAATTTATTAGTTTAATTTTTTCAGTTTTATTTTTTTTGTAAAATCCGAATTTTTAACTTTTATAAAAAGGAAAAATATGAAAACAAAAATCGTTTTTTCAGTCATTACAGCAACACTTACTTTTGCTCTAACTGGATGTGGTGAGCCAACTACTTTGGCTGAAATTTGTAAAGCTGATATGGGTAGTATCAAACATTTTAAAGGCGAAGTAAAGGTTTATAAAAGGGTAAATTTTGACTGGGAATATAATATAGAGACCAAGAAAAATGAATTAAAAGAAGATGGTATTAAAGGTTATCTGATAGTCGATAAAGATACAAAGGTTGATCTAGAAAAATTTAACGTAAAAGCCGTGGCTTTTAGTATGCCAAAAGGTAGCATACCCAAAAATACACCACATATGTATATCTTAAAAAAATATGATGACATAGGCGAAGGTAATAAAACAGAAGTTTTGGCAACACTAGAAACTTTAAATCCAAGATGTAATGTAGATGGTAGTCTAGAGCTTAAACAAAAAGATACAAAAATAATTGCAATAAAATAACAAAAGGTGGGCTAACCACCTTTTAAAAACTTATATCATCTCGCTTTAAATTTTATATAACATATCCCGCCTACAAGCATCTCACTCTGTTTGATAAGCTCATCAAATTTTGGACTAAAAGCTGGCTATGATTTTGATAGTTTTAGAGTTTATGGAGCTTACATTTACGACTTTCAAGCAAAAAAGTCACTTGGCGATGAAGACGGTACAGTAATAAAATGGAGTACACATAAATTTATAGTAGGCGCAGACTATACACCAGAGTTAACAAAGGACATAAAACTAGTTCTTGGTGGCTACACTGGCTACTTAAAGCTTGAAATGGATATATTTGACATTCATGATGGCTCGGAAAAAGCTAATACAAATGACTGGATACTAGGTGCAAGAATTGGTGCTGAATACTCTATCAATGAAAATAATGCAGTTGAGTTTGGTCTAAAAGCTGATAGAACTGACTATGGCAAGATCAGTAAATTTGATTTTGTTGACACAAAAGAGACAAATGTCGGTCTTTATATGGGATATACATATAAATTTTAATCACACACAAGCTCAAATTTCAAAGCAAATTTGAGCTTTTACTAGAAACTATAAATTTATAAGCTTTTCTAAATTTTCGCCGTCCAAGCGATAGTTTCTCCACTCAAGTGATTGATTTTTAGCACCCATACTTTCATAAAATTTAATACTTGGCTCATTCCAGTTTAGGCAGCACCACTCAAGCCTTTTTAAATTTTCATCCTTGCAAATTTGAGCTAAAAATTTAAAAAATGCCTTGCCGATACCTTGATTTCTAAACTCTTTTTTGACATAAATGTCCTCAAGATGGATCCCACCAAGTCCTAAAAATGTAGAAAATGTGTAAAAATAGATAGCATAGCCAATCACCTTACCCTCACTCTCGCAGACAAGGGCTTTTGCGTGATTTTTATTAAAGATAGAGTCTGCAAAAATTTCATTTGTAAAAGTGACTTGATCGCTTAAATTCTCATAGCTAGCAAGCTCTCTTACAAGCTCGCATATCACGTCTATATCGTCAATAGTTGCTTTTCTTATTTGAAATTTCATTAGTTATCACCAAAAAGCGCTTTTAAGTCTTTGATTGGCTCATTATTTTCTGCATTACTACTAGTTTTTGAGCCAAGCTCATTTAGCTCGATCTCATAGCCAGTTAGCATGCTTGCCAGGCGGATATTTATACCGTTTTTGCCGATCGCCTTGCTCTTTTGCTCGCTCGCAAGTGTCACGATCGCCTTGTTTTCTTCGATCTTTACTGATGTGATGATCGCAGGTGCCATAGCGCGAGCTACCAAGATCGCTGGCTCAGTGGTGTACTCGATCACATCGATGCTCTCACCATGAAGCTCTTTGCTTACGGCATTTATCCTAACGCCCTTTGTACCGACAGTTGCGCCGACTGGATCGATGTTTGGAGTGGTTGAGATGAGTGCTACTTTAGCTCTCTCGCCAGGGATCCTTGCACTTCCTTGAATGATGATGCCGCCATCTTTTATCTCAGGCACCTCTGAAGTTAGCAGCGCTTCAAGAAATTTAGGTGAAGTCCTTGAAAGTTCGACCTTTATGCCTAAATTTTTATCTGTAAAAACTTTTCTAATGACCGCTTTTACCACGTCGCCTACTTTAAATTTCTCGCCTTTTATGCGGTTTTTACGTGGTAAGATGGCACGAAGCTCGTCTATCTCGATAAAAGTGTTTTCATCGTTATCTACCCTAACAACTGGTCCAAAGACCATGTGTCCGCTCATCTCATTATATTTTTGTAAAATTTTCTCTTCTACTAGGCGCTGGATGTGATACTCAAGCTCTTTGTGAAGCGTTTGAGCTGCGGTTCTGCCAAGGTTATCAAGGCTTAGCTCGTAAGTGAGCTCATCGCCGATCTCTACGCCACTATCTATCTTTTTAGCCTCTTTTAAGCTTAAAAAGTGCTCATTGTCTTCAGCAAGCCTCTCATCGTCGTTTGCTACGATTGAAATTTTTTGATAAAGCTTTAAATTTTTATTTGCATCGATGCTCACGTCATACTCATAATTTTCGCCATAAACCCTTTTTGCAGTGTTTATCAAGGCTCTTATGACGCGCTCTTTTACATCTTCTATCTCTAAATTTTTCTCATTGGCAATTGACTCTATAATGTCTGATATTCTTTCCATTTTTTCTCCATTGTGACGATAAATTTCGGGGATTTTTCGTGAAGTTTTGAAATTATACATAAGCCATACTTTTAATAAGATTAAGCTTGTTATTAACTTTTATTTAATCCTTTTTTTATGATGTTTTGGATATATTGACCGATTAAAATTTAAGATTTTGAAAGGATTAAAAATGGAGCTAAAACTTGCAAGAGCCGAATTAGACGCAAAACCAAAAACGATTTCACTAGAAAAAATAGAGGCGGCTGTCGAAAAAGAGGGTCAGAAAATTTTCTATTTTGATAAAGAAAACACACACAAACAACTAATCGCCTTAGTCGAGCATTTTGAAGAAAAAGGGCTAAGCGTCTATCACAGAACCGTAAAATACGGACTTGATGATAGCGACTACATGTATGAAGTGCATATACTTTAATGAGCAAAAAACTCTTTATCCAAACTTTAGGCTGTGCTATGAATGTTCGTGACAGCGAGCATATCATAGCTGAGCTCTCACAAAAAGAAGACTACTCCTTAACACAAAATATAGAAGAAGCTGATTTAATCCTTATAAATACTTGCTCGGTTCGTGAAAAGCCAGTTCATAAGCTCTTTAGCGAGGTCGGAGCCTTTGAAAAAGCTAAAAAAAGAGGGGCAAAGATAGGCGTTTGTGGCTGCACTGCTAGCCATTTGGGTAGTGAAATTTTTAAGCGCGCACCTTATGTTGATTTTGTTCTTGGCGCAAGAAATGTCAGCAAGATCACAAAAGCTGTAAATACGCCTAAATTTATCTCAACCGACATCAATCACGACGAGAGCGAATACGCATTTGGCGAATTTAGAGGCTCGCCATATAAAAGCCACATCAACATCTCGATCGGCTGCGACAAAAAGTGCACCTATTGCATCGTCCCACACACCAGAGGCGATGAAATTTCCATCCCTTCAAGTCTCATCTTAAAAGAGGTAGAAAAGGCTGCAAACAGCGGCGCAAAAGAGATATTTTTACTAGGACAAAATGTCAATAACTACGGTAAAAGATTTTCAGGAGTGCAAGAAAATATCGATTTTAGTGATCTGTTAGTAAAGATAAGCGAGATAGATGGCGTTGAGAGGATAAGATTTACAAGCCCACACCCACTTCACATGGATGATAAATTTCTTGAAATTTTCACTAATAATCCAAAAATTTGCAAGTCTATGCACATGCCACTTCAAAGCGGAAATACCAAAGTTTTACGCGAGATGAAGCGTGGATACACAAAAGAGTGGTTTTTAGACCGTGCGCTAAGACTTAGAAAGATGTGTCCAGATGTGAGCATCTCAACTGATATCATTGTCGCATTTCCGGGCGAGAGTGATAGCGAGTTTGAAGATACAATGGATGTGCTTGAGCAAGTTAGATTTGAGCAAATTTTTAGCTTTAAGTATTCGCCTCGTCCGCTTACAAAGGCAGCTACTTTCACAAATCAAATAGATGATAAAACCGCTTCAGAAAGGCTTACTCGCCTACAAAATCGCCACAATGAAATTTTAGACGAGATCGTAGCGGCACAAAAAGATAAAATTTTTGATGTATATTTTGAAGAGCTAAGAGCAAATGGCGGCGTTGCTGGGCGAAGCTTTAATAACTTTTTAGTTCAAGTTGATGGAAGCGAAGAGCTTCTTGGCACTACACAAAAAATCAAGATCACAAACCCAAAACGAATGGTTTTGTATGGCGAGCTGCAAATTTAAAAATACCCTTGAAAAGCTCGCCCTAAATGTTGGCGTCTTTTTCATCTACATTTTGATGTGGCTCATTTTTCTAACTTGCAAAAAGAGCTACACTCCAAATTTCTTGCCACAAAATGGCTGTGTCGTCGTCTTTTGGCACGGCAGGCTTAGCTTTATGAGCTTTGCTTACAGGCGCTGGTGGAGCAAGCAAAATAGAAAACAAGGTAAGGTGATAATCAGCGATCACAAAGATGGCGAGCTAATCACTAGAATAATCAAATTTTTTGGTATCGGCACCATTAGAGGCAGTAGCTCAAAAGGCGGCGCAAGGGCGCTTATAGAAGCCCTAAGAGAGATAAAGCAAGGCTACGACGTCATCATTACACCAGATGGCCCACGCGGACCAAGGCACAGCGTGGCAGACGGAGCTGCTGTGATCGCACAAAAGTCATCTTGCGAAATTTATGCTCTAAATTTTGAAGCAAGCTCGTTTTTGGAGTTTAAAAGCTGGGATAAGATGATACTTCCAAAGCCATTTTCAACTATAAATTTTAGCCTCTCAGCCCCTTTTAGTGTGAAAAATTTGGAGCAAAAAGAGGCAAAAGAGAAGATACAAAACGAGCTTTGGCAAGCCTCGCAAAATGACGGCGGTAAGAGCGTGAAGCAAAACCAAGAGGATTTTAGATCAAATTTAAAAATTTGGTGGAAAAAATATGCGCATAAAAATCCACAAATAAGCGATGAGATAAAAGAAATTTTGGACGAAATTTATGAAAAATAAGCTATCTATCTTTATAGCCATCTTTCTAATTATTTTATTTGGGCTATTTTTTTATAGCGACAACTCCTATAAGCTCGCTCTTGAAGCAAAATTTTTATACGAAAACAAAGAATACGAAAAGGCCTTAAATTTAAGCCAAAAAGCACTTGATATAGATATTTATAACAAAATGGCAAATACTGTGCTAAACCAAAGCAAGGCTGCTATTAAATTTAACTCATACATAAAAAATGGCAAAGAGTATCTTGAGCGTATCAAAAAAATAAGCCAAAGTAGCGTCAGCAAGGCTGATAGTGAACGCATTAAGATGATGTGCGATGTGATGATAGATGGTTTTGACGACCTTAAAAACTTGGCCTTACTTGATAGTGAACTAAAAAATGAAGCTTTAAATACAAAAGAGATTTTCGTTAAACTTAAAAACGAGCTGTTTTAAACTTATTTAATCCCTTTTTAGCTACCATAACGAAAATTATGCACTAAATTTAGGAGATTTATGTCTTTTAGCGTTAAAAAGCTTTTTTCTAACCTTTTTTTAAGCGTCGTGTTGGAGGGCAATGATTGCATATTCTTCGGTCAGGTCTTTAGAAATGGCAAACTTTTAAAAACTATAAACGCTAAATTTACAGATATAAATATCGATAGTATCGATGAAAAAATCATAAAATACATAGAAGAGCAAGAAAAAGCATATTTTGGTGTATATGTTTCAGTTTTTTTTAACGACGACTCGCAAGGCGCGCTTCCTAGTGTTAGCTTTGATGAATACAAAAAATTTAATATAAATACTAAAAATCTTACAAGCCTTATCATGCAGGATAGCTGGAGTATTTATGCAAATTTAAATGCTATAAAAAAATATAAAAATTTATTTGGACAAGATAGTGTAGATCTCATCTACTCACCTATCGCCATACTCTTTTACGAGCTTTTAAAACGCGGAATTTCTCCAAAAACTACACTTTATCTTTATATCCATGCACATTCGTTTACACTTGCGATCTTTAAAGATAAACAAATGAAGTTATCCACTTTTTTAAATATGTCTGGCTTTGAAGAAACCAACCAGGAAGCTGAAAGCCTAAAAGAAGAAGATATAACAGATATTGACAACTTAATCATTAAAGAGGAAAATGACGCAACATCTCTTGATGATTTTAAAAGTTTAGACGATTTTTTAAGTGATGATAAACAAAAAGAATTTGAAGACCTAAATTATGAACTAAACATGCCAGCTTCTACAAATGTAGAAAAATCGGTTGCTATTTTTGGGTATGACATGAAGATGTTTGATTACATCGTAAAAGCCGTAAAAGAATTTTACGAAAATCCTCTCTACGGTGGTGATTTTATTGAGCAAATCATTGTTTTTGAAAATACGAAAACAAGTGCAACTTTTTTACAATATCTGCAATCTGAGCTTTTAGTGGAGACTTCAGTGTATCCAGTGAATACAAATCATATTATGAATGAAATCATGCAAGAAGAGATAATATTATGAGATTTAGCTTTATTTCTCCGGAACCAAGACCACTTATATCTATCTTTAGCAAAATTTGGCTAAGCCTTATAAGCTTTGTGTTTGTAGCTCTTTTGGCAACAAATTTCTTTATACTTTACAAAAATTATTCAATTGAAAAAAATATAAATTTTTTATCAAATGAGCAAAAAGAGCTTAGTCAAAAAATAGTCACAACAGATGAAATTTCAGCTAAACTAGCCGTACAAATAGAATCTGCAAATGATATCTTCACATCAAATTCTATTCTCAAGCAAAGCTTGCACAATCTTTTTGATCTAGTACCTGACAGTATAACGCTTGAAGAGGTTTTTATGGATAAAAGCTCGCTCATCATTCGCGGTATAACGCCGACAAAAGATGTATTTAATCAGCTTCTAGCTTCACCTTTAAGATCTATTTTTACGACTTCAAATACTAGCTTTTATCAAAGTAAAAACGGCTGGTATGGCTTTATAAGCACAAATAAAATTGATAATTCTGAGGGATATAATGAGTAAAAAAGATACGAGCTTAGAAAAAATAGATCCCGTTAAGCTTTTACTTTTTATATTTGCTTTTATTGTAGTTTGCTTTATTATGATATTTGGTTTTATCGTGCCAAATATAAAAGAATTTAAAAGCCTAACTAGACAAAATTATTCACAGACCTCATCTTATACAAAAGTAAAAAATGAATTTGAAGCTAAATTTAAAGCCCTTGAAGCAACTAAACAAAAAGATGGAGCTATCATTTCAGCTTTTGAGAATAAATTTGATAAAGATAAATTTATAGAATTTGCCTCTAAATTTTTTAGTGAAGTAAGCCTTAGTAAAATAGAAGAAGGTGATAATAATGCTAGTGAGAAATTTTTTAGATTTCGTCTAAATGTAACTAGCTCTCTAAGGACGCCACAAAAATTTTATGACTTTTTAGATGCGCTTAGCAGCTATGACAGTATCGTAAAGACTGAATTTCCTATCGTCATGAAAGGCGAAAAGGATAAAATCCATACTACTTTTAATATAAAAGTTTTTGGGTTGAAGTAAAAGCTTAAAGTCTACCATCAAGATAAAGTTTAACCAAAAACTCGCTATATCTTTTTCTGCCAAGATAGTTTAAATGATGCCCCATATCTGATAACTCATCATCGTTAATTTTAAAATTTGTTAGATCAATAACTTTAGCATTTTTAATAGCTGACATTATCTCGTTTATATCATATTTTATAGTGGCACCATCAAATATAGGTTCTAATATAACAACAACCTTTATCCCACTTTTTACAAGTGGATTAATTACATAATTTTGAAAATATTTTATAGTATTTTGATTCAACCCCTTTAGCTCGATCGTCCTACCATAATATTCTCTTGACAATCCATCCGAAAAAAGAATAATATCTCCATTGCTACATTTTACAAAGATAATTTTTTTATTTTTTGTGACATTTGAATTTATATCTTCTATGTTGACTAGATCACAATCACTATATGCCTTTACATCAAAAATACTTTTTGCTTCAAAATTGCTTGCTTTGGTTTTATTATCTGGAGCAAATTTTCCATAAAACCCAACTATCCTATTATAAATACCTTCAGAATATCTCAAGAACAGATGTATGCTTGCAAAAAAATCAGGTAGTGTTTTTAAAAAGACTATTTTATCTGTGCCAAAATTTGCTACAAATTCATCATTGGTATAAATTTTGATACCTTTTTCTGTATAATCCTCAAAAAGTTTATTAATTTCTATACTAAAAATAACTTCCTTTATATTAACTTTTTTAATAATTTTTGTAATAAAAGGGTAATCGCCTATAAAATTACCAGATACACCAAAATTATAAATACTGATATTATTTTCAGCAAAAATACTTGTTGATATATGATGAAGAGTTCTACTGCTTCCAACAAAAACGATATCCTTTTGCTTTTTGCTATTTAGTTTAAAGTGCTCCGCTTTTGAAATTTTATTATCAACGAAATTTGTCTTACTTGTTCTACTTTCTGCAAAAACATAAAGCACAACATCAAGCCCAACCATAGCAAAAGCCACTAAAAACAGGCATAGAAATACTTTTTTCTTAAAATCTAAAGTATAAAAATTCACTCGCATTATTAAGCCTAATTGCTAAGATTGATATAAACAAAAAGAAAGATGTTGCAAAAATTTGCCAGATAGTAAATTTAAATTTCTTATCAAATGCTATTTGCATAGAGTTTTTAAAAAGCAAAACAACCAAAAAAGCTAAAACGATAAAAAGTATCTCAAGATAGTTAACGTCTATCTTAAACTCACCAAAAAACATCCCTCGGATCACTTTCATGGCATCTTCAAAGCTTTTTGCCCTAAAAAATATCCATGTAAAATTTACAAAGTTAAAGGTGATGATCCAAGCAATGATTTTATTTAATTTAAAATTTAACTTTTGCCAACATCTGTGAATAACAATAGCAACACCATGTAAAGCACCCCAAACAACAAATGTCCAAGCAGCTCCATGCCAAAGACCGCCTATCAAAAATACCAAAAACAAATTTAGATAGGTACGGCTCTGCCCCCCCCTATTTCCTCCAAGTGGGATATATATGTAGTCTCTTAAAAAACGTGATAGTGTAATGTGCCACCTATGCCAAAAATCCTGAATATTTAAAGCCTTATACGGGGAGTTAAAATTTATGGGAAGCCTTATGTTAAAAAGCAGCGCAAGACCTATCGCCATATCACAATAACCACTAAAATCAAAATAAAGTTGAAAGGTATACGAAAGTGACGTCGCCCATGCTTGCAGAAAAGTCAAATTTCCTTCCATATCAAATCCAGCATTTGCAAAAATCGAAAAAGTATCAGCAACCACACTCTTCTTAAATAGCCCTATGCTAAAAACAAAAAGCCCAAGAGCTATAAATTTATAGTTTTTTATAAGATTAAATTTATTTGCAAACTGAGGCATCATTTCTTTGTGATGCACTATCGGACCAGCAATAAGCTGTGGAAAAAATGTTATAAAAAGGCAGTAGTTTAAAAAACTATTCTCTTTTGTCTGCTTGTTATAACTATCCACTAGATATGCTATTTGCTGAAATGTGACAAAACTAAGTGCTAGCGGCAAAGCGATATGAAGTAGACTTAAATTTGTATTTGCTATAGCGTTTAAATTTGAAATTAAAAAATCAGCATATTTAAAATATCCAAGTAAAGCGAGGTTGCAAACTATACCAAAAATCAAAATAGCTTTACTCTGATGTTTTGCAAGAAATTTTGAAATAAAGAAGTTAAAGATAATGCTTCCTAGTAAAATCGGCAGATAATAAACACTCCAATAAGCATAAAAAAATAAACTAGCACTTACCAAAAAAGCTTTTGCAAGATTGCTTAGTCTCTTTTTATTTAGAAAAAAATATACAAAAAATACAAGTGGTAAAAATACAAATATAAAGACATATGAGTTAAAAAGCAATTTTATCCCTTATTTTTTCTCTACACATTTACCAAGCTGACAGGCTCTTTTGTAAAGTGCGTCCGCCTTTGTTTCATCGCCGCTTAGCTTTGCAAGCAAAAAGCACGACTGAGCGTATTCAAGCTCGCAGCTCTTTGCCAAAAGCCTTAGCACTCTAGCCTCAGCCTTAGTTCTATCTATCTTATGAACTTTTAAATTTTCGCTTTCGATGTATGACTTTAGCCCCATTGCCTCGTTGTAGCAGCCAACACCATCGCCACTATCACAAGCTAGTTTATAAAGTTTTAGAGCTTTTTCCATATCTTTTTGCTCATCAATCAGCCCTTGCTCATAAATTTGACCCAAATTTGAACAAGCCGTCGCAAGCCCAGCATTGCAAGCTTTTTCGTAGTAGCCTTTTGCTTTTACAAAGTCTTTTTCGTTGCTAAAATTTACGGCTAAATTGTTGCAGTCGATGCTATTTCCATTCTCGCAGTTTTGCATCATCTTCTCTTTTTCAAGCTCAATACGCTCTGCCCTAGCCTCTTCATCACTTTGCCAAAAGCCAAAGCTTACCATCTTTTGCCAAGACCAGCAACCACTAAGCATAAAGCCCATGGCTAAAATAAGACTAAAATTTAAGACCTTTTTCACTTACATTCCTAGCTTTGTACCTAGTCTTTTCATCTGCGGGCATGCTTTGCTTAGCCCACGAAAGCAAGCGACTTTATAAATTCCATAAGCCCTTTTTTCGTCTTTATTAACACCAAGACCAAGCTCATACATCGCTCCGATATTGGCGCAACTTGGCAAATCGCCAGCATTGCATGCATTCGTATAAGCTTGCATTGCTAAGTAATAATCTCGCTTAACGATTTCGCCCTTTCTATAAGCATTGCCTAAGTGATAGCAAGCTTGCATGCCTCCGCCATTGCAACTTTCTTTATAAATAGAAATTGCCTTTTTTGGATTTTTTTTAACTCCAAGTCCAAGCTCATAAAGAGTGCCCAAATTTGCACAACCGACTTGTACTTTAGCATCGCAAGCTTTTTTATAATTTGTTAAAGCATTTTCATATTCTTTTAAAAGCTCGTAATTTACACCCAAATCATTGCAAGCTTCCGCATCGCCTTCTTCGCATTTTGGTATTAAAATTTCGATTGCATTTCTTGAAATTTGCTCTTTATTTTGCACTATTTTTTCATCCTTTGGTTGCTGCCACGAATCATCTTGTTTTTGTCCTACACCAATCACGTTTAAGCAGCCAGTGAAAAATAAAGCCGATAAAAGCAATAAATATTTTTTCATTCTTTTCCTTTTAAAATTGTCCAAATAAGTCATTTAGTGCTTCACTGATACTTGGGTGAGTGAAAATTTGATTTTTAAAGAAATTTGCGTTTGCTTTTAAATTCATCGCAATTGCGATTTCATTTATCAGCTCATTTGCATATATGCAGTGAAAGCTAGCTCCTAAAATTTCTCCACTTTGTGCATCAACGATAGCTTTTAGCATGCCTACATCGTGATTTAGTACTTTTGCGCCTGGTACTGTTGCCATGCTAAGTTTTAGCTCTTTAAAATTTAGCCCAAATTTGCTTGCTTCTTTGGCGCTCATTCCAACTCTTGCTAGCGGAGTGTCGGTAAATAGCACATTTGCGTGAATGCTTCTATTTTTAGTATTTCTCTTTTTATCACCAAAAATTTGTGAATAAACTATCCTAAAATCATCTAAGCTCGTATAAGTAAAAAGCTCTCCGCCGCGCACGTCGCCTACCGCATAGATGTTTGGTACATTTGTTTGAAGGTTTTCATTTGTCTTTATAAAGCCTTTTTCATTTAGCTCAACTCCAGCAGCTTTTAAATTTAAATCATCTACATTTGCCACTCTGCCAAGCGCGATCAAAAATGCATCAGCCCTAAGGCATCTTTGCTCGCCATTTTGCTTGAAATTTAATATATTTTCTTTAACGCACTCTATCTCGCAACCCTCTAAAATTTCAACGCCTTGGACTCTAAGAGCTTCTTTTACGCTATTAGCTATATCATCATCTTCATTTTTAAGTAGTTTTGAGCGCCCTATGATAGTCACTTTTGAGCCAAAATTTGCAAACATTGATGCAAACTCTATACCGATAAAACCACTACCGATAATGACAAAATGCTTTGGTAAATTTTTTAGATCAAGCAGCGTTTGGCTTGAAAATACATTTGAGTTTACAACCTCAAAAGGAACATCTGCCTCTTTTGAGCCGCTATTTATGATGATAAAGTCGCCCTCTATTATCTTTTTCTCGCCGTTTGAGGTTGTCACAAGAACGCTATTTTCACTAGCAAATGAGCCAACGCCGTCGATCACATCGATATTTTCTTTATCATTTAGCATCGCATAGTTTTTAGCATTCAAAGCTGAGATTAGTTTATTTTTATTTTCCACACTAAGCGTGTAATATTCGCTTTCAACGCTATTATTTACAAATTTTGCCTCTTTAGCGGCTGTTATTAGACGTTTGGTTGGTATGCAGCCAACATTTATGCAAGTGCCTCCATACATCTTTGGCGATCTCTCTACAAGAGCCACTTTTTTGCCAAGTGCGGCAGCTTTAACCGCTAGCGTTTTGCCAGCTTTTCCAAAACCAATAATTACAATATCATATTTCATTTTCAGTCCCTTATCTTTCCCATTAAATAATAAGTTGTTTCATTTATCTTTTTTAGCTCCATTTTATATTTATTAGCCCAGTTTTTTATAATCTCATCAACTCGCTCTTTTATTTCATTAACGGTAGCTACATTTTTTATCTTTAGTCTATCTTCACTTCCACTCATCGCCACAAAACAAAGGTGTGGCTTTAAATGATCGTTTAGTTCAATTATGCTCTTTGGCAAAAGACCATCAGTATTGTTTAAAATTCTACACATTTGAGCAGTGGTCGTTTCATTGACGTTATAGCCAAGCTGGATTAAAAGTGCATTATGATCCATATCGTTCCTTTTGCTTAAAATTTGCGGGCATTATAAGATAAAATTGGATAAAATCGCCTAAATTTTTAAGGACAAATATGAAAAAATTTATCATTTTTGTGTTTAGTGTTTTAATATTTTGGGGATGTTCGTTAGATCAAATTTCACAAAATTTTGGCCTTAGCGAGCCACCACTTGATCCAGAGGTCGAGCAAATAGCAGATGCCATCTATCTATACAATGAAGGCAACTATCCAAAGGCTTGCAAGAGGTTTTATGATTATGCAAAAGATGGCAATGTCCTTGCCATGCAGCAAACTGGCATTTGTTTTCGTGACGGCAAAGGCTTTAGCAAAGATATCTTAAGAGCACTCTTTTGGTTTGAGACAGCTGGCAGATATGGCAACATAGACGGACTAAGAAACGCTGGATATATCTACGAGTACGGTCTTGGGGTCAATAAAAATTTAGAAAAAGCGATATATTTTTACGAAAAAGCCACAAGCCTTGGCTCAAGCGAGGCCAGCTATGATCTAGGGCTTATCTATCTAGGCAAAAATGACTATAAAAAAGCGAGAATTTATCTTGATGAGGCTTGTTTTAAAGGCAAAGAAGAAGCTTGCACAAAGCTAAAAGAGATGAAATTTTAGCTCTCATCTCTTTTTATAAATTTATTACGCCTCAGCCTTTTGAGCAATCAAGACGCCTTCTATCATCTTTTTGATGTCACCATCAAGTATCGCATCAGTCTGTGAGTATGCCTCGCCGCTGCGGTTGTCTTTTACTTGCTGATATGGGAAAAGCACATATGATCTTATCTGATGACCCCAGCCGATCTCGCTCTTTTCGACGCTATTGCTCGCCTCTTGTTGTTTCATTAGCTCAAGCTCGTAAAGGCGTGATTTTAGCATTTTCATCGCTGTGGCTCTATTTTTGTGCTGGCTGCGGTCATTTTGGCACTGCACGACGATGCCAGTTGGTATGTGCGTGATGCGAATGGCAGATTCAGTCTTGTTTACGTGCTGACCGCCTGCGCCACTGGCTCTATAAGTATCTATCTTTAGATCTTTTTCCTCGATCTCGATCTCTATGTCATCATCTATCTCAGGGCTTACCATGACGCTAGAAAAGCTAGTGTGGCGGCGTCCTGCGCTATCAAATGGGCTTGTGCGAACGAGCCTGTGGATGCCATTTTCTGCTTTGAAATAACCATAAGCATTTTCGCCTTTTACGATAAAGCTCACATCCTTTAGCCCCGCCTCTTCGCCCTCTTGAAAGTCCAGAGTCTCGACCTTAAAGCCCTCACGCTCGCAAAATCTAAGATACATCCTATAAAGCATGCTCGCCCAGTCGTTACTCTCAGTGCCACCAGCTCCAGGGTGTATCGATACGATCGCGTTTTTGCCGTCATCCTCGCCACTTAAAAGCATAGAAATTTCTAAATTTACTATCTTTTCATCTAAATTTTTAGCATCTTCAAAGAGAGAATTTATAGTCTCCTCGTCATTTTCAGAATTTGCTAGCTCAAAGAGCTCTTTTGCGTCGCTAACTGCTTGGTGAGCGTCACTAAATTTAGCAAGCATGTTTGAAATTTTTGTCTTTTCTTTATTTAGCGCCCCAGCTTTAGCGATATCTTGCCAAAAGTCAGGGTCTTGCTCAGTGTCCTCGATCTCTTTTAGCTTAGCCTTTATCTCGTCAGGCTTTACGATAGAGCCTATGTTTTCAACTTTTGTTTGTAGCTTCTTTAAAAGCTCGTTGTATTCGTAACTATCCAAGTTTTTCTCCATAAATTTTTGCCGATTTTAGCCAAAAGTTGCTTACATTTTTAAATTTACGCCCTTTTAATCCTTTTTTGTTACAATGCCAAGTTAAAATTTAGATAAAAAGAGTCAAATATGCAGATCATAAGAACTATAAAAGAGCTTGAAAATTTTGTCCAAAATGCAAGCGGCAAGATCGGTTTTGTGCCGACAATGGGCGCACTTCACAACGGACACGTTAGTCTTATAAAAAAATGTGTAAGCCAAAACGAGACAAGCATCGTCTCAACGTTTGTAAATCCAACTCAATTTCTACCAGGTGAAGATCTGGACAAATACCCAAGAAAAGAGCAAAGCGACATCAAAATTTGCGAGCAAAACGGCGTTAGCGCTATCTTTATCCCAGATGCTAATGAACTTTACTTTGAAGATGAGCCGCTCATCGTCGCTCCAAAGAAATTTTCAGCCATCTTAGAGGGCAAAACTAGACCTGGACACTTTGACGGCGTCTTAAGGGTGCTAAACAAGCTATTTCGCCTAACTCGTGCAAATAGCGTTTACATGGGCAAAAAAGATACACAACAATTAATCATCGTGCAAAACATGATAAAGACATTTTTTCTAAATGTCAGCCTAGTGGCTTGCGATATCGTTAGAGAGCCAGACGGCTTAGCGCTTTCAAGTAGAAAC
The DNA here is from genome assembly GCF_003049085.1 of Campylobacter concisus. Classification (NCBI taxonomy): domain Bacteria; kingdom Pseudomonadati; phylum Campylobacterota; class Epsilonproteobacteria; order Campylobacterales; family Campylobacteraceae; genus Campylobacter; species Campylobacter concisus. Next base: position 230,276 of record NZ_PIQX01000001.1, read on the forward strand.
GTCTATATCTGCGACGAAGATAAATGTAATGCTCTAAGGCTTTCAAGATCACTAAATAAAGCACAAAATTTGATCCAAAACGGCGAGGAAGACACAAGTGAGATCAAAACAAAGATGCTTGAAGTGTTAGAGCCATTAAAGGTTGATTATGTCGCCATTACGGATAGAAATTTAAATGAAATTTCCAAAATAGAAAAAAATAATACCATCATTTTAGTAGCAGCTTATGTCGGCAAAACTAGACTAATAGATAACATCTGGATATAAAAATGCCAAAACTTCACTTAATTTCACTTGGCTGTAACAAAAATTTAGTTGATTCTGAGATCATGCTTGGTAGACTGCAAAACTACGATATCACAGACGATATCAGCGATGCCGACGTTATCATCGTAAATACCTGTGGCTTTATAAAATCTGCTAAAGAAGAGAGCATACAAACCATACTTGAGATGCACGAAGCTCGTAAAAATGGCTCTTTGCTGGTAGTAACTGGCTGTCTTATGCAGCGCTACAAAGACGAGCTTATGAAAGAGCTGCCTGAAGTTGATTTATTTACCGGTGTGGCTGACTATGACAAGATCGATGAGATCATCTTGAAAAAACAAAATTTATTTAGCCCGCAAACTTATCTGCAAGCAAATGAAGAGCGTGTGATAACTGGTTCAAACTACCACGCCTACATCAAAATTTCAGAGGGCTGTAACCAAAAATGCAGTTTTTGTGCCATTCCAACTTTTAAAGGCAAGCTAAAATCGCGCTCACTTGAAAACATCGTAAATGAGGTTAAAAATCTGGTCAAAAAAGGCTACTACGACTTTAGCTTTTTATCACAAGACTCAAGCTCATATATGCGCGATCACAGCGTTAGCGACGGGCTTATAAATTTAATAGACGAGATAGAAAAGATAAAGGGCGTAAGGAGTGCCAGGATACTTTATCTCTATCCAAGCACAACTAGCAAGGAGCTAATTGAGCGTATCATCGCCTCGCCTGTCTTTCACAACTACTTTGACATGCCGATCCAACACATCAGCGAAGACATACTAAAGATAATGAAGCGTGGAAGTGGCGCTAAAAAGATAAAAGAGCTTTTAAATTTAATGAGAAATGCCGAGAATTCATTCTTACGAACTGGTGTCATCGTGGGACACCCGGGCGAGAGCGAGGAGGATTTTGAGGAGCTTTGCGAATTTTTAGAAGAGTTTAAATTTGATAGAATTTCAGCCTTTGCCTACTCAAAAGAAGAAGATACGGCATCTTTTGAAATGGAGCAAATCCCAGCCAAGATCATCTCAAAAAGACTAAATAAGATAGAAAAAATCACTAAAAAATCGATAAATGAGAGCTTGCAAAAAGAGATTGGCAAGCAAATTTATGCTTCTCTTGAGGGCGAAAGTAGTGAGGGGGAGATGTTTTACGCAGCCAAAAAAGATATCTGGGATAAAGATATAGATGGCGAAATTTTAATAAACGAAAGCGATGTAAAAGAGCTTGAGATCGGCTCACTCTATCTTTGTGAGGTCTCTGACGTGGTCGATCAAAAACTAATCGCTAAAATCATCAAAAAAGCAAAATGATAAGCCAAAATGTGCGAGAAAAGCTAAACTCAGGTGCAAACCTACTAGCCTTCTCGCACGGTATAGACAGCACCGCACTTTTTTACATTTTAGAAGAGGCTGGGATCAAATTTGATCTAGCGATGGTTGATTACAATGTTCGAGAGCAAAGTAAAAGCGAGATAAAAAGTGCAAAAGAACTCGCAGATAAATTTGGTAAAAAAATTTATACCAAAAGCGTTTTTTTAGATAATTCAAATTTTGAAAAAAATGCGCGCGAGGTAAGATATGAGTTTTTTGGAGAAATTTGCCAAAAATTTGACTATGAAAATTTGGTCCTAGCGCATCAGTTTGACGATAAATTTGAGTGGTTTTTGATGCAGCTTAGTAAGGGTGCTGGGCTAAAAGAGCTCTTTGGCATGAGCGAGCTTGAAAAGAGAAAGCACTTTTGGCTAGTTAGGCCGCTTTTAAATTTACGCAAAAAAGAGCTTCAAAACTATCTTGATGAGAGAAATTTACGCTATTTTATCGATGAGACAAATTTAAAAGGTGAGTTTAAAAGAAGCTTCATGAGGCTAAATTTTAGTGAGCCATTTTTGGATAGATATTTTATTGGCGTACAAAAGAGCTTTGAGTTTTTAGAAGCCGATAGACAAATTTTAATGCCAAATATCACAAAAATAAGTGATGAAATTTTTATCATAAAAAATGATAGTAATGCGATACGAGGCGTTGATATGGCGGCAAAAGAGCTAAACGTGCTTCTAAGCAAAGCTCAAAAAGATGAGCTAAGCACAAATTTAGCAAAGCAAATAAGCGTGGTGCTAAGCGGCAAGATAGCTGTCGGATACGCAGACACTTACCTTTTAGTAACTCCATTTTGTAAAACCATAATGCCAAAAATTTTTAAAGAGAAGGCTAGAATTTTAAAAATTCCAGCTATAAATAGAGGCTATCTTTTTGCTATAAATTTTGATTTATCAGAGTTAAAATTTTAATCAAGTAGTTCTAAAAATAATAGATAAAGAAGATTTGGCTTTTGCCTGAAACGCTAAAAACAAAAGCCAAAATCAATTAAAATAAGCTATTTACGCTTTCATTGTGATATACACGGCGTATCACTTCGCCAAATAAAGAAGCAGCACTTAGCACTTTTATACAAGGAAGCTCCTCAGCTAGAGGTATCGTATCTGTTACCACCAACTCATCTAAAAAGCCCAGTTTTAACCTATCGTAAGCTGGTCCACTAAGGACTGGATGCGTACAAAATGCCATAACGCTAGTTGCGCCACGCTCTTTAAAAATTTCAGCTGCTTTTACGATCGTACCAGCTGTATCGATCATATCATCAACCAAAATCACATCTTTGCCATTTACGTCGCCAATTATATTCATCACTTCGCTCTCGTTTGCTTTTTCGCGGCGTTTATCAACAATAACCATGTCAAGATTTAGATTTTTAGCCAAGGCTCTAGCACGAGCCACACCGCCTACATCAGGGCTTGCAACGATTGGATTTGGTAAATTTTTAGCTCTTACGTAGTCATTAAAAATGATGCTTCCATAAAGGTTATCAACCGGAATATCAAAAAATCCTTGAATTTGTCCTGCATGAAGATCCATAGTGACGACTCTATCGATACCTGCTGTTTGCATCATGTTTGCCACTAGTTTTGCAGTGATCGGCACTCTAGGAGCTGCTTTTCTGTCTTGTCTAGCGTAGCCAAAATACGGCACAATCGCTGTTATAGAGCTTGCACTACTGCGTCTTAAAGCGTCAGTTAAAATAAGTAGCTCCATTAAATTTGTATTTGTCGGTGCACATGTTGGCTGAATGACAAAAACATCTTTTCCGCGAACGCTCTCGCCGATTTGCACGCTGATCTCTCCATCGCTAAATCTTTTTATACTTGCCTCGCTAAGAGGAAGTGAAAGATATTGCGAAATTTTCTTTGAAAGCTCAATATTAGCCGTTCCTGAGAAAATTTTATAGCCTCTCATAATGATAACCTTTTTAGTGATTTTTATATTGGGATTTTATCGAAACGAGCTTTAATTTAAATTTATTCTTTTTAGGACCATTTCTAGCCCTAGTTTAATTCTTATCGCCGCAATCAAAAATTTGAGCTTTAATTTTACAAACCTTAAAATTTAAACAAGTATAAAAAATATAAGATAACTAAGAATATTTTTTTATTTATAAACATTATAGGATTACAATCACAACATGTTTAAAGCTTATAGAATTTATGATTTTATCAAAGATGATAGTTTGGATATGAAGGCGGCTTTTGTTGATAGACTCTATCCAAGAGGCATAAGAAAAGAGATATTTTCAAATTTCCTTTGGCTAAAGGATATCACACCAAGCACTGCTTTAAGAGAGTGGTTTCATGAAGATAGAGAAGCTAGATTTGATGAGTTTTGTGAGAAATTTGAGCTCGAGCTTAATAATGAAAAAGCGCAATCTTGCTTTAAAATACTAAAAAAACTAGAAAAAGAGCATGGCGATATAGCACTTCTAACAGCTAGCAAAGATATAAATCTTTGCCATATCGTTGTGTTATTAAAAATTTTAAATAAGTAGTTTGCCCGCCTATTTTGCAAGAGTGCCAAGCATCTTTTCAAACTGCACACCATACCATGTGCGGCTCTTATCTTTTAGCGTGATTTTAATGCTACTAAGCACAAAATTTGCTGCCTTTTTGATAGAATTTTGCATGCTTTCGCCATTTATGAGTGAACCAAAAAGCACAGAAGCAAATATATCTCCAGTCCCACTCGTGTGAAATGGTAAAAATTCATGGAAATACTCTACCTTCTCTTTTGTCTTTGCGTCGTAAGCTATGATGCCGCATTCATTTTGCTTGTATCTAATGCCCTTTAACACAATCTTTCTAACTCCAAAGCTAGCCAAGCTTTCAAGCAACTCTAAAATATAATCTTGCGTATAGTCACTGCCTAAAAACGGCATCCCGCACATAAAGCTTGCTTCAGTTATATTTGGCGTGATGACGTGAGCCTTTGTACAAAGTTCACGCATTTTCATAACAAATTTTTCATCAAATCCGTGATAGAGCTTGCCATTGTCGCCCATGCAAGGATCTATAAGTATTAGTGGAGCAGAGTCATTAAACTCATTAAAAATTTTCTCTATCAGCTCAAGCTGGCTAAAACTACCCAAAAATCCAGTATAAATTCCATCAAATGCGATATTTTCTTTGTGCCATACTTGTGTTATCGCGTCAAATTCATCAGTCAGATCACAAAATGTGAAATTTTTAAAGCCAGTATGAGTCGAAAGTAGCGCAGTAGGCAATATACATGCTTCGATGCCTTGAGCGCTAATTATTGGAAGTGCAACGGTAAGGGAACATTTACCAACGCACGAGATATCTTGTATTGTAAGGATTCTTTTCATTTATGCTCTTAGTTTATAAAATTTTACTCCAGCAACATCGGCTAGATAAACCACATCTTGTTGCAAGAGTTTGTTTAAAATTTGCTTTGAGTATTCTGAGAAATTCTCTTCAACATTTGCAATAGTTTGCGGACGACGCCTTAGCATTTCTAAAATTTCATCTTCACTAAAGTTATACTTTTGCTCTATTTTGTGAGCCTTAGCTATATTAACCGGTACGCCACTTATCTGCTTGGCTAGCTCCTCTAGTTTTTTGGCATCTACACTCTTTACATTATAGGCTGGTGGACGATCTATCGTGCCAATATCCACTCGGTGCGGAGCTATCTCATTTATCGCCACATTAAGTGCTTCAAACTCACTTTTTTTGTCGTTAAATCCAGCCACGACTAAAATTTCAAGCACAAGCTCGCCAGTAAATTCCTTGCGAAATTTAGCCATTGCTTTTATAAGTTCATTTACTTCTATACCACTTTTATTGCGGTCTATCTTTTTAAAAGTGCTTTGCACCGCGCTATCAAGGCTAAATTTCACTATATCAAGCCCTTGCAAGGCTTCACAAATTTTTGGATCACACACGCCTGAGCCATTGCTTAGAATGAGTGTTTTTGCGCTACCTTTTAGCTCATTTACTTTTGCTATCAGCTCTTTTAAGTACGGGTAAAGAGTTGGTTCGCCATTTGCTGTAAGCGTGATGACGTCGATGTTTTGATAAGTTTTTAAAGCTTCTTTTAAATCGCTTATGATCTCATCAACGCTTGGCGGATTTTCTATTGTTTCAACAGTCTTTGCACCACTTAGCTCGCAATAAACACAGTCAAAATTACATGATTTTTGCTTTGGGCTTAGATCTATGCCAAGGCTCATGCCAAAACGGCGAGAATTTATCGGTCCAAAGACGATGCAAGGCTTGTTACCTTGCACTTTTTGTCTGTACCTGTTTTATAAAATATTTTGCATTCTCAACTGGCACATCAGGCAAAATTCCATGACCAAGATTGAAAATATGAGGCACGCCTTCCATCGTGCTTAAAATTTTATCTACGCCCTCATCTATCGCCTTTTTGCTATAAAGTCTAGTTGGCTCCATATTGCCCTGAAGGACATATCTTGGGCTAAGTTTTTCTTTTGCTAGTTCGATCGGTGTACTCCAATCAACGCCAAAAACATCAAATTTGCCTGAAATTTTATCCAGATAGCCACTTATGCCTTTTGGGAAAACTATGAGCGGGATCTCTGGAAATTCAGCCTTGACGCTATCAACTATTTTGTTTATGTAGTTAAACCCAAACTCAAAATACGCCTGCTCTTCAAGCGCAGCCGCCCAGCTGTCAAAAATTTGCACCGCATTTACGCCTGCTCTTATCTGCTCTTTGACGTAAAGGATGAGAGCTTGCGTCACTTTTTCTAAAATTTGATGTAAAAATTCTGGATCTTGATAGAGCATTTTTTTGCAGATCGCATAAGTTTTACTGCCACCACCCTCGATCATATATGTAGCTATCGTCCAAGGTGCGCCGCAAAAGCCAATGAGCGCCTTATCTTTGGCTAAATTTTCTCTTGTGAGCTTTATCGTGTCATAGACGTATGCTAAATTTTTAGTCGATTTTTCGATACTAAGTGCATCAAGTGCGGCCTTATCACGCAAAGGCTCACTAAAAACTGGCCCTTCGCCTTTTTCAAAACGTAGATCCATGCCCATTTCAAGAGGCACAACAAGGATGTCGCTAAATAAAATCGCCGCATCAACGCCAAGAATTTCAACTGGTTGAAGCGTAACTTCGCTAGCCTTTTTGTAGTCTTTGCAAAGAGATAAAAAATCCCCTGCTTGCGCGCGTACTCGCATATACTCTGGCAAATATCTACCGGCTTGGCGCATCATCCAAACAGGCGTATAAGGGGTAGGTTTTTTAAGACAAGCGTCTATAAAAATCATTAAATTTCCTTTAAATTTTTAAATGGATATTACCTAAAAATAGCTAAAGAAAAGATGTAGAAGAAATTTTAAGCGTAAAAACGCTTAAAATTTTAGTGATCTCCCTTGTGAAGGAAGTAAAGTCCAAGGCAAAGTGCTAGGATAGATGCCGCAAGGTATGCCATCTCAAGCGGAGTTGTGAAGTTTGCGTGAAGCACCCTTTGGAAGAAATTTACGATTAAGACCATGACGATCACTTTGCCAAGCTTATCTTTTAACTCATCAAGTGAATGCACTTCAAGCACCTTGCTCTGCTTTGACTGCTTTAGCTGAGTGATCTCCGAGATGAAAAGCTCGTAAATTCCGAAGCTAAATATATAAAGAACAAGTGCCATCAAGTATAGATCGATCGCTCCAACTATCTCGCCAACGACTTCTGAGTGAAAATTTTCAACGTGAAAATCTGCGGCGAAGAAATATCTATAAACCTCTAAAAGCACCTTGCCGACATCATAACTTGCGATAACAAAAAGCACGATCGCACCTAAAAGTCCAAAAACTACTGGAAAAAGTGTAAAGCTGTTGCTTGCAAGCAAAATTTTTTCAAATATCTTACGCAATAAAAATCCTTTTTATTTACTCTTGCATCGCGATCCACTTTTGCGCGATCCTCACGGCATTTGTCGCAGCCCCTACGCGGATCTGATCGGCACTACACCAAAGATGAAGCACATTAGGTCTGTAATTATCAACTCTGATCCTACCGACATAAGTCTCATTTGTATCACTTGAAATGATAGGCATCGGATACTCTTTATTTGCTGGATTATCGACTACAACGACGCTTGGAGCTTTGCTTAAAATTTCTCTTGCTGCATCCGCACTTACATCTTTATCAAAGTGGATAGTGATCGCCTCAGAGTGGCTTCTAAGCACTGGCACACGCACACAGGTAGCGCTAACTTCTATATCTTTGTGAAGAATTTTTTGCGTTTCATTGACCATTTTCATCTCTTCTTTTGTGTAGTCGTTATCCAAAAAAACATCGATGTGAGGGATCACATTTAGCGCTAGGCGGTGTGCAAATACCTTTGGCTCGCACTCATCAAGCTTAAACTCAAAGAATTTTTGCATCTGAACGACAAGCTCTTCCATGCCCTCTTTGCCAGCACCGCTTGCTGCTTGGTATGTAGAAACATCGACTCTATTGATACTAAAAGCGTCGTTTAGTGGTTTTAAAATTTGCACCATTTGGATAGTCGAGCAGTTTGGATTTGCGATAATGCCGCGGTTTTTCCACTGTGCTATATCACTTGGATTACACTCTGGCACAACAAGAGGGATGTCTTTATCCATCCTAAAATGGCTAGTGTTATCGATGACTACTGCGCCACTATCAGCTGCAAATTTGGCAAATTTTTCTGAAACTGAGCCACCAGCGCTAAAAAATGCGATATCTATCTCGTGCTCGCTAAAAACCTTTTCGGTTAGCTCTTTTACTTTGTAATATTTGCCATTAAATTCGATCTCACTACCAGCACTTTTTGCGCTAGCAAGCGGCAAAAGCTCTCCAACTGGAAACTCAACCTCTTCCATCACTCTAAAAAGCTCTTCGCCAACAGCTCCAGTAGCACCAACGACCGCTATGTTAAATTTTCTCATCTACTCTCCTTATCATAATTTTAATCTTGAAATATCCATCAAAGCTAGTCTAATGTTTTCTCTAATGGCTCCGTTTATAGCCGAGCGCAATCTATCAGCTGCCATAAGACCAGATCTTGTCTGCTGTGAGCTAGTAATTATAGAGTGTCTATAAACAACAGTGTCACCCTTTTTTACTATCCACGCTATCTCCATTTTAGCATCAAAGCTAAGCCCCATAAACGGATATGTGGCATTTACGATAAAAGCACTTATGTGGATATCTGCCATATCTTTTGTTACTGTTCTAAACATTCCGGTTTTTTGTATTGCATCAACAAGCGCTTTTTCAAACTCGTTATAAAAATTCTCTTCAACAACGGTTATACCAGTAGTATATAAGCTAACACTTTTATCGTATCTATTCACAGGAATAAAATTTGGAGAAAGCTCTGTATAGGTTGTATTTTTAAGCCCACAACCTGTCATAAAAAATAAAATAAAAACGACTAATAAGTTTCTCATCTAATATCCTTGTTTTTGCTTTATCATCATAGCATCGACCACCTCTTGCACCATCAGCTCAAGAAGCGGTAACGTCTGCGATCCATTCCTGATCTCGTTGCCTATTACCATAGGAAATCTATCTTTGGAATCTCTAAAAATAATATACAAGATACCATAGTCTAAATGTGCTATCTCGTATGTGACAATAACATCAGCAACTTTTTCGCTACTTTTTATTTCATAGCCCTGTCTTGAAATAGAACGCTCTATCATATTATTTATGCCGCGATTATCCGAAAGATTTTGACTGACAAAAAAGCTTTTAACGTTGCTCTTTTTGCTATCTGGTACGACAAGTATCTCTTGACGCATAGATCCAGCACATCCGCAAAAAAGTAAAGCCATCAAAATAAGTAAAATTTTTCTCAACACACCCTCCTTGTTTTTTTTAAATTTCTGATAATTTTACTAACCAAAAACTTAAATTTAAAATTATTTTTTACTTCTAGATTGCAAAAAAAGATCTTTTGGCAAAATTTCATCACCTTCGCTTAGTATTGCCGCTCTTTGCACAACCGAGATGAGTTCTCTAATGTTACCTGGATAGTCGTAGCTCAAAAGCTCTTCTTTTGCTGCTTTTGAGAAATTTTTAGCCTCAAAGCCATACTCTTTGCAACATTTTTCCAAAGTATCCTGCGCGATAGGTAAAATTTCGTCTTTTCGCTCACGAAGTGGGGGGATGAAAAGCGGGATCGTATTTAGGCGGTAGAAAAGATCCTCTCTAAACCTGCCCTCCCTCATCGCAAGCTCTAAATTTGCGTTTGTGGCGCAGATGATGCGAACGTCTATCTTTTCGCTCTTTGTAGCGCCAAGTCTTGTTATCTCGCGCTCCTGCAAGGTACGAAGCAGTTTTGGTTGTAAATTTATGGGCATCTCGCCGATCTCATCTAAAAATAGCGTTCCGCTATTTGCTAGCTCAAACTGCCCTTTTTTAGTAGTTGCAGCGTCAGTAAAAGCGCCTTTTTCAAAGCCAAAAAGCTCACTTTCTATCAAATTTTCAGGTATCGCAGCCATGTTTAAAGCGATAAATGCCGCATCTTTTCTTGGTGAGTTTGCGTGGATAAATTTAGCAAAGACCTCCTTGCCAACGCCGCTTTCGCCACTAAGCATTATTGAAGCGTCTGTTCTTGCAGCTTTTAGCGCGATATTTAGCGTCGCTTCAAGCGCTTTTGAAGTGGCTAAAAAGCCGTTATTTTCGCTTTTAGTTTCAACTTTTTTTATGCTTTTTGGGGTTTTTTGTTTTAGCGCCTCTACCCTTTTTATCGCTTCATATAGCGTCGAGACGTCAAATGGCTTGGTTAAAAAGTCCTTCACGCCGAGCCTAACGCTCTCGATCGCCTTGTTAAGTGTGGCGTTTCCAGTCATTATGATGACGTCAAATTTGCCGTTTAGCTCCTTAATGAACTCAAGTCCGTCCATCTTTGGCATGTTTATGTCGGTGATTATTAGATCAGTGTCGTCGCTTAGCTTTTTTAGAGCCTCAACTGCGCTCTTGTAGCTTTTGATGTGTAGCTCTTCATACTCGCCAAGTGCGATCTCAAGCGACTTTCGCATATTGATGTCATCTTCTACTATGACGATATTCATTTGATCTCTTTTTTATTGAAGTGTGCCGATGATAGCGGATTTTGGCTTAAATTCCACCATAAATCTAACTGGCAAAATTTTCAAATTTGAAGCGTTTGAGATCTGTGCATTTTTGACATTTAGCTCATTTTTTATCATCACTTTTTTTAAGGCAAAGCAGTCAAAAATTTCATCTTTGTGTAAATTTAAAAAGCCAAGAGTTGTGGTGTTTTCATCTTTAAAAGCATCTATCTGGCAAAGAAATTTTGGTTTTGGATTTAGTGTTAAAGTCATCGCTTTTGAAAATGAAATTTCTTCAAAGGCAACTATTTGATTTTTCGTATCGACCTTCGCCCAGAAGATAAACTCCTCCAGGCAAAAGGCGAAATTTAAAAGTATCGTTAGTAAGAAAAGACTTCTCGCCACTTATCTTCGTCTATCTTAAGCTCCATATTTACCTTATAAAGCCCGTCTTTGAAATTTTCGTTCACGATCCTTGCGTTTTTGACAAGACCTTGAACCTTTGAAGTGATAGATGAATCATTTAACATCGCGTCTCTTACGGTATCTTCAGCGTTAATCTTTACGCCATAAAGCTTACCAGCAAGCTGAGAATAAGCATCCGCCATCGCCGCTCTTTTTGCAAGAGTGACCGACTGAGCGTATGAGAGCGAATTTAGCGGAGCTATGCCCTCGCCTGTGGCTCTAAAAGTGGTCTCTTTTGGAGCGCTATCATATATCATCTTCTCTTTTTTCATCACCTCTCTAAGATCGTCTTTATCGACCTTTTGGATAACTACGTTGCGGTTTGATGTGTTAGTTGGCTCGCCCATAAAGCCGTTAAATGAGCAGCCGCCAAAAATAGCGATCATCAAAGCAAAAGATAAAATTTTAGCCTTCATAAACAACCTTTTTTTATGCTTTTATTTAAAATTTAATAGCAAAATTTATTCCAAAAGCCCCATATCTTCGCTTGGTGCTTCATCCTCATCTTCGCCATCATCTGCCTTAGGGCATCTTGCAATACTTACAACATCATCGCCATCGACATTTACGACGATCACGCCACTTGTGTTACGTCCTGCTTTGCGGATGCTTTGCATATCGACTCTTATCATCTTGCCGCTTGATGTTAGAGCCATTAGATCTTGTTCTTCATCAACCATCACAACGCCCACTAGATCGCCTGTTCTGCTTGTTAGTTTCATGCAGATGACGCCTTTACCGCCGCGGTTTGTCAAGCGGTACTCATCAGCGGTTGTGCGCTTGCCGATACCTTTTTGAGATATGCTTAAAATTTCTTGATCATTGCTTTCGATGACTGCTGCGCCCACGACCTCATCGCCTGGCTCTTTAAATTTAATGCCAGTTACGCCGCGTGCAGTTCTGCCCATTTGGCGAACCTTGCTGATCTTAAATTTAAGGCACATACCCTTTTTAGTAACGACAAACAGCATTGTCTCATCGCCTGAGTTTGCATCCTCTTCGGCATTTGCACTATCTTCATCGATCTCGTTTTGAAGCTCTTCAACTTCAAGCACCTCAGTCTCTACGCTTAGCTCATTTTCAGGGTCGGTGACCGGCATATCATCGTATGTTTGAGCGATGAGCGCAGTTACTAGCTCGTCGTTCTCATCGAGGCTTATCGCTCTTACGCCAACTGAGCGGATGTTTTTAAACTCACTTAAATTTGTGCGTTTTACGATGCCATTTTTAGTAAAGAATGCTAGCGATTTGCTCTCGTCAAAATCAGTCGTTGGGATGATCGCCTTGATCTTCTCATCAGGCTGCAACTGGATCAAATTTACAACTGCTTTGCCTTTTGCTGTGCGGCTTCCCTCTGGGATCTTATAGACTTTTAGCCAGTAGAGCTGTCCGCGGTCAGTCACAAACATAAGCGTATCGTGGGTATTTGAAGTAAAGAAGCTTTCTATAAAGTCATCATCGTATGTCGTGACCGCTACTTTGCCCTTGCCACCACGTTTTTGCTTCTCGTACTGCTTGCTTGGCACACGCTTGATGTAGCCGCGGTGAGTTATGGTTACGACCATATTTTCATTTGGTATGAGATCTTCGATGTCGATATCATCGTAGTCATCAACGATCTCAGTAACTCTTGGTACTTTAAATTTATTTTTGATCTCAAGAAGCTCTTCTTTGATCAAATTTTCAAGCAATGTCTCGCTCTTTAAAATTTCATCAAGTCTTGCGATCTCAGCCATAAGCTCAGCTAGCTCGGCCTCTAGTTTTTCTCTCTCTAGGCCTGTAAGCTTGCTTAGACGCATATCAAGGATAGCGTTTGCTTGAAGTTCTGAGAGATTAAATTTACTCATCAAGCCTTCTCTAGCAACCGCCGTATCGGCACTATTTCTAATAAGCTCGATCACCTCATCTATGTTATCAAGTGCGATCTTTAGACCCTCTAAGATGTGGGCTCTTGCACGCGCTTTTTCAAGCTCAAATATCGTTCTTCTAATGATGACCGTTTTTCTGTGATTTAAAAATAGCTTAAGTAGCTCGATAAGATTAAATACCTTTGGCTCTTTGTTATTAATGGCAAGCATAATAACGCCAAAAGTGCTCTCCATCGTGGTTGATTTAAAGAGGTTGTTTAGCACGATATCGCTCATCGCGTCGCGTTTTAGCTCGATGACTACACGGATGCCGTCCTTGTCAGACTCATCTCTAACCTCGCTGATGCCCTCTATCTGCTTATCTTTTACAAGCTCGGCGATCTGCTCGATGAGCCTTGCTTTGTTTGTTTGATAAGGCAGCTCGTCGATGACGATGACATCTTTGTTTGGCTTTTTTTCTATGTGAGTTTTGGCTCTTAGTTTGACCCTGCCACGACCTGTGCGGTAGGCCTCTATGATGCCTTTTTTACCAAAGATGATACCGCCAGTTGGGAAATCTGGACCTTTTATAAATTCCATCACCTCTTCAAGCGTCGCCTCTTTGTTTTCAAGAAGTAGCAAAAGACCGTCTATTAGCTCATCAAGGCTGTGTGGTGGGATATTTGTCGCCATACCGACCGCGATACCGCTTGAGCCGTTTAATAATAAATTTGGCACACGGCTAGGCAAAACATCTGGCTCAACCTCTCTATCGTCATAGTTTGGCACAAAATCAACCGTGTCTTTATCGATATCTTTTAAAAGCTCTTCAGTAAGCATTGTCATTCTAGCTTCTGTATAACGCATCGCAGCTGCGCTGTCGCCATCAATCGAGCCAAAGTTTCCTTGTCCATCAACGACTGGATAACGCATAGAAAATTTCTGAGCCATACGAACAAGCGCGTCATAAACTGCTGTGTCACCATGTGGGTGGTACTTACCGATGACTTCACCGACGATACGAGCTGACTTCATATAGGCACTTCTGCTGCCAACACCGAGGTTATCCATAGCGTATAAAATTCTTCTATGAACTGGCTTTAATCCGTCTCTAGCGTCAGGCAAAGCACGTCCGACGATGACGCTCATAGAGTAGTCAAGATAGCTAGTTTTTATAGACTCTTCGATATCAACAGATGCGATATCTTGGGTTAATTCAAGTAGATTGTCTTTCATTTTTTTCCTTAAATTTAGCTTGGCTGATTTTAGCTTAAAATTAATAAAAACTTGCTAAATAGCAAATCAGCGACTTTAGCAATAGAGCGATGAAAATTTTAGTCTAAAATTTTTGCTATCTGCTCTTTTTTAAGAATAAAATCATAGCTAAAAGCATCAACCACGACTCCAGCGTAGCTGCTCTCTTTTAGCATCGCAAGATACTCTTTTAGCCCTATCTCAATGCTTTCTTGCTCGCTGTCATTTCGCCAAAGCTTCATCGCTTCTTTGCTTGTAAATGCCGGAAAATAGCTAAGCTTTTCGCCCTCATCTTCAAGCAAAATAAATTTGATATTTGAGCCCTCTTCTTCGTAAACTACACCACCATCTGGCTTTGCAAGTGCTTGGTTTAAAAGCACCGGAGCGAAAAAGCTAGCCTTTTTTAAAGCCGCTATCAAATTTATCTCATTTTGCTGGCTAGGATTACTTAAAAATTTATCCATCGCTTCTTGCATATTAACCCCTAAAAACCTCGTCTACGGCCTGGCAGATCGTGTGAATAAAAAATATGTGCGACTCTTGTATCCTTGCAGTGTCGCTTGAGTTAACGACTAAATTTAGATCGCAGCCCTCATTCATCGCTCCGCCTCCTTTGCCACTAAGTCCAAGCACTGATACGCCCATTTTCTTTGCACTTTTTATAGCCTCAAGAACGTTTTTGCTGTTGCCGCTTGTTGAGATCGCTACGAGTAAGTCGCCAGGACGAGCCAAGGCCTCAAGCTGACGTGAAAAAACGTAATCAAAGCCGTAGTCGTTGCCGATAGCCGTAAGTGCCGAAGTATCAGTGGTTAGCGCGATGCCCGGGAGCGCTTGACGCTCGCTTTTATATCTGCCAGTTAGCTCAGCTGCAAAGTGCTGAGCGTCCGCCGCAGAGCCACCGTTGCCGCATATTAGCACCTTTTTGCCATTTTTTAGCGTATCAGCTACCATCTGGCAAGCACGCTCTAGGCTATCAAGCAAATTTACATGCTCGCTAAAGGTCTTTTGGTGAGCCTCGAGCTCATTTTTTATCATCGTTTTTAGCATCTTTTATCCTTTTTATTATCCCTGTCGTGCTTTTA
Source organism: Campylobacter concisus (assembly GCF_003049085.1). Classification (NCBI taxonomy): domain Bacteria; kingdom Pseudomonadati; phylum Campylobacterota; class Epsilonproteobacteria; order Campylobacterales; family Campylobacteraceae; genus Campylobacter; species Campylobacter concisus. The sequence continues at coordinate 245,614 of NZ_PIQX01000001.1, forward strand.
CCCTCGACAAAGTCGATGAGCCTGACCTCTTTTACGATCTCGCTGCCAACGACCTCTTTGTCTTTATAATCAGCCCCTTTTACAAGCACGTCAGGCTTTATCTTTGCTATTAAATTTAGAGGCGTATCCTCGTCAAAAATCACGACATAGTCAACAAATCCAAGTCCACTTAGCACGCAAGCTCTATCATCTTGTGAGTTTATAGGTCTTGCCTCGCCTTTTAGCCTCTTTACTGAAGCATCAGAATTTAGCCCGACGACCAAAAGATCGCCAAGCTCCCTTGCGCACGCTAGGTATTTTACGTGTCCAGCGTGCAAGATATCAAAGCAGCCATTTGTGAAAACGACCTTTTTCTTGCCCTTTTGGCTCAAAATTTCCTCTAGCTCCTCAACGCTTTTAAGCTTGTGCTCGAAATTTGCTCCAAATGAGCTATTTAGCAGCTGCTCGATCTCGCTAAAGCTAGCCGTTGCGCTACCTATCTTTGCTACAACTACGGCTGCTGCAAGGTTTGCTATCTTTATCGCCTCTTTTATATCAGCTCCGTTTGCTAGCATGTAGCCAAGTGTCGCCAGCACCGTATCTCCAGCGCCAGTGACGTCAAAGACCTCTTTTGCTTTTGCCGCAAAGATATGCAATTTGTCATCATATAGCGCGATGCCTTCTTCTGAGATCGTGATGATCGAATAGGTCAAATTTAGCTCGTCTTTTAGCTGTTTTATCGCCTTTTCAAGCTCAGCCTTGTCTTTTATCTTTAAATTTGTAGCCTCGCTCGCCTCTTTTTTATTTGGCGTTAGAAGGGTTGCGTTTTTATACTTTGAGTAGTCGCTGCCTTTTGGATCGATAAGCACTGGGATCTTTAGCTTCACGCACTCGTTTATGATCTCTTGGCAGACCTTTTCGCTAAGCACGCCCTTGCCGTAGTCACTTAGCAAGACGGCCTTGAAATTTGCAAGATTTTCTTTTACTTTTGAGACGAGCTCATCTTCTAAATTTATCTTGACAACGCTCTCTTTATCGATCCTGACAACTTGCTGGTGAGACGCCATAATGCGGCTTTTTATCGAGCTCTCGCGCCCTTTTTCAGTAAGGATGAGCTCATCTTTTACATTTAGCTCAGCAAGCTTCTCTTTTATCTTTTTGCCAGCCTCGTCATCTCCTAAGACGCTAGCCACGCTCACGTTTGCGCCAAGAGAGAGTAAATTTCTTACTACATTGCCAGCGCCGCCAAGCGTGTAGGTTTCGTTATTTATCTTTACCACCTGCACAGGCGCTTCAGGCGAGATGCGCTCGCAACTGCCCCAGATATAGTGATCTAGCATGAGATCGCCGACTACTAAAATTTTAACTCTCTTAGCCATTTAGCTCTTCCTTATAAATTCTCTTTATCTCTGGCAAGTAGTCTTTTATCGCCTCTTCTAAGCTCCAAGTCGCACTAAAGCCAAATGCCTCGCGAGCTGGGGCGACGTCGGCCTCTGTGTGAAACTGATAAGAGCCCACAAATGGGTTTTTGATATATTCGTTACCTAAATTTACGCCGATCTCGCGTTGCAAGATGTCAGCGATATCTTGAAAGCTTCTAGCCTTGCCAGTAGCTGCGTTATAGACGCCACTTGGCGCATCAAGCGCTTTTATGTTTGCGTCAATGATATCTTTTATATAGACAAAGTCGCGTTTGATCTGGTCGCTACCCTCAAAGAGCCTTGGGGTCTTGCCAGCTAAAATTTGCAGACCAAACTGAAGCACCATCGAGGCAGTTTTATTTTTGAAAAACTCGCCCTTGCCAAAGACGTTAAAATACCTCAGCCCAACCACGCTCACACCGCGTTTTGCGTAAATTTTATTGATATTATCCATGCTTAGCTTGCTAAAGCCATAGACGTTATTTGGCGCTTCGCACTCGCCAACTGTTTGTGGGCTCTTTGCGTTGCCATAAGTCGCCCCTGAGCTAGCGTAGATCATCTTTGTGCCTAAACTCTCGCAGATATCAAGCAAATTTACAAAGGCATTTACATTTGTTTTTATTAGCTCATCTTGCTCTTTTACAGTGGTGTCAGAGATCGCTGCTTCGTGATAGATGACGTCTGGGCGAAAGCTTTTTATCTTCTCAAGCGTGCTAGGGTCATTGATGTCGCCGGCGTAAATTTCACCTTTAAAACCAAGTAAATTTTTAAAATGGCCAAAGCTTTTTAGGTTGCCGTTGCTAAATGTCTCGTCATTTCTAAATTTATCCACAACAAGCACGTGAGCATCTTTAAAATTTTCGTCAAAATAATGCGCCAGCGCCGAGCCTATAAAGCCAGCGCCACCAGTTATAACTATCTTTTTTCCATTTAAATTCATAGTGATTTTTCCTTTTTTAGCTTATTTAAAACATCTCTGACATCTTTAAAATTTATGCCATCGAGCAAGAAATTTCTACCAACGCCTGCTCTTTTGCCAGCTTCGACATCGCTTGGTTTATCACCTATCATGAGCGAGTTTTCAAGGTCTATGTCAAACTCTTTGCAAGCATCAAGTATCATTTTTGTATTTGGTTTTCTGCAAGCGCAATCCGCCTCTGGGGCATGTGGGCAAAAATAGACTTTGGTGATAAAAATTTGCTCTTTTTTAAAGCTTTCAAGCATAAATTTATTTAGAGCGTCAAACTGCTCCTGCGTGTAGTAGCCTCTTCCGATACCTGATTGATTTGTCACGACAAAGAGCTTGTAGCCAGCCCCAGCAAATTCCCTTAACGCATCAAAAATGCCATCGATAAATTTAAAATCTTTTATCTCGTAAACATATCCAGCATCTTCGTTTATTACGCCGTCTCTATCTAGAAAAAGTGCTTTAATAGGCTCATTTTTATTCATTTGGTGATTATAGCCAAAATATTTTAACTAGCTTCTTGCGAATTTACCTTTTTGTACTATAATGCACAAACTTTTTTACAAAGGATGAAGAATGAAAAAATTACTAATTGTTTCTAGCGTTGCGGCTCTACTTTCAACTGCTGCCTTTGCTGCAGATGGTGCTGCTATCTACAAAAAATGCATCGCCTGTCATGGTGCAAAAGCTGAAAAAGTGTTTAATAATAAAGTTCCAGCTTTAACATCTCTTGATGCAGCAGCTATCGAAGAGGCACTAAAGGGCTATAAAACAGGAGCAAATAAATTTGGTCTTGGCGCTATGATGAAACCAATCGCTACGCCAATGAGCGACGAAGATGCAAAAGCAGTAGCTGAATACATCCAAACTTTAAAATAATAATTAGGGGCATTCGCCCCCTTCTATATTTTTAAATTTATACTAATAATCCATAAAACAATACTAGGTGGAAAATTCTCTTTTTATATTTAAAAGTTATGAAACCTATTTTTACTAATCTTTCTTTTTACATATTAAAACAAAACTATTCTAGTCTTCAAAGCCATAAAACAACGCTTAGAAATAGCTAAGAGCGTAAGTAAAATAGAGGCTCGTAAACTCTTTACTGAAACAAAAGACGACTAAGTGCTTCGTATGGCTTACTACTGGGTATCTCAAGGGGCTTATGACAACTGCAAAGACCTACCATTAAACAAGTGCCCCATAACTCATCTAAACCACGATACAGCAAATCGTATGTGGTGGGCTGTAAGAAACCATCTAGGATATAAGGGAGAAAACAACACTCACGGACTATACGTATTACGCCATACAGTGGCTTCTAGGTTAGTGAGTTTGAAGGGATTTAATGCTCATAAACTGATGGCTTTTATGGGTCATACAGATATCAAAAGTAGCTTACACTACGTTCATCTCAATGTTGATGATATACGCGATGGTGTGGGGGTTGGTGCTTAGTTAAAAGATGATAAAAAGTAATGGGCATTTGGTTGCGGAGGACGGATTTGAACCGCCGACCTTCGGGTTATGAGCGTTAAGGGCTTTTATAAGTAGCCATTAAGCTACATTTTTTTAAAATCCATTTTATGAAAATATTAAAAAGCACTACATTTGACAAATGGTTACATAAATTAAATAATCCGATCGTTAAAATTTCTATTTTAAGAAGATTAGATCAAATAGAAACTAGAGATCATTTAGGAGATTATAAATTTATTGATACAGATTTATATGAGCTTAGATTTTTTAATCGTGGTGGAATAAGAATATTTTTTACTTTTAATGGCGATGAAATAATTATATTATTAAATGCTGGCGATAAAGATAGTCAAAGCGATGATATTAAAAAAGCAAAAGAGATATTGAAGGATTATAAATGAAAGAAGAATTTACAAAATTTAATCTAGAAGACTATTTAACAACCGATGAACTTAGAAAAGAATATTTAAATCAAGTTTTGGCTGATGGCGATATCGAAGAATTTAAAAGGGCTTTATTTTATATAGCAAAATCAAAAGGTATTGAGAAAGTTGCAAAGAAAGCAAATTTGAATAGGGAAAGCTTTTATAAAATGTTTAAAGAAAATTCAAAACCTAGATTTGAAAGTATATTTAAGGTTGTAAATGCCCTTGATATTAAGCTTGTTTATGCTTAATATTATTTTAGTCAAATTTAATTCATTTCTATTTTTATATCTTTTTTAATTTTTGTGTTCTTTGTTTGTCTGCTATCTCCCAGTCTTTTCATTTTTATTTTATCGCTTGTTTCTATTATTTCAACTAGGTAATAGTTAAAATCTATTTTCTTTATTATTTTTATATTGCTGCTTGTTGCATTCTTAAAATATCCTTTAAATAATTTTTCTTTTTGGCTGTCTTGGTTATAAAATTCTATGCTTATTATTCCTTTTTCTCTTGTATAACTCCATTTTTCGTGTATAAAATTTTCATTTTTTAGATCATATATAAAACCATCATCTTTAATTTCAATTTCCCATTTATTGCCAGCACTTGTAAGAAAATTAATAAATTGATTGTCTTCTGTTGTAATCTCCCATTTGCCCATTATATTTACATCTTCGCCAAAATCATAACTTAGTGCATTTGTTAAAAATATAAGTATTAGTAGTAATTTTTTCATTTATCTATCTCTTTTTTTAAAATTCTTGTTTTTATGTCTGAAATGTAGTATTGAATTTCTTGCTGTGATAGTTTTTCTAATAGTTCGATTAGTTCTTTATATGTAACATTTACGTATAAGTTTTCTTTATCTTCCTTTAAATTTAATCCATTTTCTATAACTTCAAATAATTCTTTTCTATTTTTTCGCCAGTTGTATATTGTTTTTTCGGCTATTTTTAGTTTCTTCGCGATTTCTGCATTTGTCATTTTTTTACCTGTAAAATTTACATATTTAAGCATTATTTAATTTTATATTATGTAATATTTACCTGTTGAAAATATGTAAATCTTACATATGTTTCGATTTTATCGAAATAATGTAAATTTTGCCCTGAATATGGCATTAAACTATTTTAGCCCCGTTTGGACGAAACACCTTTTCGGGGCTATGTTAAATGGTGTTTCAAAAAAATAAATTAAAAAAAGGTGTTAAAAATGCAAATCGTTAAATCTGAATATGATTTAAAGTATGTTCTTAGGGGTGGTCTTGTTAGAAGTTCGGCTTCTGGTAAGTTTGAAGGTAATGATTACTCTTCTTCTGTTCGTATTTCTTCATCAAATATCTATGACGTTGTTAATGAAAAGACTGGCTTTACTGATGAAGTAGAGCAAAAAGTTGTTTTTAAAATAATCTGCCCTGATAATAATACCGCTGGACTTGTAGCGGCTGCAATAAAAGAAAAATTTAAAAAAGGCGAAGAAATACCGGTTGAAGGTGGCTTCCCTAACGATCAAAGAATAATTACGATCGCTAATCCAGTTGAATACTTCCTATTTGATACAAAGCCTGCAAAAAAACCTGAAAATAAATAAATAAAGGGGTTTATCCCCTTTAACTACTTATTTAAGTCCTTGTGTTTCCTTAAATAAGTAGTTAAAGACTACTAAATTTAAACAAAAAGGGTTAGAGATGAAAAGATTTCTTTCTTCTACTAAGGCTAAGGTTTTAGGTGGTGTTGCTGCTGTTGGTGCAATGTCAAGTAATGCTCTTGCAGCTGGTATAACAATGGGTGCAGATGGCACAGTAACTGGCGATCTTAATATTACTCCATTTATGGGCGTAGCTGGTGCGGTTATTGTTGTTTTGGCTGCAATTTTTGCTGTTAAAAAAGGTCTTTCTCTTTTAAAATAGCTTGTTCCCCCTTTATTGGGGGCTAATTTTTAAAAAGGTTAAAAGTGTATTTTGATTTTATAGACGTTACTAAATTAGGATTTTTTCTAAATTCTTTCTTTGCTATTGTAATTGTCTTTTTTGCTTGTGTTACTGCCATTACTTCTGCTTTTAGTCTTTTTAAAAATTAGCACATAAATTTTAAAGCTTAAAGCAGAGTGCAAAGCAAAGCTTTAAGCTGACAAACGAAGTGCGTCAGTAGTTTTTGGGGTTTAAATTTATGGATAAAGTCTTTCTTAACTTAACAATAGAGCAATATAACTTCTTGATGTCTACCACTGGGACTTTATGCGGTTTCTTGCTTTGTTTGTTTATTTTCATAATTCTTTCAAGAATTTAAAAAAGGTGTTTAAAATGTTTAACGTTATTGGTATTCCGGCTTTTGATTACTTCTTTTCTATCTTTATATGGTTTATGGTCTTATCTTTACCTATTTGTGCTGCTTTAACTCTTTTAACAAAAAGATTTTTTTAAGGCTTTGTGATGAAATTTCTAGTTAGATTTTTCATTTTCTTATCTCTTTTATGCTCTCTTGCTTTTTCTGGTGAATACTGGGTTATGCGTGATTATAACTTGCCTAGCACATTTGTTCCAGCTGATGCTAAATTTTTAAAAGGGGATAATCTTATTGGCTTTAGAATGCCAGTTTGGGATTTATACGAAATTATTTCTGTTACTATTAGACAAGATGCCTATTATTTTGCTGGCTCAAAAACTCCAGGATTTTATCGCGACTCTGGTTATTCTCTTTACTTTATAGGCGGCACTCCAAAAACTGGTCGTTTTGCTGGGCGTGGCAGTATTGGCGATTTTGAACGTTATGTTGATTCTGATAATCCAAAAGACCCTGTTTTTACTTATTATACTTATCTTGAATTTAATACTAAATCCGTTGCAAAATGTAAGCTAAATCAAGAATTTAACACTGATACAATGCAATGTGTCGATTCTTGTCCAGCTGGTCAATTATGGAATGTTAAAACTAATGCTTGTGTTGTTGATTGCACCGATGAAGATAATCATAAATTTTTTACTTCTGATTATACTTGTATAAATTGTTCTAGTGCTTTAACAATAGATGATATTGCAAGATGTTACTGCTCTGGTCTTGGCTCTTCTTATAATCCTGGTTATGCTTGGGATCCTAATAAACCTAATATTGTTCAGGCACATTGCAAAGATGAAAGATTGATTACTTTCAAATTTGACAAAAGTAAAGAAAATCCAAACAAAGATAAAGACAAAGACAAACAAGACCCAAACAAAGATAAAGATAAAGACAAAGAATATCCAAACAAGGATAAAGACAAAGACAATAACAATTCTACTCCAGGCAATGGCAATAATGGCGGTTCATCTGGCGGTGGTTCAAGCGGTGGTACTGGCGGCGGTTCATCTGGCGGCAATAATGGCGGTTCAGGTGGTGGCTCAGGTGGTGGTACTGGCGGCGGTTCAAGCGGTGGCAATAATCAAGGAAACGGCGGACAAGGTGGCGGACAAGGAAACAATGGCAATTCTGAAAACGCTACACCTGGCAATATAGATTATGGCGAGCTTGAAGAAAGAACCGCTAATCTTGCAAATACGTATAAGGAAAATATTAATTATCTTTTTGAGCCTGTTGATGGTATTAAAAAAAGTTTAAATGATACTATTTCAAAAATCAAAAACGGCAATTTAATGAGTCTAAAAAAAGGCGGTATTCCTAATACTTGCCCTTTAAATTTTGATATAGATATGTTTTTTTTCAGTAAAAAAGTTGTCTTTGATTTTTGTAGTATTCTTTCGCCGATTGCTTCTTCTCTTTATGTCTTTTTCTTTGTAGCTTTCTTTTTGTTGTTTTTATTTTTAATAGCCAAGCTATTTATTTTTACTTTTATGGGGTGGTAAGATATGCAAGCAATTATAGCTACTATTGTTTTATTCTTTCGCTTTTTTAAATGGGAAAATGCTATTAATTTTGTTTTTAAAGCAGTTACATTTTCTAAAATGGTTGTTATTAACGTAATTTTAGGTGCTCTTGTTTTATCTTATGCCGCTGCTGTTATTTATATTATTAATTTCATCTATTCTAAATTTAACTATATTATTGATTATGTTAATAATCTTTCAGTAGGCAATGAAAAGATCGTTACGACTGCTTTTTCTATTTTAAAATCTCTTGGTGCTTGGAATGCCTTTTGTGATGTTTTTTCTATATTTTCTCCTATTTTTCTTTCTTTCTTTGTAATTTATGCGACAAAAATTGGCATTACTGTTTTTAGATTTGTTCGTGAAACTCTTGTTACATTTATTTTGGCAAAGCTTTAAAAATGATTACTTATTTAGTTGGCAATCCTGGAAGTGGTAAAACATATTACGCAGTATATATGATTTACCAGATCTTTTTATTTGAGCCAAAGAAAACATTTTTATCTAAATTTGTTAAGCCTAAAGAAAAGCCTAATTATTCATTTTGTTACACAAATATAAACGAGTTCAAGTTTGAATTATTAGATAAATTTAAAAAGTTCGATTTTGATGAGTTCTATTTAGGTTTAAGAAATTTATACGCTTTATATAAGACTGGTGCGACCGATAACGAAGTTAATGATAAAGCCAAAGATTTAAATTTATATGGTTGTGTGTTTGTCCTTGATGAGTGTCATAACTTCTTTAAAGACAAAAAAGACGAAATTTTAGTTTGGTGGCTTACATATCATCGCCATTTATACCAGGATATCTATTTAATTACCCAAGATTTAACCCTAGTAAATAATGAATATAAACGTATAGCAGAAAAATTTTATAAAGCTGCCGATAGTGCAAAAAGATTATTTTCAAAGAAATTTCGTTATGAAGTCTTTGCTTCTTTTAGATTGTATAAAAAAGATAGGCTTGAAGTTATTAATATTCCATATCTTGATGAAGTATTTAATTTATATCACTCTGGACAAACGTCAAATAAGAAATCATTTGTAAGATTTTATTTTTTACTAGCTATTTTTGTTTTAATATTTCTTTTTATTTATTTTTATTTTGTTGTTATGTCTATTTTTAAGCCTGACACTTCAGCTGAAAACAATTTATCAAATCAAAATAAAACTTCTTTTTCAAATTCTCAAAAAAATAGTATTTCAGATTTTCCAGATATATTCAAAGACACTTCAAAACATAACATTAAAAATAGTTCCGATATACCAGAAATTTATATATATAACATTACTTGCGTTAATTCATCTTGCCATTTTGACGAGGATTACCATTTATATCCATTATCATTACTTAGCTACATATCTTCAATGTATACGCCATTATATTTCTATTATGAGCCAAAATCTCACGAGCTTGTCAAATATTACTATGTATTTGACAAGCCAGTTTTTCAAAATTTAATTTCAAAAAATAACAAAGGTGTTTCCGATGAAAAGTTTAATCAAGTTCCTAATTCTTCCGCTGCTGTTTTTAAATAGCTTGTTTGCTGCCGAAATTTATACTGATCTTTTAGATTTCGCACGTCTTACAAGTAAGGCTAATAATATAGCCATTGTAACCGATGAAAGCATACATCAGGGCGAATATTATTTCATTTATGAAGACGAAGTTAAGATCACGATTGCAATGTTTAGAAAAATGCTTGAAGCTAAGAATTTATATCTTTATAAAAAGGATAATTTCTATTACGTAAGCTCTCAAAAATTGCCTGATTATGATCTTAGGCGTATCGAGCTAAAGAATTATGTTTACGATGATGTAAATAAAATTCTTAGCCAGTTTGATTTAAATGCTACTTACTCGACGTCTTCTAATTCGGTTTTCTTTAGAGCTGATGACTATATATTTGATCAGATTAAAGAAGCCATTTCAAAGATTGATAAGAGCCTGGAGCAAGTAACTTTTAAGCTGACTATCACTGAAACAAATTTAAAAGACATTAAAGATTTAGGCACAAATTTAAAAGGCTTACTTAAGCCACTTAATCACGGCGATTTAGCTTATTATATTAATCTGATTACTTCCCCTTATATTTCTAATTCAAATATTATTAAAAACGATGATCGTGCTTTTTTTGGCATATTAAATTTTCTTGATACAAACGGCATTACAAAAATTATTTCATCGCCAGTATTGACGGCAAAAAATCACACCGAAGTTTATTTTAGTTCCGTTCAAAATATCCCTTACCTAGTTTCAAAAACTGATATATCAAACGTAAATTATCAAAAAACCGATAGTTACGAATATAAAGACATTGGTTTAAAGATAAATTTAAAGCCTATCATTTTATCTGATCATATTGATTTTGACTTACACTTAATACTTGAAGATATTCTTTCTCAAAGTACATCATTAACGCCCATTGTTTCAAAAAAGGAGCTTAAAAGCTCGTATTCTTTAAAGCGTGGCGACGTTCTAGTTCTTAGCGGTATTAACAAAACGACTACTTCTAAGCAACGTAATGGCGTGCCTATCCTTAAAGATATATGGTTTTTAAAGTATCTTTTTTCAGTCGAGCAAGACAGTGAGATAAACTCTGTTCTAACGCTCACAATTCAAATTATTTAATGTTTTAGGGGTGTAGGGGATTTTCCCCTACAAAAGGCGAGTATTAAAGCCTATTGGCACGTTTTGCTTAATCGAGCCGTGCAGCTAATATGCTTTTTGGGCTTAAAACACCCCTTTCGCCTATATGTGTTTTGGCGTAGCCAAAAAAGGCTGCCATGGGCGGACGAAGTCCGCCACAATGGTAGCCCTTGTCAAATTAATAAAAAACTCTTACGTTTAAGGAAGCGATTATGCGAGCGAGAAATTTATATGGTGTTTCTCCCCTTGACGTTGAGCTTTGCCAAGCAAAGCTTGATAGCCAAAGGGAATATATGCGCTCTTTCTCTTTTGTTAATGTTAATGGCCAGGTTAGAAATTTGCTAGATATTTCAATGTCGGCCAACTTTAGCGATAAATATTACGCCGAAGTGTCTAACCGCGTAAATGTGTTTAGCTCTTTTGCGATCGATTATTTTCAAGTTCCAGTATTTTTAACCATCACTCTTAACGGCTGCTTTAGGGGTGCCTTAAATGGCGATTATTCTAAATTTATGCCGATTGATTATAGATATTTGCCTGATGAAGTTAAATATAAGGCTAAAAATTCAGCGCCTTTAAGTATTTCTGATTTAGTAGCCGTTCTTAATCATCAATGGAATTTATTTATTATGCGATATTCAAGAAAATTTAAAAATATTGATAGAAGCTATATAAGGTGCTTTGAGCCACACAAAAAAGACGGTGTGCCACACATTCACGCTTTATTTTACGTCCCAGCTCACACAATAGACTTTATGAAAAGAATTTATACTGATATTTTTTATGCTCCGCAAAACCTAAAAACAAATGCTATCACAAGCGAGCAAGAGAAAAATGGCGAATTAAACGGCTTTCAAACTAGTATTAATAATCCTAGTGGCTATGTTATGAAGTATATCCAAAAGACTTTCATCAACCTAAAAGAAACTCAGGATTTTGACGAGCTTTCAGCCTGGTATGTAAAGCACAAAGTAAGAAGATTTATAAGCTCACGCACTAAAGTGCCATTATGGGTATATAGAAAGATTAATTTTATTAGCACGATGCAAGACTTTTATCACTTAAACGACTTAACAAACGATCACAGAGCAATACTTGAGTGGAATAAAAAAGATGATTACATATATATAAATTTGCCTTTCAATAAAGAAGAGATTATTTATTTAAATGGCAGATTGGAGCATTATATAAGTGGTAGGCTTATGAATTTTTACGATAGATTGAAAATTGATGGCCAAAAAGATGAAAACGCACAAGATGAAATAAAGAGCTTTGGCAATTCCTTAAAACAAAGACAAATTTTAAAGCTTTGCGATGAGCTTTTTAAAAGCGATGAAAAGCCTAAACCAGTAAGCAGAATGAAAGATTACGAATTAGTTAATTATTATCAAAGCTTGGGCGGTGATATAAATGCCCAGCATTTAGCTTATGTTGAAAATTTAATGCTTGATAGAGAGCTAGACAACTTCACACACTATCACAAAAAGCACGATTTAAATGCCCCTGATATTGATAGCTTTGTAGATAGATTTTTGATTTGTAATGAGTTTTAAAAATGTGTTTAAATGAGCTTTTTAATAATTACATTAGCTTTTACGAGCTTATTTTAAGTCCAACTACTCTAAGAAGTGATATAGCTACATATAATAAGCATTTTAAAAACTCACTTGGCTTAAAGGATATACAAGATATAAATTTTATCGATATACAAAAGTTTTGTAATGATCTTATCAAGCAAGATTACAAGATAAAGACTATTAAGAATATCGTTGCAAAGCTAAAGGTTATTTTCAAGCTAGGTATAAAGCTGGAGTTAATAAATAAAAATCCTTGCGATTTTATTGAGCTACCAAAGTTTGATAATAAAAGGTATTTTGATTACTCGATCGCTATTCAAAAACGCTTTATTAAGGCTATTAGTGAAAATACCGATGCAAGCTCTGATATATTCTTTTTTCTACTTCACGGCAGACGAAAGAATGAAGTATTAAGCCTAAAATTTAGCGATATAAATTTTAAGACCAGGACTTATATTATCCCCTTTAAAATCAATAAGGCTAAAAGAAATATGATTTATAAAATGAGTGATGAACTTTTTAATCGTCTTTATAAAAGATTTTTGATAGCTAAGAAAGAAAATAAGCTAAACGATTATGTCTTTATTAATCCTATGACTAACGATAAATTTAAAGATTTGCGTAAAAGCTGGGCTTCACTTCTTAAAAAGAATAACTTGCCTAAAATCAGGCTTCATGATATAAGGCATTTAATTGGCACATATTCAATTAATTATTTAAAAATTCCTATCGAGCAAGTATCATTTACATTGGGGCATACAAATATAACTACAACACAAAAATATATTACTGCAAACGTTAAAAAATCTAAAGAAACTATCGAAAATTTACTAAAATCAATTTCAGAATAATTTAAGCATTTTAAAAAGTGTTTCAAATATCGATAAAATGGGCATTTGGTTGCGGAGGACGGATTTGAACCGCCGACCTTCGGGTTATGAGCCCGACGAGCTACCACTGCTCTACTCCGCGATAAGTATTATTTTGGATTTAAAAAGTGGATGGGGTAAGAGGATTCGAACCTCTGAATGACTGGACCAAAACCAGTTGCCTTACCGCTTGGCGATACCCCAATGTTTTTAAGAGTTGTAATTATATAGATTTTAATGTGCTTTGTCAAGACTTTTTAGAATTTTAATAAAAATTAAAATTCTAAAATTAAAGCAATTTATGACTTTAGCTATAAAATTTCTCTTTGTCCTTTTGCATTCACTGGACTTAAAACACCCATTTTTTCCATTTGCTCTATTATGTTTGCAGCTTTGTTGTAACCTATTTTTAAACGCCTTTGCAGATAGCTTATTGACGTTTTTTGCTCACTTAAAATGATCTCTTTAGCCTCTTCATAAAGCTCATCAAGTTCATCTTCTCCTAGAGTACCAGCAGTCACACTTCCGCTTGTGCCTTCTTCTATTAAAAATTTTTCATCATAAACTACATCTTGTTGCTCTTTTAAGAAATTTACAATCGTTTCTATCTCTTTTTCACTAGCAAATGGTGCATGAAGTCTGATCACACCAGGGCTTCCTGGAGGTGTAAATAGCATATCTCCACGTCCAAGCAAGCTCTCAGCTCCCATTTGATCTAAGATGACCTTACTATCGATCCTCTGCCCTACTCTATAGCTTATCCTGCTTGGTAAATTTGCCTTTATAAGGCCAGTCACGACGTCGACACTTGGACGCTGGGTCGCTACTATCAAGTGTATGCCACTAGCCCTTGCCATCTGTGCTAGGCGGCCGATATAAAGCTCCACATCCTTGCCACTAGTCATCATCAGATCAGCTAGCTCATCGATGATCACAACGATATACGGGAACTGCTCGCCGCCCTCCTCTTTCATCTTTTCATTGTAGCTCTCTATATTTTTCGTACGAGTTTGGCTCATTATCTTATATCTTCGCTCCATTTCAGCGACCATATTGGCAAGTGCAGTGATCGCTTTTTTAGCCTCTGTGATAACTGGAGTTAGAAGATGTGGGATATCGTTATATATGCTAAATTCAAGCATTTTTGGATCGATCATCATTAGACGCAAAGTTTGTGGGCTATTTCTATAAAGCAAGCTTAAAAGCATCGCATTTATACCCACACTCTTGCCTGATCCAGTTGTACCTGCGATTAGTAAATGTGGGAGCTTTTTGAGGTCTGTCACAAAAGGGGCACCGACGATATCTTTACCAAGTGCCATAGTTAGTGGGCTACTTGCATTTTTAAAGACTTCGCTCTCTAAAATTTCTTTTAGATAGATTGTTTCCAAATTTTGATTTGGTACCTCGATACCTACCACATCTTTACCAGGAATTGGTGCTTGGATACGGATAGTTTGAGCCTTTAGTGCCATCGCTAGGTCATCTTGAAGTGTTAAAATTTTACTTACCTTGATATGTGGAGCTGGACGAAACTCAAATGTCGTGACGATAGGCCCAGTATAAGTTCTAACCACATCGCCGTCTATTTTAAACTTACGGAGTTTATCAAGCAAATTAGAAATTTGCTGATCGATTTCAGTTTCATTGACACTATGCGAGCGTTTTGGCGGATCGTTTAAAAATTTAAGCGGTGGCAAGACAAAATTCTTTGGCTTTTCCACATTTCCTCGCTCTATTTGATCAAGCAACTTCTTGTTTTCAGCCACTTCGTTTAAAATTTCAACTCCGTTTATAGTTGGGGCTCTGCTCTCTTTTTCTGGCTCAGGCTCTAACTCTTCATCTAAATTCTTTTCATCATCATTTAGCACCTGAGCTTCTATAAGCTCTTCTTCTTTTATATCATTATTCTTTTGTTTTTTGCGTTCGATTTTTGGAAGTTGTTTTTGTTTTATCTCTTTTAAATTTCTCTCTTCATGGACTTTTATCTCTTTATCTACAAAAGCCTTTCTTAAAACAATGATAAAATTTTCCCTAAAAGCAAGCCCAAGTGAGATAATAAACATCATAAGTATAGCAACCGCAGTGCCGATAGAACCGATCACCTCTTTTAAGGCACTAACTATAAAATTTCCAATTATACCGCCATTTATGCTCGAAGCACTCAAGGCTTGAAACATCAAAAAAGCTATAAAAAAGAGAAAAATTCCTACCAAAAACTGAGCAAAATCAAAGTCAAATTTCTTAAAATTTTTATAGACAAAATAGCCTAAAATGATCAATAAAAATGGATAAACATACGCGATAAGTCCAAAATATTTGATATTTAAAATACCAAGGCTTTGTCCAAGCGAGCCAACAAAATCAGCAGTTGGAGCAGCTGTTGCTATACCAAAATATATAAAAATGCAAACAAAAATTGTAAATAAAATATGTCGTAAAATTTTAGATCCTTTATAAAAAAGGCTTATTATAGCACGCTTGAGTTTAATTTTAAAAAATCAGCAAGCTAGGTGGCCTGCTGATTTAAATTTTAATTTAAATAATTTAGCAAGCTTAGTTGATTTATCTTTGCACTTGCTTGTAGGGTTGCTTGATAAGATAGTGAAAGCTGCGTAAATTTCAGATATGACTCCGCATAGTCTGCGTCAATTACATCATTTTTAACAGTTAGCACATTCACTTTCATTACTTCGGCTCGCTCTTTTGTAGCTGTTAAAAGTCTTGATTGAGAGCCGATCTTTGTAAGCTCTTTATTTGCATGATCTATTAAATGATCAAGCCTTTGTAATGCACCTTGCATGCCGGTATTTCGTGGGTCATTGCTATCTGCATCAGCTCTATAATATCCCTTTCTAACAGCTTCGATCATATTATCAAGGTCTTGAAAAACGCTCGTACTTGGCTCATCGATAGTTAAAGCATTATTTTCGTTAAAACTAAATACTGAGCCCTTGCCTTGAGGATGGCTTGCAGCGCCGGCTGTGTTCATACCAGTGCTATCTCCGTCAAATATATCTCCATTTTTCGCATCATACATAGTTAGCTCTATATTTGTGACAGATTTTGTCTTGTCAGTTAGCACCATCCTGCCTTTATCATCTAAATTTACCTCTACTGCGCCTTTAGTCTTTGACAAAGCCTCTTTATAGGCGTTGTAGTTTTGATCTCTTTTTACCTTTTCTATATCTGTATCAAAATTTGCATTTTCTACGTTTTGAGGATCAGGGATATTATCGCTTGCCGCCATAGCAACGATATCCATGAGCTGCCTATAAGTAAAATCACTAGCATAAGTTCTGTAACTTCCAAACTCATCTGAGTTATAAACAGTTAAAGTCCTAGGTCCAGAAGGCGTGCCACCTGGTGGTGTAGATGTTATTTCAAATTGCACTGGAGTATTTGTACCCCCTGCTGTGCCCATTTTTACCTTTATGTCATATTTTGTGCCGGTGATTGACTTTACTTGTAAATTTATCTCTTGGTTGTCGATATTAAAAAGCTCTCTCTTTCTAGCATCAACATCTTTTGGATATAAATTTCTATCGTAACTCTCTTTTGTACCAGAAACTTCGCTTAGCTTTGTCTGATCTGTTGCATATTCGCCCGTTCTTCTAGCTACTTGAGGTAAATTCGCGATTAGCTCATTATCCTTTCTCTCAAATCTAACCTTATCATAGTCAAATGCATTTGTCGCATTTCCATCTTTATCGGTATATTTGCTCTTTACAAATTCAGTGATATGAACCGTTTTTGGAACATTATTTGCCATTGTTTCAAGATCTTTAAGAGAATTTACCGTATCAAGCCTGTTATTTTGAGCGATTGCACCGCGGTTTGGTGCTACAGATGTGGCTGCAACCATATGAAAGTCAATAGTTTGATTACCTTTAGTAAGATCTTTTATATTAAATTGTCCATCGTTATTTATGCTTACATCAACAACTTTTGTTGTTTTTGTATTGCCAAATTCCATGCCGATTTTTTCCATAAGTCCAGCCATGGTTGTATTTGCACTCATCTTAAATTTGCTAGTAAATGTCGTGCCATCTGGCTTTTTGCCTTGCATGAAAAAATATGTATCCGGAAAATTTACATTTGAATTATCTAAAAAATCATAATCTGGATTTATTGTTCCATTGTAAGAGCCATCACTTCTAACCACTGAATCACTAGCGTAATTTAGTCCGATCATATTTTTTATCTTGCTGTTATCGTTTAGAAATTTTGGCGCATAGGCGATGTCGGTTCTAGTTTGATCAGCCAAACGAACATTTGTGGTCAAAATTTTACTGTAATCACCATCTTTTCCTAAAAATAGATCATATCCTGGGATATTGTAAGGAAGCTCAACCTGAGCACCGGCTGATGTTTTCATATAATCACGGTTGCCTTGATACTTTCCTGCACCATCTATTGGCTTTGTATCAACAGCGCTTCCAGAAAACAAAAACTGCCCATTAACCGAAGTGTTTGCAATATTCACAAGGTGATTTTTTATACCTTGAAGATCATTTGCTAAAGCCTCTAGCGATGTCTTGCTATGCACGCTGCTAGCTGCTTGGACTACTTTTGTCTTAAAATTTTCAAGCTGTTTTTCAAACTCTTGCAATGCATTATCTGTATTTTTTGAGAAATTTACAGATTTACCAGTGGCATCAACTACTTGAGTGAGAGTAGTCGCTTCATAATCAAGCCTCATTGCATCATTATAAGTCGCAGCACCATCGTATGGATCTTGAATTTTCAAACCATTTGAGAGCTGCTTGTAGCTTTTATTTACACCAGTCATATTTTTTTGGTAGTCATGCAAAGTCTGACTAAAACGTAGTTGGTTTGTTATTCTCATAATTTTTTCCTAAATTTTTATTCACTCTAAGCAAAAATGATTCCGCTTGTTTTTATATCGGTAAAAATTTGATTTTTTTTAGCACAAAAAGTTTATTGTATAATCCAACAAAAATTTATATATAAAATAGGTAAGAAAAATGGCATTAAAAATTCTCTTTTCTCCAAGCGAAAGTAAAATTTCTCTAAATACAAATAATAAATTTAATGGTAAGGATTTGATGTTTCCAGAACTTTTTGACAAAAGAGTTGAAATTTTAAACAAATACGATGAGTTTTTAAAAAACGCAAATTTAGACGAGATAAAAAAGCTTTTTGGACTAAAAGAGCTTGAAGAGAGCAAGCAGTTGCGAGAAAGTCTATCTCAAAAAGGCAGCATAAAAGCTATTTTAAGGTATGATGGTGTGGCTTATAAGCATCTAAACTATCGTGGTTTAGACAATGAGGTACAAAAATATATAGATAATAATGTTTTAATATTTTCAAATTTATTTGGGCCTATCTTAGCAAAAGATGAGATACCAGAATACAAACTAAAGCAAGGTGAAAAGCTAGGTGGCTTTGAAATTTCAAAATTTTATGAAAAAAATTTTAGTAAAGCGGTTAATGATTTTTTGCAAAATGATGAGATTTTAGACCTTAGAGCTAAGTTTTATGAAAAATTTTACACTATAAAAAAAGAATACATAACTTTTTGTTTTGTAAAAAATAAAAAAATAGTGAGTCATCACGCAAAAGCGTATAGAGGCGAAGTCTTGCGCCAGATAGCAAATAAACTTATAAAAAATAAAAATGAACTAATGAGCTTAAATTTTAAAAATTTAAGGCTTATTGATATGAAAAAGATTGGTCTAAAGACCGAGCTTATGTTTGAAATTTGCGAGTAAATTTTTAAAAAAATTGTATTTTTTGTTAAAAAAACGTAAAAAAGAGCTAAATTTAGGGAAAAAGTATTGTATTTTTTTTTAAAAGAGTGTAATATAGCCACATAACTTCTTAAAAGGATGGTTCATGAAAAAAGCTGAATTTATTCAAGCTGTTGCCGATAAGGCTGGTCTTTCAAAAAAAGATACTCTAAAAGTTGTTGATGCTACTTTGGAGACAATCCAAGCAGTTCTTGAAAAAGGCGATACAATTAGCTTTATAGGCTTTGGTACTTTCGGTACTGCTGACAGAGCTGCAAGAAAAGCTAGAGTTCCTGGAACTAAAAAAGTTATCGACGTTCCTGCTAGCAAAGCAGTTAA
Source organism: Campylobacter concisus (assembly GCF_003049085.1). Taxonomy (NCBI): domain Bacteria; kingdom Pseudomonadati; phylum Campylobacterota; class Epsilonproteobacteria; order Campylobacterales; family Campylobacteraceae; genus Campylobacter; species Campylobacter concisus. The sequence continues at coordinate 264,934 of NZ_PIQX01000001.1, forward strand.
ATTCAAAGTTGGCAAAAAACTTAAAGAAGCAGTTGCTGCTGGTGCTGCTAAAAAAGGTAAAAAGAAATAATTTTCTTTTTCGGGGAGCAACTCTCCCCTTTTTCCTCTCACACAAAATTTAAATTTCAATCTTACTTTAGCCCGAGTGGTGAAACTGGTAGACGCGCCAGACTCAAAATCTGGTAAGGGCAACCTTGTGTCGGTTCGAGTCCGACCTCGGGCACCATTTATAAACCTAAATACTTTCTAAATTTATCCGATATTATCTACAACATCTTTAAAAAGGATTTTAGATGAATATTGCATCATTGAAATATAACTTTATAAATTTAAAAGATTTAGAAAATCCTACAGATATGCTCCATGCCTTTAAGGATAAACAAGGTTTAGAGATAAATAACGAACAAATTTCAAGTCTAAAAGAAAGTATAAAGACGGGCAAAGTTATAAATATCACTGATGCCGAGATCAAAGAGCAAAATAGACACAAAATCCTACAAAAAGTAGAAGAAATTTTAAATAACTACTCAAAAAATCTCATCTACAGCAACAATAAAATTCACTCCGATGAGCTTTCTAGAGGCTATCATTTTAATGAAAATGCCTACTTTAAAAATATAAAAGCTTCAGATAGTAGCAGCATGCTATCTACACTAAAAAGTGGATACTTAGAAAATACAAAATTTAAAAATTTAAACGATTACGCTTACTCAAACACTCTAAAAACAAAATATGGCGAGGTAGAAGTATTTTTAGATATTTACGGCGACAACGATAAACTTGGCACCACAAAATTAGAAAATAATAGCTATCTTTTTAGCTTTGATAGCAACAATGACGGTGTACTAGATCAAAAAGACATGCTATTTGATAAGCTAAAAGTAAGGGGTTATGACAAAGACGGAAATGAAAAAATAGCAAATTTAAGCGATGTGATGCCAAGGGTTGATCTTAGGCAGTTTATCAGCACAAATGTCATAAATCACAACCAAATAGAAAGAGAAGAGCTAAATCGTAAAGCAACGATCACAAATAATCCCGATCTTTACGTGGATACAAAAGATATTGATTATAGACACTCTTACTACGCCTCAGATCCAAATACTTTGTTCGCTGCAGAAAACAGATATGAAAAGATAGAGAAAAATGATATAAATAATTTCTTTAAAAAATATGCCCAAAATGACGGCTGGGTCGATCTAAGACACAATAACATCTTTGGCAAAGATAGCTCTTTTAAAAATTTTGCCTATCTTAAAGTGGGTTTTGATGATACTGCAAGATTAAGTGAGTTTAATCCGATCATTGAACCAAGTAAAGATTACAAAAAAGATGAAAATTTCTCATATACAAAATTTCAAAAAGATAGTTTTATGAAATTTTACAAAGATTATAACGCTGAGTTTGACGCATACAACAAAATGATAGAAAATATTGGCGATAGTTTAAAGAAATTTGATGAAAATGCGGACGCTTATATATCAAAGCTTGAAAAGACAAAATCAGCCAAAATGATCGCGATGAAAAATGAATTTAAACAAGCAACTGGACTTGAGTTTAGTATCTCGAATTTAAAAAAAGTAAAAAAGGCTTTTATAACAAATGAAGCCACAGCTGCCACATCTTTACAAGATAGCGATAGCGTCATAGCTATGAAGCTAAACAAAGATGGCACCATAAGGCTAAAATTTGATAGTGGTAGAGAGATAGACGTAAAAGAGCTTTATAACGATACTGGCAAGCTAAATACATCAAGTGAGCTAAAAACTAGCATAAATTTAGAGGCAAAAGAGATGAATAATGTGCAGCTAAATAGCTTAGATTTTAAAGATATTGGCTTCATGCAAGGTGATAAAATCGTAAGCCTAAAAGATGCTGGAGCGATCGCTATTGTCAATCTATCTAATAAATTTGAGAGTAAATTTTTAATCAGTCTAAATAATGGCAAAAGCATATCTACAAGAGAAATTTATAATATCAGCTATCTTGAAAATGATTTAAAGAGTAAAGAAAAGATAGATGAGAGAGATAAATTTTATAAAAAGGTTGATATTAAGGCATAAATTTTGAGAGCAAATTTTAAAAAAGGTTTATTGTAATTTAATCTTATGGGTCCTATAATCAATTTTCCGTAAAAATTTAGATTTAAAAGAGAAATGCTATGAACTTCACTCCACTTTTTGCAATTTTTTTCATAATCGCAACTGGTTTTTTTGCTAAAAAAGTCGGCATTGTTGAGCAAAAGCACTCGATCCCATTCGTGGATTTTGTCCTTTGTTTTGCAATGCCTGCGCTAATCTTTGACAAAATTTATCACGTAAACGTCGATGTTTCGCTCATAAATACAATTTTAATTGGCTTTGGCTCAACAGCTATCAGTGCTGTCATGGCATTGGTGCTTGGTAAGATCTTTAAATTTACCAAAGTAACAACTGTTAGTATGGTCATGCTAAGCCTTTTTGGTAATACCCTATTTGTCGGTATGCCTGTCATTCAAGGCTTCTTTGGCGATGCAATGGTAAATGAGGTCATCTTTTACGATCAAATAGCCACTGGTATCCCACTTTCGATCCTTGGGCCGCTTATTCTCTCTTTTGCTGCACCAGAGAAGGTTTCATTATTTCAAAATACGATGAAAATTTTAAAATTTCCGCCATTTATCGCGCTTATTATGGCTCTTATCTTAAAAGAAGTCCCTTTGCCTGAGTTTATCTTTGCTCCACTTAGGATGTTTGAAGGTAGCGTTACTCCGGTAGCACTTTTTGCGATTGGTGTTGGACTTAACTTTAGCAGCATCACAAGCTCATATAAAGGCGTTAGCGTTGTGCTTTTGTGTAAGATGATCTTGCCAGCTATCATATTTTTCATCATATTAAAATTTTCAGGTATCCAGATGAACAAAACTTGGGTCGTTGGTCTCTTTCAGTGCGCTATGCCAACATCAGCCCTTGCAAGTGCGATGGTCATAAAAGCTGGCCTTGATAGCTCGCTAGCCATCTCATCAGTGGCCATAGGCGTGCTTTTTTCATTTATCACGCTTCCAGTTATATATTTTGTATTTGCGTAAATTCACACTCACTTAACACTAAAGAGATAGTATTTCATCATATTTCATTTAAAGGAGACGTTATGAAGAAATTACTACTAGTTGCACTTGGTGCTATGTTTATGCTTGGTGGTCTTGCAAATGCTACTGAAATGATGAAAAAAGATGACATGGGCAAAGACGAGATGATGAAGAAAGAGCAGATGATGAAAGATGACATGGGCAAAAAACCCATGATAAAAAAAGATGAGATGAAAAAAGATGACATGGGCATGAAAGACGAAATGAAAAAAGACGACATGGGTATGAAAAAAGACGAAATGAAAAAAGGCATGTAAAGGTGCTTAATGGTTAGAATTTTGCTCGTTGAAGATGATGAAATTTTACTTGATCTCATCAGTGAGTATCTAAGCGAAAATGGATATGAGGTCACTACTTCAGATAATGCCAAAGAAGCGCTTGATCTCGCCTACGAGCAAAATTTCGACCTGCTTATACTTGACGTCAAACTCCCACAAGGAGATGGCTTTTCACTTCTTTCTTCCTTAAGAGAGCTAGGTGTTAGCGCACCTAGCATCTTTACCACTTCACTAAACACCATTGATGATCTTGAAAAAGGCTACAAAAGTGGCTGCGACGACTATCTAAAAAAGCCATTTGAGCTAAAAGAGCTGCTTATCCGCATACAAGCACTTCTAAAGAGAAATTTCTCACATCACAGTGGAGATGCGATCAAAATTTCAAGCGAATTTAGCTTTCATCCACAGAGCAAGACACTAAGCAAAGATGGCAAAAATGTAAATATCTCTAGTAAAGAGAGTGACCTACTCGCCCTATTTTTGCAAAACAAAGGCAAAATTTTAACCAAAGATGAAATTTTTAATAAAATTTGGAAATTTGACGAGGAGCCAAGCGAGCTTAGCCTTCGTGTCTATATCAAAAATTTACGCCAAATTTTAGGCAAAGATGCTATTTTAAATAGGCGTGGGGACGGCTATATCTATGTCTGAAAAGACGCAAATTTTATTTAAAATTTTATCCCTCTATCTTGTTAGCTCTGTGCTATTTTTAGGATATTTTTTCATACATGACTATAAAAACAAAAAAGAAACGCTCATTTTAAACGAGGTGAAGTCTTTAAAAGAGATAAAAATGGGCATTTACATGAAAGCTAGAATGAATGGACTTGATTCAATTTCAAGTCTAACAAAAGAAAAAGGCGTGCATGCTTGCATCGTGCTAAAAAATGGTGAGAAAATTTATAAAGACTTTGACTGCCAAAAAATCGACAAAAGCAAAAATGTAAATTTGATCGGCGGCAAGGTCGCGATATTTGAAAAGATCCAGTACATGGACGACAACACTACAGACGAGCTCTCACACGCAGATATTTTTCTAGTTGGTAAAGATATCAAGGCTAAAATTTTATCTTTACAAATTTCAACCACGCTAAAGGCGCTCTTTTTCTTTTTTGCCCTGCTCTTTGTCGCCTTTTATCTCGCAAAACTAAGCCTAAGACCGCTTTATGAAAAGATAGATACGCTAAACCGCTTTATAAAAGACTCAACACACGAGATAAACACGCCTCTAAGCGTCATCTCGATGAGCATAGAAACGGCTGATCTTGACAACCTAAATGAGCGAAATTTAAAGCGTTTTAATAATATCAGTCTTGCCGCAAAGAGCCTAAATAACATTTATGACGCGCTCGTTCATCTAAGCTTTAACCTAGATAAGCCTAGCAAAAAAGAGATCATAGATCTAAATTTACTAACCACACAAAGACTGAACTATTTCTCGCCATTTTTTGCCAAACGCGGACTTGAGATAGATACTAGCCTAAAGCCAAGCTTTATAAATGCAAATCTTGGGGATGTGAGCAAAATTTTAGACAACCTTCTTAGCAACGCCTCCAAATATGCAGCACCAAATTCAAAAGTACACATCACTTTAGAGCCAAATTTCTTTAGCATAAGTAACACCGGTCGAGGCATCAGCAAAGAGGATCAGATGAAAATTTTTGATCGTTACACGAGATTTAACGACGATCAAGGCGGCTTTGGCATAGGGCTAAATTTAGTTAAAGAGTGTTGCAAGAAAAATGATATCGTCGTAAAATGCCAAAGCGAACTTGATGGCGAGACTACGTTTTTGCTCTCTTGGTAGAGCTAAATTTTAAAACAACCCTACTTTAAATAATAAAATTTATTAAAAAAGATAATTTATGTCCAAAATTTATTTTTGATAAATTTTATTAATATTATAATCCTTTTACAAAATCTTAATCAAGGAGAAAAGTATGAAACTACTAGAAAAATATGGGCTTTTCATAAATGGTGAGTGGCGTGACGCAAAAGACGGCGCTACACTTGATGCAAAAAATCCAGCAAACGGCGAGCACCTCGCAAAGATCGCAGATGCTACTGAAGAAGATGTAAATGACGCAGTTCGTGCTGCACGTGAGGCTTTTAAGAAATTTAAACACACCACAATTAGCGAGCGTGCAAAGCTTTTAAATAAGATCGCTGATATCATCGATGAAAACAAAGAGCACTTGGCAAAAGTCGAGAGCATGGATAACGGCAAGCCGATCCGCGAGACGCTAAATGTAGATATCCCTTTTGCGGCAGAGCATTTTAGATACTTTGCTGGCGTTATCATGGGCGAAGAAGGCAGCGCAAACGTACTTGACGAGAAGCAACTCTCTATCGTTTTACGCGAGCCAATAGGCGTCGTGGGTCAGATCGTACCTTGGAATTTTCCGTTTTTAATGGCAGCTTGGAAGCTAGCTCCAGTGATCGCAGCAGGCGATGCGAGTGTATTTAAGCCATCAAGCGAGACAAGCCTAAGCGTGCTTGAGCTATTTAGACTGATAGATAAAATTTTGCCAAAAGGTTTAATAAACATCATAACTGGCAAAGGTAGCAAGAGTGGCGAATGGATCAAAAATCATCCAGGCCTTGATAAGCTAGCATTTACTGGCTCAACCGAGATCGGCCGCGATATCGCCATAGCTGCTGCTCGCCGTATCATCCCAGCTACACTTGAGCTTGGCGGCAAGAGCGCAAATATCTTCTTTAGCGACGCAAATTTAGACAAGGCACTTGACGGCCTTCAGCTTGGCATTTTGTTTAACCAAGGTCAAGTTTGCTGCGCAGGATCGAGAATTTTTGTAGAAGAGAGCTTTTATGAGAAATTTATAGAGGCTGCGGTGAAGAAATTTAGCACTATAAAAGTTGGCGATCCGTTAGATCCTAGCACTCAAATGGGCTCACAAATCAATAAAAAACAAGCTGAGCAGATCTTAGAGTACGTCGAGATCGGCAAAAAAGAAGGTGCAAAAGTGGCAGTTGGTGGTAAAGCCTACACAGCAAATGGTTGCGACAAAGGCGCATTTGTAGAGCCAACGTTGTTAGTTGATGTGACAAACGACATGAGAGTGGCTCAAGAAGAAATTTTTGGCCCAGTTGGCGTTGTCATTAAATTTAAAGATGAAGCCGAGCTTATCAAAATGGTAAATGATAGCGAATACGGCCTAGGTGGCGGAATTTTCACACAAGACATCACAAAGGCACTTCGTGTTGCAAGGTCTATGGAGACTGGTAGAGTCTGGATCAACACCTACAACCAAATCCCAGCAGGAAGCCCATTTGGCGGCTATAAAAACTCAGGTATCGGCCGCGAAACACACAAGATAATACTTGAGCACTACACTCAGATGAAAAACATCATGATCGATCTTACTGGTAAGGTCAGCGGCTTTTACGCACAATGATTTTAGGGAGCTTAGGCTCCCTTCTACTTTAAATTCCTTAAATTTTAAATATCTTTTACTAGGTTTTAACTTTATATATCACTAGCATTACGCCAATATAGTACAGCTATACAAAAGTGTTTTCTTAACACTACATTTTTAAGCTTAATAGACTAAAATTTGGCACAAAGGAGAAAAATTGAGTGAGCAAATTTATATCATAGGCGATGTGCATGGCTGTTTTAACACACTTTTAGAGCTTATCAAGCAGTTTCCAGACAAAGAAAAATCACAAATTTGCTTTGTCGGAGATGTGATAGATCGGGGGCTTTTTAGTTGCGATGTAGTCGAGCTTATCATACAAAATAACTATAAAATGGTAATGGGAAATCATGAGCGCAGGCTGCTAAGTAATAAAGACTTCTTTTTAAAAAACAAAATACCATTTGATACAAGTTGGTTTTACAATAATGGTGGCGAAGAAACATACAGATCATACCTAGCTCAAAGCGTGGGGTTCAAGCAAAGGCACATAGAATTTTTAGAAAACATTCCAGTATATTTAGAGTTTAAAGACCACAAAAACCAAAATGGCGAGCATTTGGTCGTTTCGCACTCGGCTGTTGGCAAATTTTGGACTTTAAGAGATGATGATAGCTCAAGAGATGAGTTTAGAAGGCATGTACTATCAGGCAGAGGCGATATGATGCAAGTTGAAGGCATATTTAATGTCTATGGCCATACACCAGTGCGTGAGGCTAAGCTCTATACAAATAGCGCCAATATCGATACGGGATGTGTTTTTAATGAAGAAGGATATGACAAACTAAGCGCCTTAGAATTTCCATCGATGAAAATTTATACGCAAAAAAATGTTGAAAATTTTAATAAACAAGGATAAAAAATGTGGTTTTCTAAAAAGAGCTCTAGCTTTGCAAGCAGAGTTGATAAATTTTGGAGCGAGTTTGGCAAAAATTTAGACGCCATCAAACAAAATTTAGAAGATAAAAATTTTGAAGCTGCAAGCAAAATGACCGAAGAGGCGCTAAATTTATGTTTGGTTGATCCAACTTTTATGATAGGCCTTATTGATGGAAAGATCGATCTAGTACTCACTCCAGAAGGACTCAAACATAGGCTTTTGTGGCTTAAATTTATCAAATCGCGCATGCCAAAAGAGTATGAAGCAAAGCTTACTTGTACACTTGGCAAACCACGTGCGCCACGAAACGTCGCTACTATACAAATGTATGGCGTAAGCGTTGATGCAAATGAGGTCATGGTCTATGCAAATTTTAACGACAAAAGCGTGGATATGTGCCTATATAACGAAACTCTAAGCAAGCTTAAAAGCGAAGATGAAAATAAGGCTTATACATTATCGCTCATACTTTGTGACAACGTAGTTGGCGAGATGATCATGATAAATATGCTTGGAGAGTTTGAGATAATAGACGAGCCAAGAGAAAAAGGCGTGCCGCTGATCGACTTTGCCGATCTTATAGATGATAAATTTGGTAAAGAAGCCTCAAACGAGCCGCTTAAGAATTTTATGGTCTATGAGCTAGAGCCTCGTTCAAATGAGTTACGTGACGACGTTTTCACAGGATTTACATCTCTTAGCGAGCTACTAAACGAATACTACGACGGTGCAAGCGATACTTATAACGAAGCTTTTGAGCTTGGCATAAATTTTTGCTTTTTAGCCATATCTCACGGTGGCGACATACAGATTGGCGTTGATAGCAAAAACAAAATTTCAGATGCGCTAAAGGAGAGTGAAATTTGCGAGATCATAGGTGAAGCAAATGGCGAGATGCGATCTTACATAGATCTTATCTGCTTTGACAAAGATGAGCTAGAGAAAAAGGCTAAAGAATTTGGCAAAGAACTTGGCGTAAAGATAGAAATTTGCGAGTTTAAACGCTGATTTTGCATAATATTCTACATAAAATAATACAAATCATACTAGCTGGTAAATTTATAAAAATATATTGCCAGCTGGTACTAACTATTAAATTTGTCTTTTAAATTTTGAGCTATTTGAAAGATAAGCACAAAGCTTTAGCCCATATAAAAAGATGATCCACGATATATATATCCAAACAAAGAAGAAAAGCACGGCTGAAAACGAGCCATAGACGCTTAGATAGGTCTTGTTGTAAAGGACATAATAGACAAAGGCTGACTTGCCAATATACCAGACGAGCGAGGCAGCAAATGAGCTAAAAAGTGCGCTTTTAAACTTTATCTCGTCATTTACAGAGATGAGATATGTGATGCAAAATATCGCCCAGATGATGAGATATGGGAATATGCTTAAAAAATTTATCGAGTTTGTGATCACATTTGAGTTTAGCATCTCTTGAATGAGGCTTGAGAGATAAAAACTGCCAGCAAGACCAAGTGGCGCGAGCGTGATAAGCGTCCAATACGAGCTAAGTGCCGACCAAAATCCTCTAGCCTTACTTGCACGTGTCACTTTTAAAACTACATATTCATAGTCGCTAAAAAACATGGCTGATGTAAATATCATTGCTACAAAGCCAACTAAGCCTAAATTTCCGCTATTTTGTAAGAAATTTTGCAAATAGTTTGAGATGATCTCTTGGTTACTTGGCAAAAGAGCCGAAAATATAAAGTCCTGAATCTTGGCGTAATAGTCCTCAAAACTAGGCAGTTTTGTAAAGATAGAAAATGATATAAGAAGTATCGGAATGATCGATAAAATCGTATGAAAACTAAGGCTTGAGGCATAGTGAAAGAGCTCTTTGTCCTTAAGCGTTGGGAGCAAATTTAAAAGCTCCTTTAAATTTTGCTTACTTAAGGACAAACGGCTCATTTATCAGTTGTCTTCTTCAAAAAGTTTTTCGTAGTGAGCGTCGTAGTTGTTGATGTGCTCACTATTTAGTTTCCAAAACACAGTGTCTATGTCGCTAACTCTTGTATAAAATGGTAGCTGGTAGTACTCAACCTCACCACTTTTAAATTCTTTTAGCACTTTAAAGCTTTGGCAATCAGCAAAAACGCTTCTGCCATCCATCGCTACAAAAATTAGACCGGCTGCACTTTGAGCGCACATTTTTCTAAAGTCATCTCTGCTTGGATTTGGCTTGTATTCGTAGCTTAGATACGCTCCTATAATATCTGGGTGGATAAATATCATATTTGGAAACGCAGATGTGATCTCTTCGTAAATTTCTTTATTTGGCACGATGATTAATGAGCGGTTATAAAGATAGTTTAGCACGACCATATCACCATTTGCAGGTGCAATGCCTGGAAGTGGGAGCGCCTTTTGCTCAAGCAGATCAAACACCTCAAATCTAATCTTAGCAAAGCCAGAATTTTTTGAGATAACACTAACTCTTGCGATGATAGAGCTATCAGTATCAAATTTATGAAGCACGACACCACTTGAGCCGATTAAAATTTCTGGACTATCAACTATCGTCGCTGTGCCATCACTATCGACGCTAATTATAGGAGTTCTATACTCATTTAAAGAAAAATCAGCCCCAAAAGCAAAGCCAAAAACTAGCGATAAAATCACAAATATACGTTTCAAATATATCTCCTAAGTTTAAATTTTTAGAGCGATTATAGCCTAAAATGCTTTATCTTTTGCAAAATTAAAGCAAGTTTTAGTTAAAATCCCACCAGCTTTTTAAAAGGACATTAATGCCTCGTATTTTTATAATTTTTGCAATATTATCTATAAATTTATACGCTATAAAGCCAAGTGTCGACGAGCTTAGCTGGCCAAATGGAAGTAACTTCTTAAATTTCTTAGAGACAAACAAAATCCCACTTTCACTTTACTATAACTTAGCAACCGAAGATCAAGAGCTAACAGAAGAGATCATCGCTGGTACAAAGTATCAAATTTATAAAGACGACAACGGCAACACCAAACAAGTGCTAATCCCTGTTAGCGACGAGCTTCAAATGCATATTTTTAGAGATGACAATGATAAATTTAAGCTCGAATTTCTTCCTATCTCTTATCAAAGCGAGGATAAATTTTTAGCTTTAAAGGTGGACAAATCAGTCTCTGAAGACATTTTTGACTACACTGGCTCTGGCACACTAGCTCTTGGCTTTAAAGAAATTTTTAAAGGAAGTGGCATTGATTTTAAAAAGATAAATAAAGGCGATACGATTGCTATCGTTTATAATCAAAAAATACGCATGGGCCGCTCTTTTGGCACTCCAGAAATTTATGCTGCGATGATAGAAACAAAAAATAAACGATATGTTATGTATAAATTTGAAGATAAATTTTATGATAAAAACGGCAAGAAAAATGATAAATTTTTACTAGTCCGCCCTCTTGCAAACGCTAGAATCACATCAGCTTTTACTCTAAAAAGATGGCACCCTATTCTCCAAAGATATAGAGCGCATCTTGGCGTTGACTACGGTGCTCCAAAAGGTACACCAATCAAAGCTGCAGGCGATGGCACGGTTAAATTTGTCGGACAAAAAAGCGGATATGGCAGAACCGTCATCATCTCTCACGCTGGTGGTTATGAAACGCTTTATGCTCATCTAAATGGCTTTGCTAAAGGCATAAAAGGTGGTCTAAAAGTCAAACAAGGCACGCTTATAGCCTACGTTGGCACAAGCGGTATGAGCACAGGGCCACACCTTCATTTTGGTCTTTATAGAGACAATAAGCCTATCAATCCAGAAAGTGCAATAAAGGTCGTTAAAAGTCTAGAAGACAAGAAAGAATCAGCCAAATTTAAAGCAGTTGTTAGCAAAAATGACGAGCTAATAAAAAATGCTTTAAGCAATGAAAAAGAGTATCACAAAGTGGAATTTTTTCCTAATGTAATAGAATTTTAAGGGTAAAACTTGAGCCAAGAACTAGAAGAAGCAAAAGAGCTGATAGATCAGCATTTAGATGAAAATTTAGAAGACGGCGAGCTCTCTGCATACGAGCTAGCCCAGCACCTAAAAACACTTAAAAAGCACGACGAGGAGCTTTTTGCCAAGTATCTTGAAAAGCTAGATCCTGAAATTTTGGGTGACGTGGCGATAGAGTTACCTGATCACATGCTAAAAGACGTGATCGACACGCTCCCGGCTGAAAAGATCGTAGAAGCGCTCGAAGAGCTAGAGAGTGACGATGCTACTGACCTACTCCAATACATCGAAGATATCGATGAGGACAAGGCTAGAGAGCTTTTTAACGAGCTAGATAAAGAAAATCAAAACGAAATTTTAAGACTTAGAAGCTACGATGAGGATAGAGCTGGTGCGCACATGCAAACAGAGCTATTTTCAGCTCATCTTGAAGAGAAGCTTGGCAGCGCAGTTGCAAGACTAAGACAAGAGAAGCAAGAAGGAAAACTAGAAAACGTCTCACAGCTTTTCATCATCGATAAAAATAGCGTCTTGCAATACGCCATCCCGCTTGAAGATCTCATCCTTTTTGACTTCACAAAAACGCTAAAACAAAATATCGAATCAACCCAGATCGACCACTACAAGCCTCACATGGCAAATGATATGGATCTCATGCAAGATGTCGCTGATATGTTTCAAGAGTACGATCTAAACGTTATCGCAGTTACAAGCAGCACTGGAATTTTGCTAGGTCGTATCACGTATGATGATATCCACGACTACATTCAAGAGAGCGCAACAGAGCAAATTTATAACCTAGCTGGCGTTGATGACGAGTCAGAAGAAGATGATACGCTATTTAAAGCGGGTCGTGGCCGTGCGGTTTGGCTTGGCATAAATTTACTAACAGCCCTTTTTAGCTCATCTATCATCGGACTTTTTGACGAGACGATCGCAGCATACGTCGCACTTGCTGTACTTATGCCAATAGTTGCTTCAATGGGTGGCAACACTGGCACGCAAGCACTTGCTGTTACGGTTCGTCGTTTGGCACTTGGCGAGATAGAATTTAAAGATGCAAAGAGCGTTTTAAAGCGTGAGGTGACGATATCGCTTGTAAATGGCCTCATCTTTGGCGTCATCATGGGTATCATCGCCGCTGTTTGGTTTAACAAAGGCATGCTTGGCGTGGTTATCGGCCTTAGTATGGTTACAAATTTATTCTTCGCAGGCTTTTTTGGCACGATCATACCTTTGACGCTAAGGCGCTTTAACATCGATCCTGCTGTTGGCTCGGCGGTCATTCTTACAACTTTTACAGACGCGATAGGATTTTTTAGCTTTTTAGGACTTGCAAAATGGATACTACTATAACAAATTTAGAAATTTTACCTCTTGGTGAGTCAAAATACCTAAAGCCATTTAAGATGAAATTTAAACAAAATGGCTTGCAAAGAGACTGGGACTGCGTCAAGGTGATGAATAGCGTTAGTATATTTTTATATCACGAGCAAAAAGATGCATTTTTGTTTGTCAAGCAGTTTCGCCCAGCCGTTTGGTACTCGCAAGAAAAAGAAGGCATCAAAACAAAAGAGCAAGGCTTTACCTACGAGCTTTGCGCAGGGCTTATGGATAAGGGGCTAAGCGAGGAGCAAACCGCTAGAGAAGAGGCAGTCGAAGAGGTTGGATACGAGCTAAAAGAGATGGAGCGCATCACGATGACGTATGGCGCTTTTGGCTTTGGTGGCAACACTCAAACGATGTTTTACGCAAAGATCGATGAGAGCATGAAGGTAAATTCTGGCGGCGGCGTCGACGGAGAGGATATAGAGCTTGTTTTCATAAAGCGAGAAGATATGATGAAATTTGCCTTTGACGAGAGCAAAGTTAAGGGCTTTGGGCTCATATTTGCTTATTTGTGGTGGGAGAAATTTAAAAGCTAAAACGATATCTTTTTAATAAGCGCAAAAACAACGACTGCCACTAAAAAGATACCAACCAATATCACATAATCAGACATAACAAGCCTTTAAATTTAAGTTTTGGCTTATTGTAACCAAAATTTTAAATAAAGTAAGAACTTTATAACCGCATATATCATAAAATAACTCAAAAACACACAAGGAGAAGATGATGAGCGAAAATGAAACTCTTTTTATAAACCGAGAATTAAGCTGGCTACGTTTTAATTCAAGGGTGCTCGCTCAGTGTGAAAAGGAAATTCCTTTACTTGAAAAGCTAAAATTTATAGCTATTTATATGACAAATCTAGACGAGTTTTATATGATCAGAGTCGCTGGCTTAAAGCAGCTTTTCGCAGCTGGAGCTACTACAAGCAGTGGCGATGGCATGAGCCCACTTGATCAGCTAAGAGAGATTAGAAAATATCTACAAAATGAGCAAATTTTAGTAGAAGATCACTATAAAAAAACAGTAAATGCTCTTAGCAAAGAGGGACTTTTTATAAAAAATTATGACGAGCTTGATGATAGTTTGAAACAAAAATGCGACGAATACTTTTTCTCAAATATCTTGCCAGTCATCGTGCCTATCGCTGTCGATGCAACTCATCCATTTCCGCACCTAAACAACCTTAGCTTCTCGCTTGCAGTTAAGCTTGCCGATATTGAGCATCCAGAAATTTTAAAATACGGCATGATAAGAATTTCAAGAGTCTTGCCACGTTTTACACAGCCAAGTAGCAATGTTTTTGTACCGATTGAAACGATCGTACATCGCCACGCAGAAGAAATTTTCCCAGGGTATAAGCTGCTTAGCTCGGCTGCTTTTAGAGTGACAAGAAACGCTGATATCGTCATCGAAGAAGAAGAAGCGGATGATTTTATGATGATACTTGAGCAAGGGCTAAAGCTTCGTAGAAAAGGGGCTTTTGTTCGTATGCAAATCGATAAAAACGTAGACGCTGATATTTTGGAATTCTTAAATTTTCATATGAAAATTTTTCATAAAGATGTCTATTTTTCAAGCATTCCGCTCACTCTTAGCTCGCTTTGGGAGATAGCTGGAAGCAAAAATTTTACCCATCTGGCAAATGCGCCTTATGTTCCAAAAACACTACCACCATTTGGTAATGGCATCTCGGTGTTTGACGCCATAGATAAAGAAGACGTGCTCTTAGTGCATCCATTTGAGAGTTTTGATCCAGTTGTAAGCTTTATCAAAGAAGCTAGCAAAGATCCAAAAGTCATATCTATTCGAATGACACTTTATAGAGTCGATAAAAGTTCACCAATAATTCAAAGTCTAATAGACGCCGCAAGTGACGGCAAGCAAGTAACTGTAATGGTTGAGCTAAAAGCAAGGTTTGACGAGGAAAATAACTTGCACTGGGCAAAGGCGCTTGAAGACGCTGGAGCGCACGTGATATATGGCATCACAGGTTTTAAGGTGCATGCAAAAGTTAGCCAGGTCATCCGCCAAATCGGCGATAAGCTTAAATTTTATATGCACTTTGGCACCGGCAACTACAACGGCAGTTCGGCAAAAATTTACACCGATGTGAGCCTATTTACGAGTAAAGAGGAATTTAGCCAAGACACGACCTCGTTTTTTCACATCCTATCAGGATATAACAAAAACCGCCGTCTAAACGCCCTTAGCATGTCGCCCTTTCAGATAAAAGAGCGCATCATCGAAAAGATAAGAATGGAGGCTAGCAAAGGCAGCGAAGGTAGGATCATCGCTAAGATGAACGCGCTAATAGACGAAGACGTGATAAACGAGCTTAGCCGCGCATCAAACGCAGGTGTGAAGATCGATCTTATAGTTCGTGGTGTGTGCGGACTAAGGCCTGGCATAAAAGGCAAAAGCGAAAATATAAAAGTTCGCTCAATAATCGGCAAATACTTAGAGCACGCTAGAATTTTATACTTTAAACATGCTCAGCCAAAAATTTATATCTCAAGTGCTGACTGGATGCCAAGAAATCTAGAGCGTCGCTTGGAGCTTATGACACCTATTTTTGAGCCAAGACTTCAAGAGAGACTACTTGAAATTTTAGAGCTTCAGCTAAGCGATAATGACCTAGCTTTTGAGCTACAAAATAACGGTGAATACGTAAAAGTTGCAAGAAGTGAAAATGAAAAAGTAATATCTTGCCACGAAGTTTTGGAAAATTATATATCTAAAATTTATAAATCCGTAAAAAAAGATACAGATAAAGCAAAAGCCGATATGCTCGCAAGCAAACTCTTAAAAGAGAGCTAAAAACAAGTTAAGCTTTTAGACCTAGTCTAAAAGCTATTTTTTAATCAGCATAAAGACACTAGCATTTGATTAAGTAAATATTATTAAAAATTTAAAATCCACAATAAAAAGCAAGATTTATAAATTTACTTGAGCCCCTCAAAACTAGCCAAATATTTCAAATTTTTTAAATAACTCTGGCTCATCTTTTACTATACCGCGCTTAACTAGATCAGCAACTACTTCGTGGTCACAATCCGTTTGTAATGGCCAGCCACGCGTATATCCCTCTAGCTCGTCCTTGCTCGTCGCATCTACGCAGAAATTTTCACCATCTATGAAAATATCACGCAAAGCATCGATATTGTTTGTCACACGCCAAAGTAGCATATATGGGTTTTCAAGGTGATTTTGCATATCTACAACGATAAGGAGTTTGAAAAATTCTCTAAATGTCAAAAGCTTGTCAAAAAGCTCTTTTACCACACAATCTTTTTCAAATTTCACCACACAAATAGGCGTTTTGGTATCCGTTTTAAACTGCTTAAGCTCTTTTACATTTGGCGTAACGCTTTGAAATTTAGCCAAAAGCTCGCTGTCGCTTAAAACCATAGGTCTAAATTTACAAAAATCTTGCGTCGCATCTACGCCGAGTTTGCCACCAAAACACGAATTTGGACTAGCATGATCAAGTTGATCGCACACACCTTGGCTTATTAGCACACTCTGACTACCAAAATAATTTAAAACAAAGCTAGTAAATTCATCATAATTTTTAAGTTCAGGCGCATCGGCTCCAACAAAAATGGCATGTTTTACAAAACTCATCTGCCCAACGCCCCAAAATGCGTGCATAGCCTGCTTTGCATGAGCTGGATAGAGCGTATTTATCTTGGCTAAGATTAGGTTGTGAAAGACGCCATTTTCAGGCATATTGTAGTCCAGAAGCTCTGGCACCGTCGTTCGCAAAAGTGGCAAAAAAACCCGCTCAGTCGCCCAGCCCATGTACTTATCCTCGAGTGGCGGCTTTCCAACCACAGTCGCGTGAAATACCGGCTCACGCTTGCTAGTTATCGCCGTAACCTCCATCACCGGAAAAGGCTCGATAGGCGTATAAAAGCCGGTATGATCGCCAAATGGCCCCTCAAGCTCGCACTTAGCCGTATCCACAAAGCCCTCTATTACGTAGTCTACATCGT
The DNA here is from genome assembly GCF_003049085.1 of Campylobacter concisus. Classification (NCBI taxonomy): domain Bacteria; kingdom Pseudomonadati; phylum Campylobacterota; class Epsilonproteobacteria; order Campylobacterales; family Campylobacteraceae; genus Campylobacter; species Campylobacter concisus. The sequence goes on from NZ_PIQX01000001.1 coordinate 281,993, forward strand.
GCGGGACGTAAATTTCATTCGTTAAGGATTTTACAAGTTTGGCTGGCTCTTTGCGGATAAAACCATAAAGTAAAAGTTCAAAAACTCCCTTTGGAAGCGGCGCTTGCCCACACCAGATGTAGAGTGGATCACCGCCAATGGCTACAGAGACTGGCATTTTTTTGCCTGCACGCTTATACTCGTGAAAGAAATTTGCGCCGTCTTTGTGGATCTGCCAGTGCATGCCAAGGTGATTTTTGTCATAAATTTGCAAGCGATACATACCTAAATTTTGTAAATTTCCGTCCAAGCTTTGCGTATAGACCTGCCCCATCGTAATAAATGCGCCACCATCATATGGCCATGTCTTTAGTGCTGGAAGCGATAGCAAATCAGCATCTTCGCCTATAAATTTTACCTGCTGGCACTCGCCCTCACCTTTTAGCCTTTTAGTAAAAATTTTTCTCATATTAAAAAGATAGGCTAAAAAATCAAGCTTTTCTTTGAAATTCTCTGGTTTTCTGGGTTTTAAAAGCTTTTCTATCTCGGCTGCGATCTCATCAGGCTTTAGCCCAAAGATAAGCTCAAGCGCACGTTTTGAGCCATAGATATTTGTAAGCACTGGGGCAAATTTACGCCCAGTTTTTTTGCAAACTGGGTTTTTAAAAAGTAGCGCTTGCGAACCCTCGCGCTTGACCTCGATATAGCTTGCGTGCGCGATCTCTAGGTCGATATCCGCAGGCTCGTCGATGACGCGAAGTAGATTATTTTCTTTTAAAAGCTTGATGTAGTCCATATTTCGCCTTTTTGATTTTTGGGCGATTTTAGCCAAAAATAGCTGAAAAAGGCGAAGCAAAGCGGATACCTATTATTTATCACACGTATCAATAGCTATCAGAGTATTTGATCGTTATCTCGGAGCCACCTTTGCGATGTTGCCTCGCCGTTTAAATAGACGCAAGCATTAAATTTATACTCCATTGTCGAATGTGCGCAAACTAGTGTTCAACGCACAGCCACACATGGCTAGCATACTTACGTCTTTTCAAAGTAATTCATCACAATTTTTTTGTTAGATTAAACACTAGATAGCATCGCAGTTTTGAAAACGGCAGTAATTTTTTTAATTACTTCGATATGCTACATTTTAGCAGCTTGCCAAATATCTCTTTGCTATATTTCATAAAGCGCTCATTAAGCTTTACACCCTCAGTATCTACGCAAATGAGGCTATCTTGCACCTCAAAAATGATGCTCTTATCAGTGATCTTCACCCTTTTGCAAGCGTTGTAGCAAATGTCGCCATTGCACTCGGCATATAGGCCGTTTATGTCGGCGTTTTCGTCGTCGCCCTTTTTTAGTTTGATCGGTCTTTGAAAGATTATGTAGTTTTTGTAGTTATATTTGTCGTCTGCAAGACCGATCATATAGTAGTTGTCTTTGCTATTTTTGGTAGCGCTTATGGCTTTTGCTTTAAATTTTAGCTCAAACACGCTCTACGCCATCTCTTCAGCGCGTTTTAAAAGCTCTTTCGCCCCTTTTTCTATAAATTTATGCGCCAGCTCTTTGCCGATGCTTTGAAATTTATCTTTGCTAGTCTTTAAGCTATCTTTTATATACTCACTTCCATCAGGCAGGCCAACGATCGCATCGATATAAATTTCATCACCTTTTAGCCTTGCGCTTATGCCTATTGGCACTTGGCAGCCACCCTCTAAAACACTTACAAAGTCACGCTCTATGGTCGTTTCTATGACTGCATTTTCGTCATTTAAAAAAGAGATCTCATCTAAAATTTGCTTCTCATCTCTAGCCTCAACGCCAAGAGCACCCTGACCCATCGCAGGTATCATCTCGTCAAAGCCAAATGTGTAGATGTGCGCCACTTCAGCCTTGATATTTAGGCGGTTTATGCCAGCCATCGCCAAAATGATCGCGTCAAATTCGCCCTCTTTTAGCTTTCTAAGTCTAGTTTGCACATTACCTCGAAGTGAGATGATCTCAAGATCAGGCCTCATGATAAGTAGCTGCATCTTGCGGCGTAGGCTCGTTGTGCCAACCTTTGCACCATGTGGCAGGTCGCTAAATTTAGCAAATTTCTCACTTATCATCGCATCTCTAGTATCCTCGCGTGAGCAAATGGCCGCTAGTCTAAGCCCTTTTGGAAAGACTACTGGCACGTCTTTTAGGCTATGCACTGCGATGTCAGTCTCGCCTTTTAGCATGCTATCTTCAAGCTCTTTTGTAAAAAGCCCTTTGCCACCGATCTTTGCAAGTGGCGTGTCAAGGATCACGTCGCCCTTTGTCTTCATGCCCTCAAGCACGACCTTCACGCCCTTGTGCTGCGCCTCGATCCTAGCCTTGATATGCTCACTTTGCCAAAGTGCTAAGGTGCTCTTTCTAGTTGCTATTTTTATCTCTTTCATCATCTCTCCTATTTTACTCTTTTTGGCTCTTCGATGACCTCAACGTCGATGATCTCGCCATCATCTTTTTTAGCACTCTGCTCGCTAAAATTTTGAAATTTAAACTCCTGATAGCTCTCATTTTTCGCTGCATTTTTCTTAAATATCAAAGAAAAAATAACTACAGCTATGCCAAAAATATCTGTTAAAATTCCTGGCAAAAATAAAAGCATTCCACCAAAGCTAAGTCCTAACTGACTAAATAAATTTCCACCAAGAAAGCTTTTAAACGCCACTTGAGGCGAATTTAAGCTAGAAAATCCAGCATTTAAAAGAAATGCGATACCCACAAATCCAGAAACAAGCACCTCAAGAAAGTAGTTTAAAAAGCCAAATTTATCAACAAAAAGATAGATAAATATCGCTTCTATCAAAAAAAACAAAAATGCAAAAAATCTCATAAGCTTTCTTTTATCTTTTTAAAGGCTTCGTTTACACCGATCGTTTCTTTACTTAAACCATCTCTTGTTATAAACTCGACCTTGCCATTTGCAAATTCTTTACCCACAAGTAGCGCGTAAGGAAAGCCGATAAGCTCAAAATCATTCATCTTAACGCCAAATCTCTCGTTTCTATCATCGATGATGACACTAACGCCAGCTTTTTTAAGGCTCTCATAAAGCTCAAATGCAAATTTTACGCCCTCTTCATCTTTTAAATTTGAGATGATGATCTCGACATCAAACGGCGCACACTCTTTTTTCCAGATGCAGCCCTTCTCATCGTGGCTAGCCTCTATCATTACGGCAATCAGCCTACTGATGCCGATGCCGTAGCAGCCCATCAAAAATGGCTTTGCCTTGCCGTTTTCATCAAGATATGTCGCATTCATAGCAGCTGAATATTTATCGCCTAGTTGAAAGATATGACCAACTTCTATACCCTTGCTAAGCTTTAAATTTCCGCCGCAAACTGGGCATTTATCACCCTCTTTTACCTTTACAAGGTCTTTAAATCTCTCTTCGTTAAATCCGCTAACACTAACGCCAACAAAGTGGTAATCCTTTTCGTTAGCGCCACATATCATATTATTTGCGCCTTTTAGCTCGTTGTCTATATAAAATTTCACATCTTTTAGCCCAACTGGTCCGCAAAATCCAGCCACAAGCCCAGCTTTTATAATCTCTTCTTCGCTAGCATCGACAAGTTCAAGCGCATTACAAGCATTTTGTGCCTTTGTCTCTTGAAGCTCGTCGTCACCTCTTACAAAAAAGACCACGACCTCTTCCTTGTCCTCATAGATCGCCTTTTTCATAACAGCTTTTATGCAGTAAAACTCGCTAACTTTGAAAAATTCTGCCACACCTTTTATAGTCTTTGTATCTGGCGTTTTAAATTTAGCCGCGTCAGCCTCTGGTGCCTCAGCATCGGTTGTTCTAGCTTTTCTCCTAGCAGCCTCTATATTTGCAGCGTATTTGCAAGCCTCACAGCAAAGGATGTCATCTTCGCCATTACTTGCAAGCACCATAAATTCTTTACTGCCGCTACCACCGATAGCTCCACTATCAGCCTCAACGGCTCTAAAATTTAGCCCCAAACGGGTAAAAATCTTACTATAAGTTGCCTCCATAAGGTCAAACTCACGCTTTAGATCCTCTTTGCTTGAGTGAAAGCTATAAGCATCTTTCATCGTAAATTCTCGTCCTCTTAGCAAGCCAAAGCGTGGCCTTGCTTCGTCACGAAATTTAGTATTTATCTGGTATAGATTTAGTGGCAACTGCTTATAGCTAGTCACCTTGCCACGTACCAAAGCAACGGCTGCTTCTTCGTTTGTTGGGCTTAGTACAAAGTCATTTTCTTTTCTATCTTTAAAGCGCAAAAGCTCCTTGCCAAAGACGTTGTAACGTCCACTTTGTTTCCAAAGCTCACCTGAAGTGACCACACTAAAAATCACCTCTAGTGCTCCAGCTTCGTTCATCTCCTCTCGTGCGATACGAGAAATTTTCTCATGCATGATCTTTCCAAGCGGTAGATAGTTATAAAGCCCTGAGCCTATCTGCTCGACAAATCCACCTCTTATTAAAAATTTATGACTTGGCAAAGATGCGTCTTTTGGCGCTTCTTTGGTCGTTGGTGCATAAAATTTACTAAATCTCATCTATATCTCCCACTTGAAAATTTTGCTCTTCTTTTATATCAAATAAAAATCTAACTCCATTTGAAAGCTCGCTAGATCTCTCCTCGTCCGCAAGGCTTTTTAGCTTCATCGTTGGCTGATGCAAGAAGGCTTTAAAAACTTGATGAATGAGCTTTTGTGCCTCCTCATAATCACTATGCTTTAAATATCCTTTTTTTATCGCTTTTTCTAGCTCGTTTTTAGCGCAAATTTCAGCTTGTTTGCGGATAGATTTTATGAGTGGCACGCTCATATCTTCTTTTAAAATTTTTAAAAATTCACTTGTGCCTTGGCCTACGATCGAATAAGCTTTTTGTGCTTGCTCCTCTCTTAGGGCTAAATTTTTCCTTACTATCTCCTCTAAACTATCAACCGTATAGACACTAATAAATTCTGTATTTATAAGATCAATATCCCTTGGCACGGCAATATCAAAAAAGTATCTGTGAAATTCTCTTGGTTCGATTATGGCGTTTGTGATGATAGCGTGCGGGGCTGCGGTGCTTGAAAATATTAGATCATAATTATTTACATACTCTTTTAATTTTAAAATGCTATCCCAGCTAGCGTTGTCACCAAGGCTATCAACTAGCTGCTCAACACGCTCGGAGCTTCTGTTTATAATGATCACCTCTGCGCCACTTGAGATTAGGTGTTTTGCTGCTAGTTCGCCCATCTCGCCAGCTCCTACAACGATAGAAGTTTTTCCTTCAAGCGTGCCAAAAATTTCTTTTGCTTTTGCCACAGCAACGCTTGAAACGGAGATCGGATTTTTAGAAATTTGAGTTTCGTTTCTAACTTTAGCAGCGCATTTACATGCATAGTGGATGATTTTACTGATTTGTTCGCCGCAAGCTGAGCTATCGTAAGCAAATTTAAAAGCATTTTTTAGCTGGCCAACGATCTGTGTTTCGCCGACAACTAGGCTATCAAGTGAGCTTGCCACGGCAAAGAGGTGGTGCACGGCTCCGCTATCTTCATAAATATCAGCCCTTTCATAAAGCTCATCTTCAAAAACACCTGAAAATACAGACATGCACCTAAATGCATGCGTCGTTGCACTTTCTAGATCACTAACGCTTGCAATTATCTCGACACGGTTGCATGTGTTTAAAACCATGCATTCGTTTATACTTTTGTTTGATCTTAGTAGTTTTAAAATTTGCTCTTTTTTCTCATCGCTATCAAATGCAAGCTTTTCTCTGACAGAAATATCAGTGTTTTTATATGTAAAACTTATATCTAAATAGTGCATTAAAATTCCCTATCTATCATGCTTTTTATGATCCCTTCAAGCTCGGCGTTTTTATACTCTCTTATCGATTCTATCGCTTCAGTCCCAAGCCTTTTTGCCTCGCTTATAGCTTTGCTAACCGAGCTAGTTTTATCAAAATTTTCTTTTAGCCATGAAATTTCACTCGCGTTTAGCTTCTTTGACCAAAGCGATCTAAGCTTTGCCCTGCCAGCTTCGTCTAAGCTCTTATAAAGATAAATGTAAGGAAGTGTAGTTTTGCCTTCGACAAAGTCATTGAGTGCTGGCTTGCCAAGCGTTTTCTCATCTTGAGTTATGTCTAATATATCATCCACGATCTGAAAAGCAAGACCTAAATTTTTGCCATAAATTCCAAATTTCTCGCTATCTTTGCCAGCTAGCTTTGCTCCGCAAATAGCCGTGGCTTCTATCAAAACAGCTGTTTTATAGTAGATCATTTTTAAATATTCTTGCTCGTTTTCATTAAAATTTTCAGCCATTTTCACATCCATCATCTCGCCGATACTTAGCTTGCTGACTGCATCTGAGATGATAGCTGCGATGCTTGAATCAAATTTTGTAAGCTCAAAATAAGCCTTTGAGTAGAGAATATCACCTAGCATGACTGAGTTTTTACTGCCAAAAAGTGCGTTTATGCTTGGTTTGCCACGTCTTATATTTGCCTCGTCTATGACGTCGTCGTGTAGTAAGCTTGCAAGGTGAATAAGCTCGATGATAGCGCAAAGTTTAAGAGAAATTTCGCTCTCGCCTGCGATCTTTAAAAGAAGTTTTGAGCGAAGCTTTTTGCCAGAGCTTATCTTTAAAAACATCTCAAACGCCTCTTTGTAGCCAAGCTCGCTTATAAATTTGCTCATTATTTCATCGATTTTATCCATTTTTATCCTTCTATTTAGCCTCTTGCGGATCTCTAAAACCCACATCCACACGCTTACTCTCATCTAGCAGCACCACCCTAAAATGCGCCTTTTTATCCCTAAAATCAATAAATGATATATAAAGGCTCACGCTCTCGTTTGGCGGCATCATAAAATCAGGCAAAACTCGCTGCATGTAGGTGTTTTGTCCTTGTCTTAGCGAAAAGACCATCTGCCTTGGATAGCGCCTAAAAAAGCTTTGCACGGTGATATTTGTGCTATCAAACAGCGTCCAGCGAAAGTCAAACGTCTCAACCCTTTGAGTTCGCTTCTCAGTTATAAAAACTCTCGCCCACTCATCTTTTTTAAGCTCAAATGTATGTACCGAACTTGGGTCAAAATTTGGCTCTTTTGCAAAGACAAGAGCGGCTAGCAAAGCAATGAGCGCAAAAATTCTACTCATTTTGGCTTAAAATTTCTCCGCTAAGCTCGATATATAGGTCATTTACTCCGTTATAAATTTTATCTTGCTCTGAAGCTATAAAATTTCTGATATCGTCCTCGCCAACGCCATGCTTTTCGCAAAGCTCGCTCATAGCCACAAATTTCTCAAAAATTTTATCTATCTCGTTTTTAACCAAAACGGCATTTGCATTAAACAAAATGTCATAAAATTTATCTCTCGCACTGCCCTCAAATATATCTATCATCGCTGTTTCTTTGAAAATTTCTTAAGATTATAGCCAATTAAAACTAAGTTAAAAATTTAATATTATCTCCCATGCCTCGCTAACATTTTTGGCGTTATACGTGGCTGTTTTGCTCTCCTCGCCAAATCCCCAGCAAACTTGCACATAAGGCATATTTGCATTTTTGGCAGCTAGCTCGTCTTTTAGGCTATCTCCTATAAAGATCGCTTTATCGGCTCCAGTTTTACTAAAGGCCAAGTGAAGCATCGCAGGATCTGGCTTTTGCGGTATCTCCTTGCTAGCGCCGATGACCTCGTCAAATAGCTCAAAAATTTCATTTTTCTTTAAAATTTTCTCTAACGTATCGTGCGGTGCGTTGCTTGCCAAAACGACCTTATAGTGAGCATCTTTGCACTTTTGTAAAAGCTCTTTTACGCCATCATAGGTACTCGCACACTCATCGTAAAATTTCTTAAATTTCTCTTCAAAACCCTCTTTTAAGCTCCTACTTGGCGTGTCGATGCCGTAAAACTCAAGGGCTAAATTTCTACCTGGTTCATTAATCGCTTTTATGATAAATTCTTTTTCAAGTGGCGCTAAATTTAGCTCATCTCTCACTTCATTTACCGTTTTATATATCGCCTCGCCGCTATCGATCACCGTGCCATCCATATCAAAAATAACTACTTTCAATCCTCATCCTTAAATTTATTTTTATGCTTTTCTTTTTTATATGTCTTTTGATTTTTTAGCTTATCAAGTAGATTTGCCGCCTTTAAAAGCTCCTCTTTTGAGGCGTTTTTGATAAGCAAATTTATAAAATTTTCTAGCGCCTTTGAGTATGGCTGGTCAAGATAAACAGCTTCGACTTTTTCGATGACTTTCGCATTTTTCTCAACTCTTTGGCGAAATTCGCTCTCGTCAAAGTCATCTCTTTTTAGCCCGTTTATCGCTGATTTTGCAAATTTTTCTAGCGCACGAAGATATTTTACACGCTTAAATTTGTCCGTGACTTGGTTCAAATTTTTCCTTTTTTTTGGCAAATTATATCAAAATTTGATTTTATCCCCTAAATTTTGGCTTTGCTAATGTATAATTTACGCCAAAATTACTTAAATAAGGAGCAAAAATGAGGCAAGAAACCGCTGCGATCCACGTAGGCTACGACACAAACGAGGGCTTTGGCACGATGGCTGTGCCTATTTTTCAAAGCACAGCTTATGACTTTGGAAGTGCCGAGACAGCAGCTGCTAGGTTTGATCTAAAAGATAGTGGCTACATCTACACAAGACTTAGCAACCCAACGACAGATATCTTTGAAAAAAGGGTCGCCGCACTTGAGGGTGGAGCCGCTGCGATAGCGACTGCAAGCGGTCAGTCAGCTTTGTTTTACAGCATTATAAATTTAGCCCAAGCAGGCGATAATATCATCATCGCTAAGAAAATTTATGGCGGCACGACGGTGCTTTTTACGCACACGCTGAAAAGATTTGGCATAGAGGCTAGAGTCTTTGACAGCGACACAGCTGATGATCTGGAGAGTTTGATAGATGATAAAACAAGGGCTATATTTTTTGAAACGCTTTCAAATCCGCAAATTTCTATCCCAAATATCGAGAAAATCGTAGAAATCGCAAATAAATATGGCATCATCAGCATCACTGATAACACCGTGCCAACGCCTATCATCTTTCAGCCACTTCGCCACGGTGTCGATGTTTGCGTGCATAGCGCTAGCAAATATATGAGTGGTCAGGGCCTTAGTCTAGCAGGCGTGGTCGTCAGCGCAAATCACCTAAACGAAAAGCTAAAAGGCAACAAGAGATATGAGCACTTTAACGTGCCAGATGCGAGCTATCACGACATCGTTTATGCTGATATGACCGACAACTTTGACATCTACACGCTAAGAATGAGGCTTGCCATCGTGCGCGACATCGGCGCTGTGATCTCTCCGTTTAACTCTTGGCAGCTCATACAAGGGCTTGAAACGCTCGCTGTTAGGGTTGAGAGACACTCTCAAAACGCGCTAAAAGTGGCTAAATTTCTAAACTCTCACAAGCATATAAAAAGCGTGGCATACCCAGGGCTTGCCGACAACGTAGATCATGCAAAGGCGCAAAAATACTTTAAAGATGGCATGGCAAATGGACTATTTTGCTTTGAGACTGATAGCTTTGAGCGTGCAAAAAAGATGCTAGAGCGCGTAAAACTCTTTAAGATCGTAGTAAATATCGGCGATACAAAGTCGCTCATCACACACCCAGCCTCGACAACTCACCAGCAGCTAAGCAGCGAAGAGCTCATCAAAGCTGGCATCACAAAAGAGCTGATAAGAGTTAGCATAGGTCTTGAAAACGCCGAGGATCTGATAGCTGACCTAGCCCAAGCCTTAGAATAAAGAAATTTCTAGCTCATTTTTGGGCTAGAAATTTAACTCAACTTTTAAACCTTCTGTATGCTTTTGATCAAAATAATAAATCAATGTAATTTTTCTCATATACTGAAAATGCGCCACATCGCATAGCTTTAGTTAAAGGTCTATCGAATTTTAAAATTTCATAAACGATTAATTTCAGCTCTGATTTCAGTGTCAAGCTTTGCGAAACCAAAATTTAGTAGTCAATTCTTGCGAGTGAATGGAATTTTAAAATTTGCAAAAATATTTTTTAGAAATTTAAAGTTTTGTTTCATCAAAATGGAGACAAAGGGGGCTTGAATTTTACTTCGCAGGCTCGCAACTACGCGGCAGATACGAGAAGTCGTCTCCTTGTCTCTCTTTTAAATCCACTAAAACCACTCGAATATTGGAGGTAGCACGCAAAGGTGCTAACGCACCGCATGCTATTAAAAACTCTGGCAAATTTTAAAATTTATGAGCGAGCATATCACGGCTCTAAATTTAGTGCTAAACGAAGTGTAGCCTAAATTTAGTAGTCTGCTAAGGCGAATGAGTAAAGTTTTAAAATTTACAAAGAGAAATAAAATGTGGCAATTTTTATCAAAAATTTTAATATGTCAAATACTTAATCGTGTCTTGATAAAGCACTTGATTTTCGCATTGTATCAGTAACAGGTCATTTTCTTCAAAGATTGTTGAACCAGTTGGCTTTTGATACTCATTTTTTCGTTTTATTAAGATTATTAAAAATTCGCTTGGAAGCTCTAGCTGAGCCAAATCTTTACCAATTAGTTTTGAGCCATAGTGGATAGTATGCTGACGAAGTGTGTAGCTTAGGATCGGAGAGTTTTCTACCGGCTTAACATCCTCTTGTTCGCTCTCTTTGGCCTTAAATTTATCAGCCGCAAAGCCAAGCGACATGCCCTGTATCAAAATAGAAATCAAAACCATAAAAAATATAATGTTAAAAATCATATCCGCATCACGTATGCCATCTACATAAACATAGGTAGCTAGCACCACTGGCACAACACCTCTTAATCCAACCCAAGAGATAAAAATTTGCTCATTTATCTTAAATTTTGAAAATGCAAGCGATGCAAAGACACCAAGCGGTCTTGCAAAAAACATAAGCCATAAGGCCAAAATAAGCGCCATTAGTGCCGTTGCTGGAAGCTCGGAAGGATTTACCAAAAGACCAAGCGTCAAAAAGACAACTATCTGCATAGTCCAAGCGATACCATCGTGAAAACCGACTAAATTTTTCTTATGAGAAAACTCTTTTTTGTTTATGAAAATTCCAGCAATATAAACAGCCAGGTAGCCATTACCACCAACCTTAAAGCAAAGTGTGTATAAAAGCAATATCCAAGCGATAGAAAAAACTGGATAAAGGCCCCAGCTTTTTAGGCGAAGTCTATTAAAGATGGCTGGCAAAGCAACGCCAAATAAATAACCCATAGCGATGCCTATACCAAACTGTTTAACCAGTGTAATCGCCCACTCTGACGCACTTGGAGTGCTATTTAGTGAGATCATTTGAACGATCGTCATAGTTAGAAATATCGCCATTGGATCGTTTGAGCCAGATTCAAGTTCAAGCAATGGTGCAATGCTATTTCTAAGTGAAATTTTCTTAGCTCTTAGTATGGCAAATACCGCTGCTGCGTCTGTTGAGGAGATAATGGAGCCTAGCAAAAAGGCCTCCGCCCAGGTAAAATCAAGCAGATATTTTGCAACTGGAGCGATAGCTAGTGCGGTTAAGAAAACACCAAGTGTAGCAAGCGCTAAACCTCTACCAAAAATCGGTTTAATCGCTGCAAAATCAGTATCTAGCCCACCAGCGTAAAGTATAAAAATAAGTGCTAGCATGCCGACATTTTGAGCGATCACTTGATCATCAAAATTTACACCGAGCAGCCCATCTGAGCCAGCTAGCATACCAACGCCTAAAAATATTATTAAAGATGGAATTCCAAATTTATCAGAGATCTTACTTAAAAGAATGCTAGTTATAAGCAAAACTGCAAAAAATAGTAGTAAATTCTCCAAACAAACTCCACAAAATTATATTAAATCATGCTTTCAAAAGCTTCAAATTTTTCTTGATTTGAAAGCATTTCAAGCAATACGCCATAATTATCTTTTATCTCATCTTGAAGCTTAGTAGTAAGCTCTTTAGCGTTTCTTCCATCTTTTGGATAGCTTACTATCAAATCAATTGGCTCAGCGTTTAAAAACTCCTGAATACCTGATAATAGTTCGCTAGCTCCTCTTTCATTTGTTCCATGAAGCACGACCACATAATGCTCATTCTCTCTTACAACAACATCAGCTTGTCTTAAAAATTTTTCAAATAGTTCACTATACTCTTTAGTACTTGGCAAAGAAAAATATATCAAAGATAAATTTTTTGCATAATCTTTTACATTTTTATAACGATTTATAAAAGCTATTTCAAGATCTATTATTGATAAGATATCAACTGGTGAGAAAATTTTTGCTGCCATTTTTAGCCCTCTTTTGTTTATTATGTTTTATTTAAGTCACTATTATATCTTGTAAATTTTCAAAAACAAAGACATTCATTCCGTTTTTGTATTCGTATCTAAATTTGAGTCCATGAGCATCAAGTATATTGCTAACAATATATAAACCTAGTCCAAAACTCTTTTGTGTATCCTCTCCTTTGATAAATGGCTGGATATAAAAGTCAAGATCATTTTTTAGCTTCTCACCTTGAGTTATAAATTTCATATGGTCCTTGCTAACAACGATATTTACGTGCTTATCAGTTGAATATTTTATGCCATTATCTATCATATTTTTTATAGCAACTGAAAATAGTTTGAAATCAACAAGCACTCTAACCTCATCAAGCTCACTGACACCAACACACTCTTTTTCAACCATGGCTATATCGATAGCCTCATCGATGAGATCCCTCATAAAACATGGCGTTTTATTGCTAAGTCCTATTTTTGATGTTATCTGCTCGATCGCTGCAAGCTCGTTTATCAAATTTTCAAGCTTGTGAAAGACAGAGATTAGCCTTTCTTGATTTTTACTTTTTTCTATCATTTGAGCGGCGATTAGCCCTTTTGTGATAGGAGTTTTTAACTCATGCATTATGTTTCTTAAAAAAAGATGCCTTGAGTCATTAAGCGCCTTGATCTGACAAACCGCCTCATAAAATGCTTCAGAAACTTCAGAAATTTCATCCTTGCCGTTGCCAACATTTTGTACGCCATCAAGCTCACCATTTGCAAATTTTACGATCTGACGCTTTAGCTTTCTAAGTGGTTTTATCTTATAGATAACAAAAATATAAGCACCTAGCAAAATGACCGCAACCACCAAAAAAACAGCCTTTATCACCTCGTATCTGTAAGGCTGAAATTCCTTATCCATTAAAAGCTTTAGCTCGTCTAAATGCTCAATCCTTAAGTAATGATGCTTGTCATAAAGCAAGATCGCACTTGAGCCTAGATCGCTTGAAATTTCTTCTAAAACGGTTGCTTGTTTTAAAATTTCATCTTTTCTCTTCTCGTCTATTATCTCTGGCATATCGATATTTGAAAGCTGGCGGTCGTACTGAGTTTTATTTATAATGCCACCCATATAAAACAAATTTGTCCTAGCAACGTTTGAATATTTGTTATTTAGCTCTCTTGTATAGTTTTGCTTATCAAAGCCCATGAGCCACAAAAAAGCTAAAAATATCGAAACGAGTGCAAGGGCAAAGATAAAAGTTATGGTTATAAAAATAGACGATCTTGGCATCAAAGAACCAATTTATAGCCGATACCGCGGATCGCGTGGATGTATTTTGGCTCTTTTGGATTTTCATTTAATTTTTGGCGAATCCTGCCGATGATGACATCTATACTTTTGTTTGAGCTATCTTCATTTATGCTCTCGCAGTTATAGATGAGTTCCTCTCTAGTAACCGCTCCGCCCTCTTTTAAAAGTAGGTATTTTAAGATATCGTATTCTGCGGCAGTTAAATTTAGTACGTTTCCTTTAAATAAAATTTCACGCTCAAATTCTTTTAAAACCAGGTCTTTATTTAAATTTCTCGCCTCACTTGCTGGGGTGATACTCTGCCTTCTTAGATGACTTTTGATACGAGCCAAAAGCTCTTGTGGATCATATGGCTTTGGCAAATAATCATCTGCTCCGTTATCAAGAGCATTTACCTTATCTGTTATATCATGTCTTGCACTTGATATGATAATAGGAATATTGTGATTTTTCCTGATCTCTTTACAAACTTCCAATCCATCCATACCAGGCAATGTAAGATCTAGTATAACTAGGTCAAATTTACTTGTATTTAGCGTAGATAGTCCGATATATGGCTCTTCAGCAGTTACTACTTCAATATCGTAGTTTTCTAGATATTCAGTTAAAATTTCAGCAAGCTCCATATCATCTTCTATCATTAAAATTCTAGTCATGATCTTTCCTGTTGTAAATTTATTTTTAAGGATTATAGCAGATTAAGATTTTAAAAATTTAAAAGGGTTAAGAGCTGAAATTTCAGCTCTTAGATGATTATTTTATAACAAGGCCTTGTATGATACCACCGCGATTTATCCACACTAGTGTCTTTTTACCTTTTGTATTTTTGATTGTATTTGCAAATGTTTGAAGATCTTTTATACTCTCTTCACCAACTTGCACGATCACATCGCCTCTTTCAAAGCCAAAGTCTTCAGCTTTTGAGCCTGATTTCACATCAGTTACTAGCACGCCTTGAGTATCTGGGCTGATTTTGTATTTATATCTTATCTCATCACTTAGATTGCTAACGCTAAGTCCTTCGATGATAATGCTTTTTGCTATGTCTTTTGAATTGTGATCAGCGTTTGCAAGCTTGATTTTTGCATTCATTATTTTATTTGATCGCTCGTAAGTTATATCAACGCTGCTATTTGGAGTTAGTGAACCGATGAAATTTTTAAGATCATTTGCGTTTTTTATAGCTTTGTCGTTAGCTGATATTACCAAATCGCCTCTTTTTAGCCCAGCCTCATCTGCTGGCATGCCTTGCTCTACGCCACTTATTAAAGCTCCCTCTTTATTTGTATAAAGCTCTTTTTGCTCATCAGTTAAATTTGCAATCGTAACTCCGATAAAGCCACGCTCGATCTTGCCGTCAGTTACCAGCTTTTTAGCGATATCTTTTACCATATTTGATGGAATAGCAAAGCCAATGCCGTTGTTGCCACCACTTTTTGAAAGTATGGCTGAGTTTATTCCAACCAAATATCCTCTACTATCAACCAAAGCGCCACCTGAGTTTCCAGGATTTATCGAAGCGTCTGTTTGGATGAAATTTTCATATTGATTAAGGCCGATATTATCTTTATTTAGCCCTGAAATGATACCTTGAGTGATGCTTTCACCAACGCCAAATGGATTACCTATTGCAAATACGACGTCTGCATCAAGCAGCTTTGATGAGTCTGCAAAAGTGATCGCATTTAGTCCGTTTGCTTCTATCTTTACGACGGCTAGATCGGTTTTTGGATCACTTCCTATTAGTTTGGCTTTATACTCTTTGCCACCATTTGCAAGAGTTACGACTATTTGATCGCTATCTTCTATAACGTGGTTATTTGTAACGATATATCCATCATTTGAGATAATAACGCCAGAGCCAAGCGAAGTAGTTTTTTCTTTTTCTTTTGGTTTTGCAAAGTTAAATCCAAAAAATTCATTGAAAAAAGGGTCGTTAAACATCTGCTCAATACCAGCGTTATTCACCGTTTTTGTAGTTGAGATATTTACAACTGAAAGCTTTGCCTGAGAGATCGAGTCATAATAAGAAAGTACGCTATTTTTATCGCTAAGTGGCGAGACTCTCGTGATATTAGAGTTAGCTTCATTAAATTTAATATCAGCCCCCACTAAAAAAGAAGCTACTACTAATGAAATTAGCACAATCTTTTTCATTTTTTTTCCTTTAAACTAAAAATTTTTGCAAATTATAAATATAGTGAAAAAATAAAATCTTAACACTTTTTCTTGTTATTAAACAAAAATAAACTTGACTTGCATAGACTAAAGCTTTGTGATATAATCCGTATCAAAAAAATATAAGGAGAATATATGAGTGAAAGCTTATATGAGACTTTAGGGGTTTCAAAGGGTGCCTCAAGCGACGAGATAAAAAAAGCTTATAGAAAACTTGCTAGAAAATATCACCCAGACATCAATAAAGACCCTGGAGCAGAAGATAAATTTAAAGAGATAAATGCTGCTTATGAAATTTTAAGCGACGATAAAAAACGAGCTCAATACGACCAGTACGGCGATACTATGTTTGGCGGTCAAAATTTCCACGACTTTGCTAGTAGTTCAGCCGATATGGGTGATCTAAATGAAATTTTAAAGAATATCTTCTCAGGTGGCTTTGGCGGTGGTGGAGCTAAATTTAGCAGCGGATTTGGTAGTAATTTTGGTGGATTTGACGGATTTAGTAGTGGTGGATTTGGATTTGGCGGAGCTGATCTAGACATAAATGCAAAAATTTCTATACCATTTGACGTGGCTGTAACTGGTGGCGAACATAAGGTAAATTTTAATGGCGAAAGCATTAAGATAAAAATTCCAAGCGGCATAGAAGGTGGCGAGAAACTTCGTGTAAAAGGCAAAGGCAAGAGTGCTGGTGGTCAAAAAGGCGATCTTATACTTGCTATTAGCGTTGAGCCAAGCGACGAGTATGAAAGAGTCGGAGACGATCTTTATAAAGATATAGAAATTCCACTAAAAACTATGCTTTTTGGCGGAAAAGTCGATGTGCATACTTACAAAAAAGATGTCACGATTAAGATCGCTGAGAACTCAAAAACAGGTACAAAGATCCGCCTAAAAGGATATGGTGTGCAAAATAGAAAGAGCGGAATTTATGGCGATCTTTACTTAAAAGCCAGGGTAAAACTTCCAAATATCAGTGAGCTTGATGAAGGCTTAGTAAAAGAGTTAAAAGAAAAATTACCGGAGTAAAAAATGCAAAATTATGAAGAACCACTTTTTTTAATAAGCGTTGTTGCAAAGGTTTTAAGCATACATCCACAAACTTTAAGACAATACGAAAGAGAAGGACTTATCGAGCCATCAAGAACAGATGGCAAGATGAGGCTCTACTCACAAAAAGACGTTGATCGCGTAAAAACTATACTAAATTTAACACGCGAACTAGGTGTAAATTTAGCCGGCGTTGATGTGATACTTCAGTTGAAAGAAAAAATTGACGATTTAGAATCAACTATTGATGAGCTAAATAAAAAATTGCACGAAGCTACCAGCCAAACTAGCACAAAAAGATCGCTCGTAAAAAGAAAAAGTAGCTTTGATCTAGTCTTTTATGAAGGTAAAAAATAATTTATGGAACAAATTTTAGAAGGTTTCTTGCTTGTTGCAGCGATCTCAGTCGCATTAAATGTCATTTTTAAAAAATTTCAGATACCAACCATCATCGGCTACATCGTAACAGGTACGCTTATATCAGAATTTTTCAACCTAAAAAGCAATGATGAAATTTCTCATATCGCGGAATTTGGTATCGCGTTTTTGATGTTTACCATTGGGCTTGAGTTTAGTTTTAAGCACTTAATGGGCATGAAAAAAGAGGTCTTTTTAAACGGTGGCTTACAGGTTTGTTTAAGTGGCTTTATAATGGGCGTTATGCTTTATTATGCCCTTCACTTAAAAGACGAAACGGCACTTATTGCAGGTCTTGCGCTTGCACTCTCATCAACTGCGATCGTGTTAAAGACGCTAAACGATAGTGGCGATGTGAGTAAAATTTACGGCAGAAAAGCACTTGGAATTTTACTATTTCAAGATATTGCCGTCATTCCTATTTTACTTATGATTGATATGTTTAGCTCGCAAGATGCTTCAATAAATGAGCTTTTGCTAAAGACATTTACAAGTGCGATTATTCTTATCGTTGTACTATTTTTACTTGGTAAATATGTCATCAACTGGATATTTTATAAAGTTATTCAAACAAATTCGCAAGAGGTTTTTATAGCTACGATTTTATTTATGGTCGTTGGCTCTAGTACTTTGGCTCACTTTTTTGGCTTCTCATACTCTTTGGGTGCATTTTTGGCCGGTATGATGATGGCTGAGACACAGTATAAACACCAAATCGAAGTTGATCTCATACCTTTTAGAGATTTGCTCTTAGGGCTATTTTTTATAACCGTTGGTAT